>JAIPKB010000180.1 GCA_021733795.1 Akkermansiaceae bacterium | reverse complement strand
CCACCGGCATCGAGTTGGTCGCTGGCGGGCTCACGGTGAACACCGCCATTGAAACCCCGTCACTGACCCAGCGTGGCGGCACCCTCGGTGGCACCGGGAAGATGACGCTCACCGGCTCGTTGTCCTGGACCGGCGGCACGATGAACGGCACCGGCAGCCTGGTGATCGCATCCACTGCGACTGGTGCCCTCCGCGGCCCCGCCGGCAAAACCCTCAATGGCGGCTGGCAACTGGTCAATGAGGGTGCTTTCACCCTGAGCGGAGCCGGCCTCACGCTTTCCACCCAAAACGGCGGCAACGCCACCCTCGACAACCGCGGCACCTTCACCGTGAGCGACGAGGCCGACATCGCGTGGCTCAATTTCACCGGCCAACCGGTCTTCGTCACCAATAGCGGCACTTTCATCAAATCCGGCGCGGGCACCACCACCGTGCTCTCCCCCACCCAATTCACTAACAGCGGTGAAATCCTGGTGGATTCAGGAACCCTGCAACTCGCGACCCAGACCAGCCACTCCGGCGTGCTGAATACCAGCGCGGGTTCGACCCTCAATCTCTCGTCCGGCACCTTCACCCTCGCGCCGGCGGCGGCGTTGTCGGTGGGTGGCGCGATGCGCTTCACCGGCGGCACCCTGGTGCTCAACGAGGCCGCCAGCTTTGCCACGGGCATCGAGTTGGTCGCTGGTGGACTCACGGTGAACACCGCCATTGAAATCCCGTCGCTGACCCAGAGTGGCGGCACCCTCGGCGGCACCGGAATAGTGACGATCACCGGGTCGTTGGCATGGACCGGCGGCACGATGACCGGCAGCGGCAGCCTGGTGATCGCACCCACAGCGACTGGCACCATCAGCGGTCCCTCCGGTAAAAGCCTCAACGACGGTTGGCAACTGGTCAACGAAGGCACGCTGACCCTGGGCGGGGCCAACCTGGCGATTATGAACAGTGCCGGCGGTGCCAACACCACCCTCGACAACCGCGGCATCTTCACCGTGGGGGACGAGGCCGACATTGTGTGGGTCGTGGCCAGCTTTTTTCTTCACGTCTCCGTGATCAACAGCGGCACCTTCGTCAAGTCCGGGGCGGGCACCACCACATCCCTTAACCCCACCAACTTCACCAACAGCGGGCGGCTATCCATTCAAGGTGGAGTGCTCGCCCTCACCCCGTTTGCGCAAACCGCCACCGGGATCACCGAACTCGCCGGCGGCAGTCTCTCCGCCTCCTCGCTCACCTTTGCCGCCGGCCGGGTCACCGGCGTCGGCACGATCACCGCCAATGTCACGAACAGCGGCGCCGTGTTTGCCCCCGGCGAAACCGGCACCCGTACCATCGGCATCACCGGCAGCTACACCCAGCAAGCCGGCGGTTCGCTCGAAGTCGATCTGGACGGCGACGCCGCCAGCGGCGCGTTTGACAAGCTCGCCGTCTCCGGCGCGGCCGCGCTCAACGGCACGGTGGCCTTGCGCAACGCGCTCGCCCTAACAGGCGAGGTGTTCCCGCTGGTCACCTATGCCTCCCGCAGCGGCACCTTCCCCACCATCACCGTGACCAATAACGGCAGCGCCACCGCCAGCTACCTGGCCACCCGCGCCGAGTTCTCCGTCACTGCCGATGACCCGCCCGCCGGCGCACCGCAGTTGGCCGCATCCTACGCCGACTGGATCAGCGGCGTCACCAAATCCTGGGGCAACCCGGACTCGCTACTGACCGCGCCCGCTGAGGACGGCTTCACCTTCAAGGGTGCCACCCGACCCGCGGGCTGGGATCACGACCCGCTGGCGGACCCCGATGGTGATGGCTCCGTCAACCTGCTCGAATACGCCTTCCAAACCAATCCGCTCGACCCCTCCAGTTGCTCCCGCCTCGAGCTGGTGCCGGATGCCCGCCAGCCGGGGTGGCTGGTGGCGACCAGTCGTCTCCGCAACGCGGCCCGGGACCTCGATTGTCGGCTCGAGATGTCGGTGGATCTGATCACCTGGCAGCCGGTTGCGGAGGGCGGGGCGGAAAAGGTAACCATTGCCACCCGTCAAGCCGAACCCGGCATCGGGGAGGTTACCGTCCACCTGAATCCGGCACCAGCAGGCCGCGCCTATCTGCGCTGGAGTGTCCGCCTGGGTGAGGCGCCCTGAATGAATGGAAACGCTAAGGCAGGATCGGCTTGGGTCATCGACGCTGCGGGTGGAGCTTGCCGTCGTTGAGGTCCAGGCGGTACAGGATCTGGTTGTAGTTGTAGCGCGGCGTCGGTTGGGCGTGATCGGCGAACTCGGTGGTGTAAGTGCCCTCGAAGAGGATGAACGGCGCGTCGTCCGGCGTCAGCGCGGTTTGGATGAGCGGGTTGTAAAAGGTATAATTGTCGTGGCTGAGGATTTTCACGGCCGGCTCCCAGGGTCCGAGTGGCGAGTCCGCCTCCGCATACCAAAGCTCCCCGAATGCAGACGGGTTGCCGAACTTCTGGGTGAAGACAGTGAGCCAGCGTTTGAGGAACGGATTCCACGCGATGGAACCTCGGTGCGGCTGGACTTCCGAGTCATCTTGAGCCGAGCGCGGGGCTGCCGGGGCGGGGGTTTTCTCCCAAGTGGCGGGATTTTTCCAGGCCTCGAAGTCATCCGGGCAGCGCGCGGCGGGAAACGGATCGCCGAAGAGCAGCCAGCGCTTGCCGGCCGGGTCCTGCCATCTGACCGGATGCCCTTGGAGCAGGAGGGGTTTCGCGCCATCGGCCTTTTTCCAGATGATTTTTTCCCGGACAAAATTCCGCGTCGCCGGGTCCCAAACACCGAGGCCGACCTCGTACTCGTCGAGGAAGCCCTTGATTTTCGAGTAGGTGGCCACCAACCGTTGGTTGGGCAGGGAAACGATGCCGGTGAGCCAGGTGGGGCCGTCGCCCGGCATTTGGGCGACGCCGCGGGGCTTGCCCTTGGCGTCCCGGAAATAGGTGAGCGCCAGCGCCAGCGGTGGCTCGAATTTTGCCAACGGCCGCAGCGCGGTGGTGGCGGCGGTGGAATGGAACACCCCGAGCGGGTAGTCGGGCAGGGTCGTGTCTCCCCACAGCCAGAACAGGTGGCCGTCGTGTTGGGCGGTGAGCACCGAATCGCAGCCAAAAACCCCTGTCTCCGGCAGCAGGGGGGCGAGCCCGAGTTGCTGTCCTTCCGCGAACAACCCGGCTCCGGTGAGCCGACCGAGCCGCTTGGCGATGATTCGGCGCTCGACTTCGATGCGAAAGGTGCCGCCGGCCTTGAGGGTGGCGCGGACGCCCTCATAGCCGAAGCCGTCCTTCGGCACGCCGTAGCCATGGCCGCGCACATGAAACCACACCTCCCGATCCAGCAAGTCGGGGTCGGCGATGGCGATTAGGCCCAGGTTGTCGCTGATGTGGCAGGTCTCGTGGGTGCTCCGCAGTTCCACCATGGGAACCGGCCAGCCGTTTTCCTGGTCGATGATTTCGACCCGGCAGGGTGCCGCACCGAGGGCGAGGCAGGAACAGAGGAGCAGAGTGAGGGATTTGAACATCGCAGGGCGGCCTGGCGGGGGTACGGCACCAAATGCCGCGATCTATCGCGGATAGGAGCCCTGGTGGCTTCGCCAGCCCGCGGGCGCTCGCAGAGCGGGAAAATGGGGTGACTGATGGTTTCATTGATAGAGGAATTGGACGCTGGCCACGCAGTTTTAGTCGGCGACCGCGCGCACCCAGTGGGCGGCGAAGCCATTCGGAAAGGTGAAGGAGGTTTCCACGCCGGCCTTGAGCGGGAGGGACCGGTATCGGTGGAAACCGCTTTGCAGATCGAAGTCCACCTCGCGAGTGATCACGCAGTCCCGATCGTCCACTGCGGCAGGTTGGCTCCTGCGGATGTGGGGCGCACACCCTCGGGACCGGTCACGTCGGTGAACTGTCGATACTCCACCACCTCCCGTTGGTTGCCGTCATAGGTGGTCAGGTGTGGATAGACGCCGCTGATGAAGCGATCACCGTGGGTGGAGGAGATTTCCTCCTGGCGGTGGTCTGGAGCGGGAGCGCAATCCGCAAACGGCGTCAAGCCGAGAGCGAAACCAAAGGCGAGGGCTGCAATCGATCGTGGCATGATGGGTTCTGAAAAGCCGGTTTTCTAACATCCGATTGAGTCCGGTGAAAGTCAATGCTTCGGTGGAGGAGACGAACGCGGCGGCCATGACTTCGGCCGGCCGTCCTCGTCGACGATGCGGGAAGTGGTCGGTCGATCGATGACTTGCAGCGACTTGAGGAATTCGATCACGCAGGCGCGGTCGAACTCGGCGAGGCTGTCGAACGCCTGGCGGGAGAGTTCGGCTTCCCCGAAATGGTTGGCGATCGCCTGGCGCAAGGTGGTGAATTTCCCGTGATGGAAAAAGTTCGGCTTGTTGCCGACATCCCACAACCGGCGGGTCAGGAAGCGGGAGTTGCCGGCGAAGAAGGCTGGCGAGCCTGGCGTTTCGTTCATGTCGAGAATTTCGCGATTCGGATCGCTGGGGCCGCTCGTGATATCATGCACCTTGAGGTCGGAGTAGCAGGGCACCTCGACCTGCTTGCCATGGGGCACCAGCCGGGGACCGGGCAGGGTGGGCTGGGACAGGTCAACGGTTAGGGTGCGGCGGGTTGCCGGGGTTTCGTTGCCGGGCGGATTGTAGGGGTTCGGCTCGGTGAAAAGCCAGCCTTGTTGGGTGAGCGGCAGGCTTGGCGTGTGGCACTCGGCACAACCGACGCTGGTGAACAACTGCTCACCCCTGAGGATGGCTTGTTCGATCTGCGGATGGTTGGGGATGACCCGTCCGGGAACCGGGAGGGTGGCTTGGAAGACGCTGACCGCAGTGATGTCGGCCCGTGTCATCTCGTTGGTGAACCCATCGCCGTCGGGGTCGGCGTTGTCGCCGAAACGTTCGGTGGACTGGATGCCATGGTGTTGGTTGAAAGCGCTGTTGGAAAACTGCCGGAGTGAGACCACGTTGCTGGCTTGGTGGAAGGGGAGGATCACGAGGCTGGGTGGGGCGGCCGGGCCGGTGGTCGCGAGGCTGGGGGCAACCAGGCCGCTGGTGGCCGAGACATCCCAGTTGCCACTGGCATCACGGGCCAGGGTGCCGAATGAAATGCCTTTGGATTCAAGCGCGGCGGAGTGGCCGGGACCGATGGTGTCGCGGATGCGTTGGAGGTCGGCGGTCATTTGGCGGGCCAGCATTTCGAGGTAGCCGGAGCCGAACATGCCGAGGGTGGCGCGGGAGTTGCCGATGGACTCGAGCAGCGCGGCCATGCCGCCCTCGTCGATACAGCCGCGGGTGGGTGTCAAGTCCGTTGGGTTGAAGGTTGCGTTGTCGAAGCGCTGGGCGAGCACGAAAACATTGGCAACGATGTCGCCGCCGCCCCCTGCCGCAGGTTGGTTGTGGCAACCGGCGCAGGAGTTTGCGTCGGGCCCGGACACCCGGTTGAAATTGTCGGGAAACACCAGCGGTGCCCCCGGATCGGACAACCGCTTGCCGGTCCCCTTGGTCAGCGGCCGGCCGCCGCCTTCCTCGCTGGTCCAGTTGGCGGTGAACAGGCTGCGACCGTGGGCCAGCAAGCGCTGGAGCGGCAGCTTGTACTCCTCGCCATCCTGAAGATGGCGGGGAATGGAGACTTCACGGCCGATCTCCGGCTCGCCTTTACCGGCGGCGTAAGGTGCAACGAGGCCGGAGGCAAGTGCGAGTGAGACAAGCAGGGTGGATTGCGACTGGAGATTCATCGGGGTGGGGGGTGTGAGTGATTGGAGTTGGGGGGGATGGTGGCAGACGAGGTTCACGTTGCTCACCCCCCCACTAATTGCTTGCCGGGACGCCCCCGGCAAGCTCCAAAAATCAACGGGAGGGGTGATCGCCGCCGGGCTATTGACGCACGCGGTAAAAGCGCTTCGGCCGGCTCGGGACACTGGCGGGAACGTCCACCTGCAACGAGGCGCCGGGGGCGACATGCGACCCTAAAACGCTCCAGTCTTGCAGGTCCCCGGACGTTTCAAACTGATAGGACTGCCCGGTGACCGTCGGACTCAGCAGCAGTGAGTCGCCGGCGGCGCTGTGCGAAATCACGACGTGCAGCGGCGGTTGCTCGGTGATGACCTCGTCGGTGATTTCGAACATCGACATGCCGGCGGCCCGCAGCTCAAAGGCGGACTTGTAATCGATGATCGTGCCGGCGGCCGGTTCGGCGAGCACGCGGATTTCGTCGCCATCCGCACTTCCGCCACCAGTTGCCCATTGTTATAAACCCCGCCATCAACGCGGTCGAACCAAGCTGGCTGAAATCCGCGTCGCAGACGATCTGGTCGACCGCCGTCCGCGCGATGTGGGTTCTCACCAGCGACTGCTTGGTCGGGCTCTCGCGCAGGCCCACGGCGTCAAGATCCAGCGCACCGCCAACGGCGAGGTCGGGAGTCCCGTCGCCATCGATGTCGCCGGGCATGATTGTCACGCTATTGGACGCCGGCAGCGCAATTTCCACGCCGTCCTGTCCGCTGCTGCCGATGTTGGCAACCGCCAACAAACCGTCAGGCGTCAACGCCAGGGTGGCGTTGCCAAGCGGGCTGTTGTCAAACCCGGAGAAGGGAATGCTTTGGGCGAGCGCTCGCGGCGCGGTGATGCCGCACACGGCGAGCGGCACTACCGCCTGAAGCGGCCCGCGCCATCGCCGTAGGTCGGGTGGCAGCCCCGGAGGAAAGGTCCGCAGACCTGCCTGCGCCGCGGTTTGGATTGCATTCGAATCACGACTCACTGGACCGGCCTGCATTGGACTGGTTTTCATTGGACTGGTTTTTCTGAGCCCTCAAGGGCGTTACTCGCGTTTGGTTGTTTGGAATTACGGTGGAATGCTCTGCACGGTTTGACATATTCCCAGCCACTCCATGACTCCAGTGACTGAAACAACGCCATCCACTTCAAGCACGGCACGAATTACGCATACTAAAAAACGAAAACAAGAAAATTTATTATTTCTTTCGAGTGCCCTCAGCAGCCCCGCATCAGCGGGGGGCTCGCAGGGCGGGAAGTGAAATTTCAACAGCACTCGTGGAAAGCGTGAAAGCTCTCGCGATCCGCCCGCGTTGTAGGATTACCAAAGGCGGCATCACCTCCAGCGACCTCGCCACCAAGGCACTGGAGGTGAAACGAGCGATGGTCCTGGGACTTGTCCTCCCCGGTGTCCCGGTCCGGGAGCTGGGACGTGAAGCCAAATACCCGAGTGTTCCCTACATGATCTTCCCCGGCAACGTCGGTGACCCAACCACCCTCCATGTACAATCTGAATTTCGCAAAACCAAGATGAAATCCCCGCTCATCAACCGAATCGTCGCCTGCGCCCTGATTGTGCCAGCCGCCACCCTGCATTCCCGAGCCGCCGACCTCCGGCGACCGACCGCCCCGGCGAATCTGGTCCTCGACAAATCCGACGGCAAGGCGACGGTCGCCATTTCCGGCGAGTTGAAACAATGGCACAAGGTCAGCCTCACGCTCGACGGCCCGTTCGCCGCGGAAATGGACAACGACCCGAATCCGTTCACCGACTGCAATTTCACGGTCACCTTCACCCATGAGTCCGGCACGCCCAGTTATAAGGTCCCCGGATTTTTCGCCGCCGACGGCAACGCGGCGGACAGCTCCGCTGAGGCGGGCACGAAATGGCGTGCCAACCTCTCGCCGGACAAGACCGGCACCTGGACCTACACCGTTTCCTTCACCATGGGCAAAAACGCCGCCCTTGATGGCGGCGGTATCGCGCTGAAGCCATTCAATGGCGTGACCGGCACCATCACCATCGCCCCCACCGACAAGTCCGGCCGCGACCTCCGCGCCAAAGGGCGCCTCCAGTATGTGGGCCAGCATTACCTGCAATTCGCCGGCTCCAAGGACTACTTCCTCAAGGCCGGTGCCGACGCCCCCGAGACCTTCCTCGCCTACGTGGATTTCGACAATACCGTGGCCCGCAAGTCCAAGGTGCCACTGAAGACATGGGCTCCCCACCTCAAGGATTGGAAACCCGGCGACCCCTCCTGGCGCGGCGGCAAGGGCAAGGCCATCATCGGCGCGATCAACTACCTATCCGCCAAGGGCGTGAATGCCTTTTCCTTCCTGCCCTACAATGCGGGTGGTGATGGCGACAATGTCTGGCCCTTCGTCCAGCGCGACGACAAAATGCACTACGATTGCTCCAAGCTCGACCAATGGACCGTCGTCTTCGATCACGCACAAAAGCTCGGTCTCTACCTGCATTTCAAAACCCAGGAGAATGAGAACGACGACGCCACCGGCCCCGGCGCCGCCCAGTCGCTCGACGGCGGCAACCTCGGCCCCGAACGCAAACTCTACTACCGCGAACTCGTCGCCCGCTTCGGTCACGAACTCGCACTCAACTGGAACCTCGGCGAGGAAAACACCCAGACGCCCGAACAACAGCGTGCCCTGCTGGAATACCTGCACGCCATCGATCCCTATCAGCATCTGCGCGTCGTCCACACCTTTCCGTCCCAACAGGACGAGGTTTACTCCAAACTGCTGGGCCCGCAGTCACTCCTGACCGGTGCGTCCCTCCAAAACGGTTGGAATCAGGCCCATGCCCGCACCTTGAAATGGGTGACCGAGTCCGCCAAAGCAGGCACCCCGTGGGTGGTGGCCAACGACGAACAGAACAGCGCCTCCGAGGGTGTCCCGCCGGACCCCGGCTATGAGGGGCTCAGCGGCAAGGCGGGCAATGGCAGGCAGGCCTATGACCTGCACGACATCCGCAAGCTCACCCTTTGGGGCACCCTCATGGCCGGCGGCGCGGGCGTGGAGTATTACTTCGGTTACAAGCTGCCGCAGAACGACCTCCTTTGCCAGGACTACCGCAGCCGCGACCGGTCGTGGGATTTCGCCCGCATCGCACTCGAATTCTTCCCGGCGAACCAGATTCCCTTTTGGGAAATGAAAAACGCCGACGCCCTCATCGGCAACCCCACCCATGACAACTCAAGATTCTGCCTCGCGAAGAAGGGGGATATCTATCTGGTTTTCCTGCCCAAGGGCGGATCCGCCCAGCTCGACCTCAGCGGTGCGACCGGAGAGTTTGCCATCCAATGGTTCGACCCGCGTCACGGCGGAGCACCCGTGGCTGGCTTCGTTGGTTTGGTCAATGGTGGCGCGAACGTGGCCATTGGCACCCCGCCCCGCGACCCCGCCGAAGATTGGCTGGCGATCATCCGCCACCGCTGATCAAGCCAGCTTCAATTGCTAGGAAATTGCGGTTGAGGTTGGCGCGCATGGGGGGCTGCGCTGTGCTGTGCCCGCCCGAGGGAAGCGGAAGCGCGCCATGGGGCCGGGATGGGTGAACGATGCACCAAAACGAAAGAAACCAACGGGCAGGCCGGTAAATCCGTCATGACCCCAATTGTTTCCGCGCTGCGCACCGTCGGGTTGAGCCTCCTCGCAGTTCTCGCACCGGTTCTCGCACCGGCTACGCTGTCCGCCGCTCCCGCTCGGCAACCCAACATCATCCTCATTTTTGCCGATGACCTCGGCTGGAAGGACGTCGGCTACCAAGGCAGCGACTTCATGGAAACGCCCAACATCGACCGGCTGGCGAAACAGGGCATGGTGTTCACCGCGGGCTACGCCGCCGCCGGGAATTGCGCCCCCAGCCGCGCCTGCCTGATTTCCGGCAACTACACGCCGCGGCACGAGGTTTACGCGGTCAATGCCACCGACCGCGGCCCCAAGCAGGCGCAGCGGTTGATCCCCATTCCCAACAAAAGCGGGCTGGCGAAGGAAAACATCACCATCGCCGACGCGCTGAAGGCGGCCGGTTATGTCACGGGCATTTTCGGCAAATGGCATCTTTCCGGCAAGGATGGTGCGGAGCCAGGCGAGCAGGGCTTCGATGTGGTCTTCCAATCCCAGGGTGGATGGTCGGGAAAGCAACCCGGTAACCCCAAAGGCATCTATTCGCTCACCCAGGCCGCCGGCGAGTTCATGGAAAAGAACAAGGACCGGCCCTTCTTTGTGTACCTGCCGCATTACGCTATTCACAGCGCACTACAGGCCCGCGCGTCCACGCTGGAGAAATTCAAGGCCAACAAACCGGGCGCACAGCACAGCAACGCCTTGTATGCCGCCTGCACCTACGATCTGGACGACGGCGTCGGCCTGCTGCTGAAAAAGCTCGCCGACCTCGGCCTGGAGGAGAACACGCTGGTGGTGTTCACCAGCGACAACGGCGGCACCCAGCAGTCCTCGCAGGAACCGCTGCGCGGCAACAAGGGCGGCTATTACGAAGGCGGCATCCGCGAGCCGTTCATCGTCCGCTGGCCCGGCGTTACCAAACCCGGCAGCCGCTGCGACGTGCCGGTGATCAACGTGGATTTCTTCCCGACGTTTCTCGCCGCCGCTGGTGCGCCCGCGCCCGCTGGCAAGACACTGGACGGCGAAAGCCTGCTGCCGCTGCTCAAGGGTGAAGGCGCACTCAAGCGCCAGTCCATTTTCTGGCACTTCCCCGGCTATCTCGACAACCCGGTCATCCGTGGCCGCGAACTCGACGTCCGCACCGGCTTCCGCACCCGCCCGGTCACCGTGATCCATAAGGGCGACTGGAAACTGCACCTGTTCCACGAGGAGTGGCAGCTCGACGGCGGACGGGCCAAGTTGGCGGAAAACCACGCGGTCGAACTCTACAACCTCAAGGATGATATCGGTGAACGCAACAATCTGGCGGACAAGGAAATCGCCAAACGCGATGAGCTGCTCGATGAACTCCTCGCCTGGCACAAGTCGGCCAACGCCAAGGTCCCCAGCCAGCCGAACCCGAACTACAATCCGAACGCGACGACCAAAGCCAAAGCCAAAGGCCAAGGCCGCGCCAGGAAGAACGCGCAGCCGGGTGACAAAAAATAGCAAGCGCCATCACGCCCCAAAAACAACCGCAACACCAATGAAACACACCGTAACACTCGTCTTCACGCTCCTCCTCACCGCCGCCTCGATGCTCATGGCCGCACCGAATGCCGCGAAGAAAAGCAAAAGCGGCCTCGGCGGCGACGCCCCCGCCGGCAAGAGCTACACTTACAAGCAAAGCGCCGGCCAGCCGCGCCGGATGGAGATTTACTTCCCGCCGAATCATGATTCGGCGAAAGCAAAGGTGCCCGGCCTGATCCTGTTTCACGGTGGCGGTTGGAGCGGCGGCACGCTGGCGCAATTCCGGGCCGTGTGCGCCTACTTCGCAAGTCGCGGCCTCGTTTGCGCCACCGCCGAATACCAGATGCTCAGCGCCGCGGACGCGAAGAAGCTGCCCGCGGGCGAAACCAAGAAACGCGTGTGCGTCACCGATGCCAAGAGCGCGATCCGCTGGTTCAAACAACACGCGGCCGAACTCGGCATCGACCCGCACCGCATCATCACCGGCGGCGGCTCGGCGGGTGGCCACATCAGCGCGCTCGCCACGCTGAATCCCGGCCTCAATGATCCGGCCGATCCGAAGGACATCGATACCAGCGTGGTCGCCTACCTTTGGTTCAATCCCGCCTTCGCCCCCGACGATGTCAAGGACACCGAGATCGACGTGCTGCGCTACCTAAAGCCCTGCCTCGCACCCGCCATCGCGTTCTTCGGCGATCAAGACACCTGGAAAAAAGGCTGGGACACCGCGTACGCGAAGTGGAAATCGCTCGGCAACCAGACCATTGACCTGCGAATCGGCCCCGGCCAGGCGCACGGCTTCTTCAATAAGGATCCCTGGCAATCCCTGGCCCTAATCGCCGCGGATCGATTCCTCGTGAAACTGGGCCTGCTCACCGGCGAGCCGACGAAGACGGCTCCCGCCAGCGGAGAGCAACTCATTCCAGCCAACGCGGTGACCGAAGCACCCGCCACCACACCCTGATGAAACAGCCCACGATCCCATGCCGGACGATCGCCCTCCTCGCCGCCCTGCTGCTGGCTCCGGCGACCGCGCTGCACGCCGCCGATGCGCCAGCACCGAGACCCAACATCCTCTGGCTCGTCTGCGAGGACTCTAACGTGAACTGGATCGGTTGTTACGGGTTCCCCGAGGCGAAGACGCCGAACATCGACGCGCTCGCCAAGCAGGGCTTCCGCTATACCAGCGTTTATGCCAGCGCGCCGGTCTGCGCGACGCAGCGGAGCACCTGGATCACAGGGATCAATTCGATCTCGACGGGCACCCATCCGATGCGCAGCCGCTACCTGATCCCGCACGATCTCATCAAATACTACCCCGACTACCTCCGCGCGGCAGGCTATTACACCGCCAATCACTCCAAGACCGACTACAACATCGGCGGTCGGGCAGACACCGATTGCTGGGACAGCAGCGTGGCCGACGCGTGGACCAAGCGGAAACCCGGCCAGCCATTCTTCCAAGTCATCAATTTCAACGAATCCCACGAAAGCCGGGCGCAGGGTGGTGTCACCGGCACGCGCCACGCTCCGGCGGACGTGACCCTGAGAAAATATCACCCCGACGAGGCCCCCATCCGCATGAACTATGCGAAGTATTATGATGCGGTGGAAAACATGGACACCCAGATCGGCAAGGCACTCGCGGCCCTCGACCAGGCCGGCCTCGCCGAGGATACCATCGTGGTCTTCAACTCCGATCACGGCGGCGTGCTGCCCCGCAGCAAGCGCTTCCTCTTCGACAGCGGTCTGCATGTGCCGCTCATCGTCCGCATTCCGGAGAAGTTCAAACACCTCTGGCCCGCCGACCAACCGGGCACCACC
>JAIPKB010000179.1 GCA_021733795.1 Akkermansiaceae bacterium | reverse complement strand
TGCTGTTTTTTCTCCCAAGCGGTGGCGGGTTCGTGATCCAGCATGACGTGGCGGTTGAAGCTTTCCGACTCCGGATCCTCGATCCAGAGATCCCTGGAGTTGACCCGATGATAGAACAACCCCGGGTGCTTGCGGATGGTCCGTGCGTAGCCCCAAACGCCGCCAATATAAAACACCCCGGCCGGAGTGCGGAGGTCACCCTCGCGTTTGGTGGCCGCCCCGGCTGGCACCGGCTGTAGGCCCAGCCCCCAGGCCAGCCCGCTCTTGCCCAGCCGGGCCTGCCACGGTTTCCCAAACTGTCGCCAGACGCCACCCTGTTTTTCAAACAAAACGAGGCTGGCCGCCGAGGCGTTCCAGCCGTCGGCGATGCCCAACACGCACTGGGCGGTGTCGCGCGGCAACTCGGAACCGGAGGCCCCCGCGCCTGCCAGCATCAGCAGCGCGGACAGGGCACTCCGGAGCCCGCGCGTCAGCGGGCGGTCGGCTCTACGGGTCGGCATCAGGGTTTCAGCACCTGGATCTCCACCTTGCGGAACTCCACCGGGTGGCTTTCCGACTGCAGGCAGATGTAGCCTTCGGAGATCCGCTTGGTGCCCGCCACCTTCGCCAGCGTGTCGGCGTGGGCGTCACCACCCAGCACCGGCTTGCCGTAGGTGATCACTTCCTCACCGTTGACGAAATGCTTGATCAAATCGTGGCCGTGAACCTCCACTTCGACCGTCACCCATTGCTCGCCATTGAAGGTTTTGGATTTCGCGGTGATGCAGTGGCGGGTGTCGAGCTTGCCGGCGTATTCGACGTGGGTGCCGGGCGTGCAGAGGTTCGCCGTGGTGCGCTCGCCCTGGCCCGTGCCACCTAACAACTGAACCTCCAGCGAGGCCGGAAATTCCTGCCCGAGTTCCATCATCTGCGGCGACTCGCTGTGGATCATGATGCCGCTGTTGCGCAAGGCCCAACCGGGGCCACCCGTGAGCTGCTCGCCCACGAACCGATACTCCACCCGCAGCCGGTAGTGGGAATATTTCTTGGCATAAAACAAATGGCCGAAACGATTGTCCCAAACTTTGTAGTCCGAGTAATCGACCTTGAGGATCCCGTCCTTGACACGGAAGGTGTTCTGAAAGTTGTCGCCAGCCTCGCAGCCACGGATTTTGGGAGTCCAACCGGCCAGGTCCTTGCCGTTGAACAAGGTTTCCCATTTGCCTTCCTCGGCAACGGCCACCCCGGCCATTGCCACCATTGCTGCCATGATCGTGATTGTCTTCATCGCCCACTTGAACGCCAGCGCAATCCGGGATGTTTCAGAAAAGCCGCGTTTACCAACATCCGGCCGGACACCATCGATTGATTCGGAAATCTCCGGGCAGGTCAATCTCATGAAAGACCGTGTCCCTCCGCGTTGATCCGTGGTTCGCATCTTTGCTCCGGGTCCGAGCCCTTCAGGCGGCGGAATCAGGATTCCGGAATTCATTCCAGGATTCGTACTTGCGTTCGGAACCGGAGGGAGGGAGCCTGTGGGCGGGCGAACCGAGGATACACCATGCATGTTCCAACATTGATTGCGCGCAAGCGCGAGGGCGAAGAGTTATCGACCGACGAAATCCGGCAGTTGATCGAAGCCTATACGGCGGACGAGGTCCCGGATTACCAAATGTCCGCATTCGCGATGGCGGTTTTTTTCCGGGGCATGACCGCAGTCGAAACCGCCGCCCTGACCCGCGCGATGATGACCAGCGGCGACTGTTTCAGCCACCGCGCCGGACACCCGCCGGTGGTCGACAAACATTCGACCGGAGGGGTCGGCGACAAGGTTTCGCTCATCCTGGCACCGCTGGTGGCCTGCGCCGGCTGCTGGGTGCCGATGGTCTCCGGCCGCGGCCTGGGAATCACCGGCGGAACCCTCGATAAACTGGAATCCATCCCCGGCTTCAAGGTCAGGGTCTCCCTCGCTCAGGCCGCCGCCCAGTTGGACCGGCTCGGCGTGGTGATGATGGGCCAAACCGAGCGGTTCTGCCCGGCCGATAAAAAACTCTACGCGCTGCGCGACGTGACCGGCACGGTCCCGTCGATCCCGCTGATCACCGCGTCAATCATGTCGAAGAAACTCGCGGAGTCGCTCGACCGGCTCGTGCTCGATGTCAAATACGGCAGCGGTGCCTTCATGCGGACCAAGAAGGAGGCGGAAACCCTCGCCGCCGGCATGGTCGCCGTGGGGCGCGAGATGAACGTGGAAGTCACCACCCTGCTCCACCCAATGAGCGAACCAACCGGCCGCACCGTGGGCAATGCTCTCGAAGTGATCGAAGCGCTCGACTGCCTCAACGGCCAAGGCCCTCCCGACCTCCGGCAGCTCGTACTGGATCTCTCCGCAGCGATCGCCGGGGTGCCGCGCACCGAACTGGAACAAATGCTCGACGACGGCACCGCGCGGCGGAAATTCGATGAATTGGTCGCCGCCCAGGGTGGCCGCCCGGAGGACCTGGGCAAACTCGCCGAAATCCACCGGGCCCCGGTGATCCGCGAGGTCCTCGCCCCGGCCAGCGGCGTCGTCGGTCGGGTCGATGCCGGAATGATCGGCCAGGCATCGGTCCAACTGGGGGCCGGCCGGGCCCGGGCAATCGACGGCGTGGATTTCGCCGTGGGCATCGATCAACTGCTGAAATCCGGGGAATCCGTGCATTTCGGCCAGCCCCTGTGCCGGATCCACGCCCGCACGGCGGTCGATTTCGACATGGCGGAAGCGATGGTGGAACGGGCGATCCGCCTCAATGAATAGGCGAAACGGCTGGTGTTCAATGGCTTGCACCTGCGATTGACCGCAGATTGGGGAAAATTTCAAGGTCATTTTTCAGCGGTCCCGCATTCCGCCCGCATCTTCCGGCAAGCCCAGTGTCAGATGGTGTCAGAAATCGCGCCAGGGAAATTGCTTTTCAAGGTTGGTGCGTATGAGGACGCCGTCGAGGGGCTCGGAGACCGGGAGAGAGAAGTTGCCCGGGATAGCCGGGGTACGGGCAGACATGGCCAAGACGGATGAATTCACGGGGCTCGCGGGCGAGCTCGCGGCCAGCAGATTGCCCTTATGAAAGATTCGCTTGCGGGATGGGCGTAGCGTCACTTCCATTCTTGCGTTCACCCTATCAAATTCTACCGATGAAACCGTTGATCCAGCTCCCTCTCGCCCTCCTTGCCGGATCCGTGATGTCACTGGTTTCAGCAGCCTTTGGGGACGCTTGGCCGCAGTGGCGCGGCCCGCACCGGGATGGCGTCTGGCATGAGACAGGCATCATCGAAAAATTCCCACAGGCGCAGCTCAACCTCTTGTGGCGCACGCCCATATCGAACGGCTATTCAGGACCCACCGTCGCCAACGGGCGGGTCTATGTGACCGACCGCCCGGAAGAACCGGGTGGCACCGAACGGGTGCTTTGCCTCGACGCACTGACCGGCAGGATTCTCTGGACCAAGGAGTATGCCTGCGCCTACACGGGGCTGGGTTACCCCGATGGACCCAGGGCCTGCGTAGTCATCGACGATGGCCGGGCCTACTCGCTGGGCTCAATGGGACACCTGCGCTGCTACGACGCAGTCACCGGCGCGCTGCTTTGGAACAAGGACCCGGGCAAGGACTACACGATTGCCAGAGTCATTTGGGGAATCTCCGCGTCACCTCTGGTGGAAAAGGATCTGCTGATCGTTCAACTGGGGGCGAAGCCCGACGCCTGCGTGGTGGCACTGGATAAACGCACCGGCGAAGAAAAGTGGCGAGCCCTGGATGACAAGGTTTCGTACTCCGCGCCCATCATCATCGAACGTGAGGGGCGGCGGCTGCTGCTGTGCTGGACCGGCGAGAACATGACCGCGCTGAATCCCGCCACCGGTGCGGTCTTCTGGAAATATCCGACCCCGCAGGGAAAAATGGTCATCAATGTGCCCACCCCGGTGGTCGCTGATGACCGCGTTTTTCTGACCAGTTTCTACGATGGCTCCTACCTGCTCAGGATGAAGCAGGATCCACCCTCCGTGGAAATGATTTGGCGTCGGCAGGGTGCGAGCGAGCGGCAGACGGATGCGCTGCATGCAATGATCGCCACCCCGATCCTTCAGGACAACCATATCTACGGAGTGGATAGCTACGGGGAGTTCCGCTGTCTGGAGGCCGCCACCGGCGACAGGGTGTGGGAAGACCTCACCCTGGTGCCCCGCGACCGATGGGCAAACATTCACATGGTGCGTAACGGCGACCAAGTCTGGATGTTCACCGAACGCGGCGAACTCATCATCACCCGGCTCTCGCCCAAAGGGGCCGAAGTGATCAGCCGCGCCAAACTGATCGAGCCCACCAAGGGCCAGTTGGGAATGCGGGGAGGCGTGTGCTGGGCGCACCCCGCCTATGCCGGAAAATGCATTTTTGCCCGCAACGACAACGAGATCGTCTGCGCCAGCCTGGCCGCGCAATCCGAGGCGAACCCGCCGCCCGCCACGGAGAAATAGCCAACCGCTCCGAGATTCCGGGAAACTGATGCACAGGACACCTTCTGAAAAGAACATGACCCTGCGGCCGTATTGCCAAGGACGGCGACGAAGCAGGCAAGTGATTGAACGTGAAAACGGCTGCCACGATATGGATCGGATTGTTGCTCGGGGTGGCCGGAGTGCGGGTCCGCGCGGCCCAGGCGGATGAATTCACGGTGCTCGCAGGCGAGATCACGGCCAGCAAGACGTGGAATCATGTCCGGTTGGAGCGGGAGGCGGTGCGGCACCGTGATGGTGATGAATGCGTATGAGAGCGCCCAGCCGTGGCCTGCGGGAACTCAAATCAAGCGCTTGCGCGTGGTCGCGTTGTATTGGGTGCGGGCGATGGCCTGCGACCGTTGGCAATCGGGCGGGCACCCTCGGAGCTGGAACCCGAGGCGGTTGGCAGTTTTCCGCTCACGTTTCCGCGGTTGGTACAACCGGTGCTCGATGCGAAGTGCGTCGGCTGCCACGAAGACGGCAAAATGAACCGCGTGCCCAGCCTGCGCGGTGACCGGTTCGGGGCCAACGGCTGGTCGGAAGCCTTCCTGACCCTGAACAAACAGGCGTGGGGGATGAGCGGCGGCAACGGGGTCGCCCTGAAGGAACGCCAGTTCAGCATTCCGGGCCGGGATGGCGCGCGCGTCAGCCCGCTCTATCGGATGCTCGGGCGGGGGCACCATGAAGTGAAGCTATCGGACGAGGAAATGCGCCGCATCACCCTCTGGCTCGGCTGCAACAGCAATTTCTACGGCGCATATCACGATCCGGAAAAGCAGGCCCGCAAGGAGATCGTCAAACCGCGATGCGGCATTCCCGCATGGATCGAGTTAAAACGTCTCTGCCTACCCGTTGCGATCCAAGGGCACAAGACCCTTGGCGCCGCCTGCCCTCCAACCGTGCAAAAATCCACCGTGGTCCGCTGCCCTGCATTTTTTACAAATCCGGGTTGCCAAACCGCACATCGGTGGCTTATCTTCCTGCCGCCGCAGGGCTAAAAGCCTCATAGTGTAATGGTAACACCCCGGATTTTGATTCCGTTATTCCAGGTTCGAGCCCTGGTGAGGCTACTTTTCCCGCTCAGGCAACAGTCCCGTGGTGTAACGGTAGCACAGCAGATTCTGAATCTGCTTGCCTAGGTTCGAATCCTAGCGGGACTACCACTTTCCAACCGCTTGATGAGGAAATCATAAGCCGGCGCCAGACTGACTTTCCCCTTCTCGACGATCAGCGAAAAGTTTTTCAGGTGCATGTCCTCGTTCCCGATCAGGAAACAGAACAGCAGCCTGCGGGCGAGCGCCGCCTTCTCGACCGCCGGGAAGCTGCAATGGGTTTCCAACAGTTTGGCGACTTGTTCGAGCGAGCTGGCATATTTGGTGTCCCGGGAGGCTCCCGAGAGCTGGGCAAAGTCCTCCACGTGCAGACGGTCGTCGCGACCGGCCCGGTCAAAGCGCCGGATCACATAAACCCACGAGCCATCGACCGCCGGCAGTAACCCGTGCGGGGGGCCTTCGATGCCCGCGTGTTTCGCCAGGGTCATGCTCAGCGCTTCGTTGGCCGGGACTTCTTCGTAGGGCGGAGGATTCGGCTTGAGAATGAAGCGTCCGCCGCGATCCACCACCTCGAAGCATCCTTCCTTGGGTTTCAGCACGGCGGAAAGTTTGGGTTGCACCCCTTGGATGGACATTTTGTCGGCCCGCAATCTGGCTTGGCGCAGTTGCTCGTCCTGCCCCAACGCAAGCGGTTCCAGATGCGTCAACCGGGGATGCAGCGAGCGCAGGCCGGATTTCGAGAACATCTCGCCATCTGCCAATGGCTCCAAGGTGATCGGGCAAGCGCGCATGTCAGGTGTTCTCCGTGAGTTCGCGAACGGTAAGCGAGCCGATCAGATCCTCGCCGACCGTCACGATCTGGCGGAAGGCATCGTGGCGGTCGATCTTGTGCTTGCGGAGCAGGGCTTCCAACTGCGGACCTTCCGGTAGCAGCCCTTCCAGAAACGCCGGAAATTCTGGGAAATCGTAGGGTTCGACGCGAACCGGCAGCGTCAGGGAAACCGGCGGTCCGTCATAGCCGCCTTCATAGGCGAAGGCCCAAGTGCCAGGGCCGGTGGATCGCAGGTGCCCGGCCAGGCGGCCGTGCTGGAAGATTGCGGCCTGGCGTTCCAAGCTCATGATCCGGTCTCCTCCTTCTCCGCTTGATTTCTCCATGCCTCGACCAAAGGCCCGGCGGGCTCGAGACGGATATTGAGCACGCCAAGCACTGCCTGTAGATTCCTCCAGCTCGCCCGTTCCTTTCCCGCCTCCAAATCCTGCACCACATTCCGGCTTACTTCCGCATGAAGCGCCAATGCCAATTGACACCTACCCCTCCCCCACCCCACTCTCCCGTTCTGTTTGACAAGGCTATGAAACCCCTCCTCCTCGCCCTCACCGTGATCTCCGCCCACGCCACCGAACCCACCACCATCCACCTCTGGCCAGGAGGTGCTCCCGAGAAACCGGGCATCAGCATCGGCCCGGAACAGGCCATTCAAAAGCCCGATGATATCAAACGGGTGACCAACGTCACCGATCCGACCATCGCCCTCTATCAACCTGAGCATCCCAACGGCACCGCCGTGCTGATCTGCCCCGGCGGAGGTTACAGCATCCTCGCCATCGAGCACGAAGGCACCCAGGTCTGCGAATACCTCAACACCCTCGGCGTCACCTGCGCGCTGCTGAAATACCGGGTTCCCCGCCGGGACCCGGCCGATCCAAGCCGGGAACCGCTTCAAGACGCACAACGCGCCATGGGCATCCTCCGCCACCGCGCGACCGAATGGGGCATCAAGCCGGACCGCATCGGCATTCTCGGTTTTTCCGCCGGCGGTCATCTGGCGGTCATGACCACGCTCCACCCGAACGACCGCACCTACCCCCAGGATCCCAAACTCGATGTCGCCGATGCCACCCCGAACTTCGCCATCCCGGTTTACCCGGCCTATCTGGTGAGCCAACAGGATCCGTTCACCCTGCTGCCGGAGGTCAAGGTCACCAAGCAAGCTCCGCCGATCTGCCTCATCCACGCCAACAATGACAAGGGTACCACCAGCGCCAGCGCCAGCGCCCTGCTGTACCTCGAATACAAGAAACTCGAACTCCCGGCCGAACTCCACATCTTCGCCAAAGGCGGCCACGGCTTCGGCATGAAAAAGTCGGGATTCCCCACTGCCGATTGGCTCGTCCGGGTCGGCGAGTGGATGAACACCATCGACTGGCTGGCCCCCGCAGCCGGCTAGCCCGCCCTTGATCAAGACAGCTGGGGCACCATGCCTCCTGTTGCAAGATTCTTCCGCCGCACGCCGTACATTGTTCCATGCACGTGAACCGCCGATCCTTCCTAACAACAAGCGCCGGCACCTTGGCCGCCTGGCTCTCGCCACAGGGAACCATGGCCGCCGAAGCCGGTGCCGCCAAACGCGTGGGCCTCATCGGCTGCGGCTGGTATGGCAAATGCGATCTGTTGCGCCTGCTCCAGGTGGCTCCGGTCGAAGTTGCGGCGCTGTGCGATGTCGACCGCTCCCTGCTCACCGAGGCGGGCTCAATCGTGGCCACCCGCCAGGCCTCGCGGAGAACACCCCGGTTGCACGGCGACTTCCGGAACATGCTAAAGGAGAAGGATCTCGACCTGGTCCTGATCGGCACGCCCGACCACTGGCACACCCTCACCGCCCTCGCCGCAATGGAGGCCGGCGCGGATCTCTATCTACAGAAACCCATCAGCGTGGATGTGATCGAAGGCAAGGCGATCCTGGATACCGCCCGCAAACTCGGCCGGGTCGTCCAAGTGGGCACCCAGCGGCGCAGCACCCCCCACTTGATCGAAGCGAAGGAGCGTTTCATCGACGAAGGTAAGCTCGGCAAAATCGGCCACATCGAGTTGTTCAGTTACTACCACATGCGGGCCCGCGGCAATCCGGCCGACGTGCCGCCGCCCCCGGGGCTCGATTGGGACATGTGGTGCGGCCCGGCCCCCAAGCGGCCGTTCAACAACGCGATTCACCCGCGCGGTTGGCGCTCGTTCCGCGAGTATGGCAATGGCATTCTCGGTGACATGTGCATCCACATGCTCGACATGGTCCGCTGGATGCTGGGCCTCGGCTGGCCGCTGCGCATCACCTCGTCCGGCGGTGCGTGGATCGACCCCGGTTCGATCGCTACCGTGTCGGATACCCAGGTGGCGATGTTCGACTTCGGCACCCTCAACGCCGTTTGGACCCACCGCACGTGGGGCACCACCCCGGACCCTGATTTTCCGTGGGCTGCCATTATCTACGGGGAAAAAGGCACCCTGAAGCTCAGTGTCCAACGTTACGAATTCGTGCCGCAGGGCAGCGGCTCACCGGTCCGCCGCGAGGTGACCATGGAACTCGACCAATACCCGGAGGATGCCACCGAGAAGGCCTTGGAAAAACACGTGGCTCCGGCGATCCGCGGCCACCTGCGCGACTGGTTGCAGGCCGTCGCCACCCGCGGCAAACCCGTGGCCGACATCGAACAAGGCCACATCTCAAGCGCCAGTTGCATTCTCGCCAATCTCTCCGCCGACCTCCACCGCACCCTCGCCTGGGATCCGGCCACCCATCGGGTCAGCGGCGACGACGAGGCGTGCCAGCGCCTCGCCAGGCCCTACCGGGCACCTTGGAAACATCCGGTCACCTGAGCAGCCCAAGGAGGGCCACCACCTCACGCTGAGGCGGCGACCTGCCGGGCGGCGTTGCGTTCCGGATGCTCGAAGGCCTCGGCAAATGCCTCCAGCTCGCCATCCTTCATCCCCAGCGTCCGGCCGTGATCCCGCCAGTGGGAAACCGCGTGTTCGACTTCAGTCAGGATCCGTCGCGCTTGATCGAGTGAAATTCGGAAATAGCCGGTCACCGACATTAGCGCGTCGATGGTTGCCTCGGGCCCGGTGTCCGCGGAAATCCAGGTTTTCAGCTCCCGCGCCCGTTCCGGAAAGGGATTGAGGTCGAACGCCGGTGCCAGCCGCCACTGGCCGTGGTGCTGGTGGAGAAAGCCATGGTTGTGCAGGTGATCGTCCACATTGGTGATCAGAATGGAAAACGCCATGCGCCGCCAGAGTTCCTCAATGTCGTTGCTGACCTCGGCGCCATGCACCCGGATCGCATCGGCGATTTCGGTATAGAAATGCTCCCTAACGACTGTGGTATCCGCACCCAGGAGGGTGGCGGACGAGACATACATTAGCCGTCGGCCGTTGGCCGTGCGATCAAAGCGCCGGATCAAGGCCACCGGTTGCCCGTCGCTTACCACCAGGCGCGCGTCCGCCGCGCGGATGCCGGCGGCCTTGGCGAGGCACATGGCCAGCACCTCACCCTTGGTGACCGCGCGTTCATCCTGCATACTGGGAAACTTGCCGATCGCCAGGTGCCCGTCGTCATCCACGACGGTGCACTTCGGCCGCATTCCTCCCAACGAGGTGCCACGCCCCCGCAGATAGGCGAGATCGGCCGCCGTTGCAGTATCGGTTTCGACCGCGTGGCTCGCTGCCAGCAGGCGACTGAGTTCGACCAGTGGCGGTGCCGTGCGGCGGCCGGGTTCCGAGGCCCGGCAAAACACCCCCTGTTCATCCTGAAAGCGGAGGGCGCCCACCCGACTCGCGTCGTCCACCGCGAGCAGAAAATCCACGGCATTGAGCTGGGTGCTGGCTATTTCCAGGCCCGCCCGCCGTGCCTCCTGCCGACGTTGGGCGTGGTCGCGCATAATCACCCGTTTGGCCCAGCCATCCGGCTCCGTATCCGCAATTGCCGCGTGGAAAACCGAATTCTCGCCGGCTTTCCGATGGAACTGCGGCCCCGCCACCAACGGTAGTCCGGGCTCCACGCCGAAGCGGTCCGCCCTCTTCAACCACGAATCCGCGTAAGCAAATGCCGACCGCTGCCGCGCCCCCACGGCTTCGAAATGCAGGGTTCCCACTGGCAGCGCGTCTTGGCCCATCATGACTTGGATCGTCCGTTTCATAGCGAAGTGGGGCTTTTCTTGAGCCGCACTCGTTTTGGCAGGCGTTCTTCGTCCATAAGCAGTCCGTCCTCATCGCGGCGGGCGTCCACCAAATCCCCCAGTGCCTCGCCGAAACCCAGCACCAACAACGCCATCGCGTAGGCCCCCATGGCCACTGCCGGATCGCCCTTCTCGAGGCGGACGTAGGTGCTTTTCGCCACGCCCACGCGTTCCGCCATCATCGCCATGGTGAGCTGGCGTTTCCGGCGCGCCCGCGTCAAATCCGCACCGAATTTGAGCAAAGAACGCCGTAGTCCGGGTGGCAATACGTCATGGAGGGCAGAGCGCATGATAAAGTCCTATCTATGAGTTTTAAAAGCGGTTCGGAGAACTATGGATCGGTCTTTGTAAGGTGTCAACTTAAAAGTGCAGACATTTTTTTGATTCCGCTGTAGAAATATTCAGGAAAGATTCTCCGCTCAACCGGAAAGTGGCCCCGCACCCAATTGCAATACTCCACTTGCGACACAAGCTGAGCTGCGTGGGCGGCGTGACCACCGTTGGCAACGGGCCTTGACAAGTGCCTTGGCCATGTCCTCGGCATCCTTGATCTCCAATTGCGCCACTTCAGACTCCTTAGGTGGGGACTTGGCTTTCTGATCATCCCGCTTCGTGGGCGTTTTGGTGGAGCAACAAGCAATGCCGGGGATAAGCAGAGGCTTGTGGCAATGGTGGCTCATGGATGGAGTTTTCCAGCGGGGTCATCCGTACGCTGGCGAGGCTTTGGATCTGTCGGAGGTTCCGGTGTCCGCGCCGAAAACCAGGGTTGAATGCCGTGCGACGAAAGTCTTTGGCGAGGGCGCCAAAGACGACACGCGAGGGCGCGTGTGCTCCCCTACCAGTCCCATCCTCCTCCCACCTTTGCGGCGCCCGAAGGTGTCTAGCCACCAATCCGTTTCGAATTCATCGCTTTGCACTCGGAAAATGAACACGCCAAATTACCGACCCAAGCTATTTGAACGATTCATATTCCAGACATTGCCCGACGTCTGAATCAACAATGCGATAGACAAAACCCGTCCTTTCTGTCGGTTGTCTTGGCGTGTCCCCACTCCCGGCACAAGCATGATCCAACCTCATCCTCATATCTTATGATTCCCACCTCCGACATCCAGCCCCCTATGGGCGATCCGCTTGCGGCCATTGAAGCCCAGGTCACGGCCTCCTCCACCTGGATCCAGCCGCTGCGCACGGAGATCGCCCGCTACCTGATCGGCCAGACCGCCGTCGTGGACCGCCTGCTCATTTCGCTGCTGGTCAAGGGCCACATCCTGCTCGAAGGCGTGCCCGGACTTGCCAAAACCCTGGCGCTCAAAACCCTGGCCTCGCTCGTCAACGCCCGCTTCCACCGCATCCAGTTCACGCCGGACATGCTCCCGGCCGATATCGTCGGCACCGAAATCTATGACCCGAAGGAAGCGAAGTTCCGCGTCAAACACGGCCCGATCTTCGCCAATTTCATCCTCGCCGACGAAATCAACCGCGCCCCGGCCAAGGTCCAGAGCGCGTTGCTCGAAGCGATGCAGGAGAAACAAGTCACGATCGGCGAACAGTCGTTTATCCTCCCGTCCCCGTTTTTCGTCCTCGCCACCCAGAACCCGCTGGAACAGGAGGGAACCTACCCGCTCCCCGAGGCCCAGCTTGACCGCTTCATGATGAAGGTGATCATGGACTACCCCACCGAGGAGGAGGAACTCCAGGTGCTCGACCTCGCTGGCACCACCGAGGACCCACCCGCGCCCACCCCGATCGTCAGCCTGGAAGCCATCCACCAGGCCCGCCAAGTCGTCAACAACCTGCATCTGGATGAAAAAGTGAAACGCTACATCGTCCGGCTCGTCCACGCCACCCGCCGGCCCGATGATTTCGGGGTGCCGATCGCCCCGCTGATCCGGGTGGGTGCCTCGCCCCGCGCCACCATCAACCTCGCCCTAACCAGCCGCGCCCACGCATTTCTCGATGGCCGTGCCTACGTCACCCCGCACGATGTGAAATCGGTGGCCATGGAGGTCCTGCGCCACCGCGTCACCGTCACCTACGAAGCGGAAGCCGAGGGCCTCGATAGCGAACAAGTCATCACCCGCCTGCTCGACGAACTGCCCGTCCCATGATCCGCCGAAAAGCCACACCACCGATGACCGCGGCCGATGAGGCGCGCGCCGCCGAGATCCTCGGCCGCGTGCGGCGGATGGAGGTGCGCACCAACCGCCTGGTCAACGACGCCC
>JAIPKB010000178.1 GCA_021733795.1 Akkermansiaceae bacterium | reverse complement strand
GTTCGACTGGCATCAGGAGCGCGGCATGACCATGGGATGCGACCATGGTGGCCGGGGCGGGGACGTGACGGAGTTCGGCGACTATTTCCGGACCCAGCGCTGGAATCAGGGTCCGGGCGCCGACCAGCCTGGACTTGGCAAAGATCTTATCAAGGCGATGGTCGCCGCCTCGATCGCGCATCTGTACCAGCGGCCGCGCGTCTGGCTCGAGGGCTGGTATGGCAGCGGCTGGGGCACAACGTCGGCCGGGGCGACTGATGCGTTTTTCGCCGATTTCGTGATGGGTTACAATCTCCTTTCGTTCCATGGGATGTACTATGCAACGCATGGCGGCTGGTGGGAGTGGGCGCCGCCGGACAATACGTTCCGGATGCCGTACTGGAAGCACATGCGCGGATTCATGGACTGTGTCCAGCGTCTCAGTTACCTGCTGACCCAGGGGTATCACCGTTGTGATGTCGCTATTATGTACCCGGTCGCCCCGATGCAAGCGGGGATGGGCGGACAGGAAGCGGTTAACGCGGCGTTTGGCACCGGGCGGCAACTCTATGCCAAGTCCATCGATTTTGATTTCATGGATTTCGAATCACTGGCTCGCGCAAAAATCATCGGCAAGGAACTTCATGTCTCAGGCGAAATCTACCGCGTCCTGGTTCTGCCCGCGATGAAGGCGGTGCGGCACTCCACACTGCAGAAGGCGCTTGAGTTCCGCCGCGCCGGCGGAGTTGTCGTGGCTGTTGGAGCCTTGCCGGAAGCAAGCGACCGCGTCGGCCGCAATGATCCGGAGGTCGCCGCGATGGTGAAGGAGTTGTTCCCGGATGGAGCCGTCACCGACGTTGCCGCGAATGTGCCGGGCCGCGATTACGAAGGACCTGGCTATATCCAACATCGCAAGTTGGGTCCGCGTGATCTCTATGCTGTCTACGACGCGCCGAAAGATGCGGCGTGTTTCTTCCGGGCCACCGGCAAGGTGGAACTGTGGGACCCGTGGACCGGTACGACGCGTCCGCTTGCGGTGACGGAGCAGACGGCTGCCGGGACGAGACTCAAGTTGCCGCTGACGGAGAGGGAGATCCAGTTGATTGTTTTCTCACCGGGTCAGCCACAGCTTGAAGCGGCTCCTGCGGCAGTGATATCTCGCCCGGCTATTGTCCTCGACGGTGATTGGGAGTTTGAATTACAGCCCACGTGCGACAACCGTTTCGGCGATTTCCGCTGGCCTGCGTTCAAGGGCATGATCGGGGCTGAGATGAGGCAGATCAAGTATGCCGAAGAGACGACACCCCATCCGAGTTGGCAGGATCCTAAGCTCGATGATTCGACCTGGGGCCGTGTAACGTATTCATACGGACCGAAGTTTTGGAAGCTCGGTCCGCTGCCAGAGGCTGCTGATGTGAGCGCGCTGGAGAAACGGCTGGCAGGTCTGCGGCAGGTCGACCCTGCGGTTCCAGTGAACGTGGATGGCCAGAAGTATCACTGGACGCCGTACGAGTTTTCATGGCGGTTTGGCATGGAGAACGATGTGGCGCACCAGGGATATCACGGTTTGAAGGAACAGGTGGCGGATGAATTCATAGGACTCGGCGCTGTCAGTGGCGGAATGCCGAGTTATAACCGTGGGAAGGAGGCCGGCGGAACACGGTATTACCTCTGGACGGCGGTAATGTCCGGAGGCAACACGCAGCCGCGGGTTCTTGCAGGCGGCCTGCAGCCGGCGGCGGTATGGCTGAATAATGCACGTGTCGAAAAGATTCCGGAGTCGGTGAAACTTTCCGATGGCGCCAATCCCGTCCTGCTACGGTACGACACGATCGGGCGCGGGTATGTTGTTTTTGATACGACCAAGACGGCAGCGACGGCGGAAAAGATTGACAGCGGCGCCGTGTTCTCCGACGCGGCTTCATGGATATGGTGTCCTGGTAACAAGGACGGAACCATTGTCCGGTATTTCAGGAAGAAGATCGAGGTCCCCAAAATTCCGGTGAAGGCGCGCATCAGGATCACGTGCGACGATGCCTACACCCTTTTTGTTAATGGCAATGAAATCGGAAGCGGAGACAGGTGGGAAAGGGTACAGCAATACGACCTGGGTAAAACGCTGGTTACCGGTTCCAATATCATCGCGATAAAGGCGCGTAACGGAGGCGACGCGATGGGGCTGATTGCCGAGTATCTCGCGGGCGATCAGCGTGTCGGGACGGATTCAACCTGGCTGAGCGCAAAGGATGAGGCGAAGGGCTGGCAGGATCGTGCCTTCAATGATGCGGGCTGGGAGAAGGCGGAAATGATTTCCAGTTTCCCCGAGAGTTTATGGGCGAAGCATCCGGCTGGGCCTCCAAAACTGGAAGAGACGGGGGGCGGGGCCGCAGTTGCCGATCAACCGAAATTCAAGTCCAGCGAATTGGCGATGCGCTGGCATAACAAGGATGCAGTGTTGAAATTCGACACGCGGTCCGGCGAGAAGCAGCCGGTCGGCTGGTACCGGTTTGTATCGCCGCCCGGATTGAAGGAGCTGACTATCACGGCGCGCGGCAGGGTGGCTGTCTGGGTGGATGGAAAGGAAGTGAAGTCGAAAATGGGGAAAGCGGAATACGCCGGAGATGTTACCGAGAATGCGGTGACGTACAGGGCTGAGATTGAGAAGCCGTCGGCAGGTCCGGTGCCTGTCGCGCTGCGAATCGAGCAGGCTAGGGGATGTTACGGCGGTGCGACGTTGCCGGAGCCCGTCCTGCTGGATTGCGGAGTCGGGCGGATTGCGCTTGGGGACTGGTCGGAAATTGACGGACTGGCCAGTTATTCGGGCGGCGCATGGTACCGCAAGACGGTTGCCCTCACCAAGGAACAGGCGCAAGGACACGTGACAATCGACCTTGGCGCTGTTGCCGCCTCGGCTGAAGTGCGCGTGAACGGAAGACTGGCAGGAGTGAAGGTATCCCCGCCATGGAAGGTGGATGTTAGCGACCTCGTCAGGAGCGGGGATAACAAGATTGAAGTATTGGTGTACAATACGCTGGCGAATCATTACAGCACAGTGCCGACGATGTATCGCGGTTCGCCAGTCTCAGGATTGATGGGGCCGGTCAGGCTGGAGTTTGACTAGCAGGGAGTCAGCATGAAAAGCCATTTCCCTCAGCTCCGGAAAGAAGTATTCGGAGGTTCCCTCAAGCAAATAGTCATGGTGCTTGTTCCGGGTGCGCTTTGTGGCTGTGTTTTGGCTGCGGGCGAGATGGAAAAGATTGGGCGTTCATGACGGCGGCTGGGCGCCCATGGCCGACCGCCGATAAACCCGGCAACAGTGAGGATGATGCCGGAGAGGACGGAGAAGGAAATGGCCTGTACCAAGACCGTGCCGCCCTTTTCCTCATCCCCGGCACCGATCGCATTGGCAATCAGCGCGGTGGTTCCCTGGCCAATGCCGCTCCCGACCGCGAGAATGATGAAGAACAACGGAAACGACAGCGACAGTGCGGCCAGCGCGTCCGTCGAGATCTTGCCGCCGAAGTACGTGTCCACAAAATTGTACCTCGTATTGAAGAAAAATCCCACGCTGGCCGGGACGGCGATGCGACGGATGAGATGCGGGATCGGGTCTTCGGTGATGTTCATCAATGGGGCAGGGCGGCAGCCTTCAAATCATGGGTTCGAGCGGGGGCGCGCATCGTTGTCATTGACCGTCTCCGCTTCCAGCACGTTGCGCAGTCGTTGGCCGATCCGGGGATTCTCCGCAGCCTGGTTTTTGGTTTCACCCTCGTCGCCGGCGAGATGGGAAAGTTCGGGGCCCGCCTTACGTTGGATCAGCTTCCAATCGCCCTGCCGCAAGGCAGACTCCGGAGCACCCTTGTCGCTCAGGAAAATCACCAGCGTGTTGTTGCGTTGCCCGAGCCGGTCCACCTCGGCCATTAGCTGACCGACCGCGTGATCCAGGTGCGAAATCGCCGCCCAGTAGAGTTGGTGGCCCACGTCCGGCGCGCTTTCCCGGTACAGGTTCATCCAGCGTTCCGGTTCCTGCAGCGGCACATGCGGCGAGGTGAAGGCCAAATAAAGGAAAAACGGGTGTTTTTCCGATGCGCGTAGCCACTGGATGGCTTCCCGCGCAAGCAAGGGTGCAAAGCCGCCCGGGGGCGACTTCATGGATTGTGTGAATCTGGACGGTTGGACCTGTGAGTTTCTGTGCGGCAAGGCCGGCACCGGTTGCGTCGCCGACGGACTGCGACAATGATAGAACCAGTCGGCACGAAAATAATCCTCGCGCCCCAGCAGGCTTTGAGGTAGATTGGAGGTATCCCGAAACAGCTTGGCCTTTTACGGCCATAAGGGTGGAGGGTCTGCGACGAAACCAAGCCAACTCATGAAAACATCATCATGCAAAGATATGCGGCCTGCTGGCTTTGCTTTGATCATCACGCTGTCGCTGATGATCTTGCTGACGCTTTTGGCGGTGGGCTTGCTGACCTTGTCCTCGATCTCGTTGCGTGCGGGCAGCCAGGGCGCAGCGATTGCCACTGCGCGCAGCAACGCGCGGCTGGCGCTGATGCTGGCAATCGGTGAGTTGCAGCATTCGCTGGGGCCCGACCGGGCGGTCACCGCTCCCGCCGGGATCCTCACGGCCACTCCCGCCAAACCGAATCTCACCGGCGTCTGGGAGTCGTGGTGGGATTTCAAACCGGATGGCGGGGCGCTCGACTACACCGCAGAGAAGGAGAATCGTTTCCGACGCTGGCTGGTTTCCAGCGCCGATCCCACCGCAGTCCATTCCCGGGAATTCGCCACCGCCCAATGGTCCGGTAGAACCATCGAACTTGTCGGCGACAACGCGCTGGGAGGCAAGGCTGCGGCCGCCGCGAAAGTCACCGCCGGCCTGGTGCCGGTTTCACGTGACGGCAAGGTACAAGGGGCGTTCGCCTGGCATGTGGCGGACGAGTCGGTGAAGGCACGCGTCAATCTTTACCGCGATCCCGCCCAAAACACCACCCTTGACCAGAAACGCGCCTTGCTGGCCGGGCATCGCCCCGATCCCAGCGTCGTCAAATCCCCGGCCAAGACCCTGCTGGATTTCCTGCCCAAGGATGATACGGTCGAGCATTTCAACGAAGCCGAGGCGACCACCGGCAAGCTCACCGGCCTCGCCCAATTGGACCTGCTCAAGGACGCCAGGGGCAGGATCAGGGCGTTCCGCAATGATGTGACGCCCTATTCGCTGGGGGTGTTGAGCGACGTGCGCGGTGGCGGACTCAAGCAGGATTTGTCCTCCGTGTTTGAAATGAGCACTGCCACTGTCACCACGCTGCCGGCTGAGTTCAAAAGCAAGAAATTATACGAATCGACGCATGGGATCACCGGCGTTTCCGACCCGAATTGGAGCGCGCTGGCCGCTTACTACAACTCCTTCAGAAACATCACCAATCGCGAAACCTCCCCGACCTTTGCCGTGACCGCCGGCGCGGCCAGAACCAATTCGGTGCCCACTGGATATAATCCGGTGCCGGTCATCGCCAAGGTCGATACCATCTTCAGCGTGGTGGCCAGACCAACAACCGATGTCTGGTGGATCAACACCAACCCCCCCGTAAAAGATTATTTCGATTACCACCTGAATCTCATTTTCACGCCGGTGGTCACCCTGCACAACCCCTACAATGTCAATATCTCCTTCCGAAAAATGGAGGTCAGTTTCGAAAATATACCGGTCGCGTTCAACTTCATGTTCCAAGCAGGTGATGGCGGGCGCTTTGTTTCCCAGTGCGTGGTGCCGGGTTCCTTTGAATCCATCAATACCATGAGTTACTCTGGCGCTGAACACAATGGCAGGAAGGATAAAATCTTTGTCATGAACATCGCCAATTGGAAAGATGCCGACCCGATTGCGACCAGTTCCTCCATAACCGGTCCGATCATCATGAAGCCGGGGCAGACACTGGTTTGCGGACCCAGCTTCCCCGCGAGTTCGTCTTTCAAGGATGACGCCAGCTCAGGCCATGAAACCTTGGGCTTCGATTGGGACAACAGGCTCACCAAAGCCATCAAAGCGAAACCCTCCTTCACCCCCGGTCTCGGATACGAAATGTATGCGGTGACCATCGCCCACATTCGCAAACCGGGGGAAGTTTATCCAGGAGGCTGGTCGGGGCATCCCTTCATGATGATGCGAGGATCTGCGAATCCAAAGATTTCAAAGTCAACGGTCACCGACAGTTTCTATTTGGAATTCAAAGCACAACGACCCAGTTGGTACAATGACGATGCCACAACGAACAAGGGCGAAGCAACCCCCACGTTTGCGGTGAATGCCAAGCTCCAGGCCGCCGCCAACGACACGCTCATCCCCTACGCCCAACTCAGGTTCGATTACAAGGATGACGCCGGCCTCAAGACCTTTTTCGACAACCGGATTTACCGTTATCCGCCCACCGGTTCTCTGACCGGACGGGAGTGTGCCGCCCCGGGCGGCGTCCCCTACAGCGCACAGGCGCCCTACGTGCATCCGTTCGCCATTTTCTCCGCCTATGCCCGCACCACCAATGGCGGCGTCTATGAAACCGGGCTGCGCACCAGGAACCCGACTGACAGTCCCCAGCTCAACCTGCTCAGAGACGGACGTCTGGCGGGCAAGCCCTTTCTTTTCCATAACCCGTCCCGGGCGAATGTCACGATCAATCTGGCCAACGAAAAGCCCGGGGTTCAGGCCTACGAACTCAATTTCCAACCGTTTCTCAGCAAGGGTGACTACCAGGACTACATGGATGTGGATGGTAACCGTGTTCCCGCAATCACCGGCAATACCACCGGCAGGGGCATCAAGTCCGGCAGTTATCTCGAACTGCCCTCCGGCCCACTGCAGACCATCGCCGACTTCCGCCGCTCCAACGCGCTGACCACCGCCTATCTGCCCAACACCGTGCAGCCTGTTGCGGGTTCGCTGGTTTCCCCGCTGATGTCCACTGACAAAGTCAAGCAAACGGATGCTGAGGTGTCTCCCGCCGAATTGCTCGACCACTCGGTGCTGGCCAACCACGCGCTCTATGACCGGTTCTATTTCTCGACCTTTGCGACCCGTGGCAGCGAGACGCCCGACGCGGTTTTTGAAAAATTCATGAACGGCACCACGCCGCTGCCCTCGCAGGCGTTCCAGCCGTATCGGCCCGGCGGCAAATCCGTGGCCGCCGCCAAGGGCGAACTGTTCACCTCCGCCAAGCCCAGAGACGACGCCTACAAGAACGCCGCTGAATACCAGATGATCCAAGGCCCGTTCAACGTCAACTCAACGAGCGTCCAGGCCTGGAAGGCAATGCTGGCGTCGATGAACAAAAGCGACCTCGTCACCCTCTGGGCCAAGACGAACCGAATTGAAGCCGAAAAGGCGGTCGGAGTGCCAATCCTTGGCATGTCGCTGCTCAATGGAGGCGTCACTGGCGGGCCCCCGGATTTCGCCAAGATCGACGATGCGAAAACCAACGATTGGAACGGCCACCGTGAACTCACCGACAAGGAACTCGAAAGTCTGGCAACCGAAATCGTCGAGCAGGTGCGCGCCCGCGGCCCGTTCCTTTCCATGTCGGAGTTCGTGAACCGCCAGATCGGCCCGAATGGTCCGCTCACCCAGCGCGGCGCGTTGGAAGCGGCGATCAGCGAATCCGAAATCAACGACAACTTCTTCAAGAACAATCCCGAGGGTCCCAAGGTGACGGACATCGCCCTGGCGGACATCAGCGACACCAAGATCTACAAATACAACACGCCGGAGGTCGTGACTGGCAACCCGGCGGCCGGCGCGCCCGGTTGGATCTGCCAGGGCGATCTGCTGCGCATCCTGGAACCGGCCGCCACCGTGCGTGGCGACACCTTTGTCATCCGGGTCTGTGGCGAAGCGTGGGATGCCAAGGGCAAGGTGAGCGCCCGCGCCTACGCCGAAGCCGTGGTGCAGCGGGTGCCGGAGTATGTGGATCCGGTGGACCGCCCGTCCCTCAATGTTTACACCGAAGCCACAGTTGCCGCGGCGAATCGAAGATTCGGCCGTCGCATCAATGTGGTGTCCTTCCGCTGGATGTCGGGCCGTGAAATCTGATACCTATGATCCGCAAACATTCCCTTTGTCTTCTAACCGTATTTTGGCTGCCCGTGGCGGGCCACGCCCAGCGCCAGGAAGCGCCGCCTCCGGTGCGGATCCGCGCGGTGTTGCACGATCCGGTCCACCCCACCGCCGAGCTTTTTTATACGGACAAGACGGGTGCCGTGGCCAAATTGGATTTCCGGCCGCAGGATCTCACCGGGACGTTGTTCACCCTGCCGGTCAATGGCTCGCTGGTGCTTTACGACAAGGCCGCCATCGATCCGAAGAACCCCGCGGCGAGTCTGGCGGCCAGCGTCACGCTACCACCTGGCCTCAAGCGGGCGATCATCGTCGTGTTGCCTGCCCCCGTCGGTTCCAAAACCGCCTACCGGATGGTGGTCATCGACGATTCCGCCGAGGCCTTCCCTCAGGGCGAATCGCGGGCGCTCCCGCTGGTCGGCGTGGAGACCGCCATTCAGGCCGGCGAGCACAAACTGCCCATCCACCCGGGAAAAATCACCAAGGTGCCGCCTGTCAGGAAGGTCAATGAATTCAACATGGCGCAGACGAATTTCTACTACCGGCAGGGTGAGTCATGGGTGCCGTTCACGGAGCGCCAATTGCAGTATCTCGACGCCTACCGGCGGGTTTTCATCATCCATGCGACGCCGGGTGCCCTGCAACCGTCAGTCACCACCATCGTGGATACCAATAATGAGGTGCCGCCGCGTTGAGGTGCCGCGCCATGAACCGATGGTCACGCCTTGTGCACCGGGCCGACGCTGCCGCCGGGGACGAATTCCATCGGGAAGCAGATCGCCCGGCGGTCGGGCTTGCCTTTGCGCACGGCATCCACCCAGCGCACCACGCGGCGCACGATGGGCGCATTGTTCCAGCGCATGTGGGCAATGTCCGGATGGCACCAGTCAAGCAAGGCATCGCAATCGGCGGAAACCAGCGAGACTTGTTCCGGCAGGTGGTAGCTGCTTGTTTGAACGCCGTGGGCGGTCAGTTCTTCCAGGAAGGCGCGCACGCTCGGCCCCTGCGTCGGCTTGCGGCGCGTCTCGCTGACGATGAGCACCATGCGGCGACGCCCGAGCGCAAGGAGGTGGCGCGTGGCGGCGCGATAAGCCGGCTCTCCATCCGGCCCGGTGCAGGCCGGCGGCAGCTTGTCGGTGCTGCCATACAGCGCGAGGCAGGGAGTCGGTTGGGGAGAGCACCACTCCAGCAGTGGGTGTGACCCGGCCTCGACCACCCAGGCATCCGCCGGGGTGGTCTCCAGTTGGCGGGGCATGTGCCGGACATCGTGTTTGAGCTCGATCTGGGATTTTTGGCAGAAGTGAACGTCATGGCCCGCCGCTTCCAAGGAATGGATGATCTCGGTCAGGACCAGTGACGTTTGGGGGTTGTCCGCCAAGTGCGCGTCGTGGCGCAGGACGGCCACACGTAGTCTGTGCGGGGATGTCTTGGCCCTGCCGGGAGCGGCAATGCTGCGGCTGCGGCCCAGCCCGCAGCCGGTGAGCGCCCCCTCGGTTTCCAGTTGTCGAGAAAATTCTTATTGCCACCCCCTGCCGGCTTTGGCTATTCATTCTCCCAGCTAGGCGAATTCTGCCCCGCCTTCCACGGTCGCACTGTGGAAGGAAACACTAAAACCATCGCCTCCCTCCCCAACCCGAAAAAGAAGCCCCAACCAAAGTCGCCATGAACACCATGAATATCACCCGAATCTGCAACCCTCTGCGAGTTGCCCTCAAACCCTCCGCCCGCGCTTTGGCGGTGGTTGTGGGACTGGTGGCCGGCAGTGTGCAAGCAGTGACCACCACTTCAACCTACGATCTCGGAACCAGCCTCGCTGCCACAACCATAGAATCTGGCGTGCCCGGGTTGTTGCGTTGGATCGCAAAGGGAGCTTTGCCCCCCGGCTCGATCCTGAGGTCGGTTTCAGTGGATGCGCAAATAGAGACCGCCCCTGGTGATAGCTTTGCATCGGACATCTGTGCCTACATCGATCCCTCGCCGGAGACCGCCGGCACCGCGGCCCTGCTGCAAGTCGGTGGCTCCGCAGCGATCGGCACCGCGCCCCTGACGCTGAGTTGGGCCAACGGCGGAGCAGGCCCTCCGGCCACGGTGATCGACACGAAAACCGCGGCCACTTGGTCCGACCTCGGTGATGTTGATCTTAGCACCGTGCAATTGTCGGTCGGAAACGACTATAGTTCAGCCTCATGGTCGGGAACCATCACTGTGGAATATGATGTCCCCGAAGACGCCGCCATTCTGACCTTCGGGCCTGGTGCCGTCGTGGGTCCGCTGGTTGGCAACGCGGCAACCATCGCCTGGACCGTGCCTTCCGAGACGGATGTCACGACCCTCACCCCGACCTTCACGCTGTCCACCGGGACCTGCGATAGGGATAGCGGAGGCACCTATGACTTTACCAACCCGGTGGTCTACACCGTCACCGACGGGCCCACCGTCAACACGTACACCGTGACGGTCACTGCTGCGACTACTATTGTTTGGAACCTTGGCAGCGGCGGAGCCTGGGACACCACCACCGAAAACTGGCTCGAACAGGTGTCCGGTGATCCCGCCCTCTTTGCCAATGGCGACCAAGTGCTTTTCGACAACAGTGCCGGCGGCACGATCGTGATCGATCCCGACATGTCGCCACTGTCCACCACCGTCAGCGCCGCATCCGGCACCTATACCTTCACCGGAGGGCCCATCGCCACGGGTTCGCTCACCAAGACCGGCGGCGGCACGCTCCAACTCAACGTCACACCGGCCAACTTCAGCAGCATCGCGGTCACTGGCGGCACCCTCTATTTGTTCGCTGCGGAATCCGGGTTTGCGCCGGACGCGGCTCCCTTCACCATGCCTGACACGACGGTTGAAAGCGGTGCCGCGCTCGAAGGGTGGAGGGCGCATGCCACGGGCGGTACTCTTACTCTGAACGGAGGGAGGTATTGGGAATACAATGGTTGGGATGATGGAGGCTGGTGGGGACCCATTTACCTGGCCGCCGACTCCTACTTTGGCAAGAGCGATGGGTGGTGCTACGCTCAAACGCTCGGTGGCGAAATCAGCGGGCCGGGGGGCTTCACCTACGACAGTTATGGGAACCAACAGGACCACCCTCTGACGCTTTCCGTCGCCAACAGTTACACCGGCCCCACGATTGTCAACAGCGGCATGGTGGTCTGCAAAGATCCTTCCGCGCTCGGCAACGGCGGTGCCCTGAGCATCAGCGCCGGCGCCAAGGTCAAGTTGGATTATGCCGGCGAGCACAACGTCGCCTCGCTGACCCTCGGCGGGGTGCCGCAGCCAGGTGGCACCCACGGCTCCAGCACTTCCGGGGCCGACTACCCAAATGATACCTACTTTGCCGCTGGCAGCACCGGCACGGTGATGGTTCCCGCGAGTTCGGAAAAAAACATGCTCACCTTCACTTTCGGCGCGCTCGGGGCCGCCACGATTGGCGACACCACGATCACCCTGGAAGTGCCGTTCGGCACGGACCGGACAAATCTGGCCCCCACCTACACCGTTTCCGCCGAAGCCACCGGCTCGCCGCCTTCGGGCACGGCCCGGAACTTCACCAGCGCCCAGACCTACACCGTCACTGCCCAGGATCTGTCCACCAAGAACTACACGGTGACGGTCACCGAGGCCGTCCTTCCCAATATCTTTACCTGGACCACCGCGACGTCAGGCAACTGGAGCGTCCCGGCCAACTGGACCAACGAGGAAAGCATCGACACCGCGCCGCTCGCCGGGGGCCGCAAGAGCTACACGCTCAATTTCAACACGGCCGGCACTTATACGGCCACCAACAACCTGGCCGCCGGGTTCCAGCTCAACCTACTCAATCTCGGTTCTGCGGTGACCCTTGCCGGCAACCGTCTGGCGTTCGTTGCGAACGATGCCACGCTGCCGACGATCAACCAGAATAGTGGATCCCAGGTGACTGTCTCCAACGACATGGAACTTGGATCTGACACGACCTTCGGGGGTCCGGGCAACGGGCAGGTGAATTTCACCGGCGTGATCACGGGTGCGGGCAGTCTCACCAAGAACGGCACCGGCGTGCTGACGATCAACAAGGCGATCCTCAATGATAACTCCTTCACCGGCGGCACCATCATCAACAGCGGCCAACTGAGGATGAATCTGCAAGCGACGCTGGGCACCGGCCCGATCACCCTCAATGGCGGCACGATCTTTCTGTGGCGCTTCTACCCCACGAATGCCTTGATCGTCAACGGCGGCACGCTCCTTTCCGAAAACGGCTTTGGCAACACTTGGAATGGCCCGGTCACCCTGAACACCAATCTCAATTGCGATGTGTATTACCCATTAACCATCACTGGCAACATCAGCGGAACTGGCGGGCTGACCAAGAATATTGGAGTGTATAATCCAATTTTGACCCTCTCCGGCACCAACACCTACACCGGTCCAACCAGCGTCACCGCCGGCACCTTGCAATGCAACAGCCCGGACGCCGTGGCCAGCGGCGACTTGGGCATCACCGGCGGCGTGGTCAACCTGAACTACGCCGGCACCAAGAACATCGCCTCGCTGACCCTCGGCGGGGTGGCGAAGACCGACCCCGGCACCTACGGGTCCGTCGCATCCCTCGCCGACTTCCAGGATGATACCTACTTTGCCGGCACCGGCACGGTGACGGTTGGCGGCGGCTCCGGCTGCGCCGGTTGGGCGGGCGCCTACGCCGGCGGGCCGACTCCCGGTGAAGATTAAAACAATGGCCGGGTGCAAAACCGCATCGCCTACTTCATGGGCATGGGTGGTCTCGC
>JAIPKB010000177.1 GCA_021733795.1 Akkermansiaceae bacterium | reverse complement strand
GACGCCGCCACCGGCGGACGCCGCTTCAATGCCCTGCTCGCCACCTCCTCCATCAATGACGCCATCGAATACCACGGGCTGTTCAAGACCATGCAGGCGGAGAAACAGGCCGCCGATCCCGACTTCAAGCCGCTGAACATCGCCTGCGTCTTCTCCCCGCCTGCCGAGGGCGATCCCGATGTGAAGCAGATCCAGGAAGACCTGCCGCAGGAAAAGGAGGACAACGAAGTCGAGCCCGAGAAAAAGAAGGAAGCCCTGAAAGGCATCCTCGCCAATTACAACGCCCGCTACGGCACGAATCACCGCATCTCCGACTTCGATCTCTACTACCAGGATGTGCAGAAGCGCATCAAAGACCAGCAGTGGCCGAACTCCGACTATCCCCCGGCGCAGAAGATCGACATCACCCTCGTCGTGGACATGCTGCTTACCGGCTTCGATTCCAAATATCTGAACACGCTCTATGTGGACAAGAACCTCAAGCATCACGGCTTGATCCAGGCCTTCTCCCGCACCAACCGCGTGCTCAACGGCACCAAGCCCTACGGCAACATCCTCGACTTCCGCCAGCAGCAGAACGCCGTGGATACCGCCATCGCCCTCTTCTCCGGGGAAAAGAACGGCCAGCAGGCCCGCGAAATCTGGCTCGTGGACAAGGCCCCCGTGGTCATCCAGAAACTGGAGGCCGCCGTGCGGGAGCTGGACGGCTTCATGAAATCCCAGGGCCTCGCCACCGCCCCGGAGGCCGTGCCGAATCTCAAGGGCGATGCCGCCCGCGCCGCCTTCATCAATCACTTCAAGGAAGTCCAGCGGCTCAAAACCCAGCTCGACCAATACACCGACCTCACCGGGGAGGACGCCGCCGCCATCGAGCAGATCCTGCCCAAGGAAAACCTACTTGGCTTCCGCGGTGCCTATCTGGAAACCGCCCAGCGCCTCAAGTCAAGGAGCGCCGGCGTCCCCGCCGGCACTGGCTCTGACCCCGTGGAGCAGGTGGACTTCGAGTTCGTCCTCTTCGCCTCCGCCGTCATTGATTACGACTACATCATGGGCCTCATCTCCCGCTTCTCCCAGCAGACCCCGGGCAGGCAGAAGATGAGCCGCGAGCAGCTCATCGGCCTCATCCAGTCCGATGCCAAGTTCATGAACGAGCGCGAGGACATCGCCGCCTACATCAGCACCCTGAATGCGGGCGAGGGCCTCGGCGAAACCGCCATCCGCGAGGGCTACACCCGCTTCAAGGCCGAGAAGGACGCCGCCGAACTCGCCACCATCGCCGCCAAGCACAGCCTCGCCACCGCCTCTCTGCAAACCTTCGTGGACGGCATCCTCCAACGCATGATCTTCGATGGCGAACAGCTCAGCGACCTCATGGCCCCGCTCGACCTCGGTTGGAAAGCCCGCACCCAGGCCGAACTCGCCCTCATGGAAGACTGCTCCCCCTACCTCACCAAACGCGCCCAAGGCCGCGACATCTCAGGACTCAGCGCGTATGAGCAATAAAAAACACTGATGGCTGCTAAGAAAAAAACAACGCCGCCCGCTGCTGCTGGAGACTTTGACTCGCTGGTATCCTCCATCGTCCACATCCATCAGCAGACGCAGGATTTTGCCACCAAAGCCGTCAATGTCGCGCTGACCTTGCGGAACTGGCTCATCGGCTATCGCATTGTGGAGTTTGAGCAGCGGGGAAAAGACAGGGCGGCCTATGGTGAGAGTCTCATGGATACTCTTGCCCTACGCCTTGCCAGCCACGGATTGACGCGGGTCACGCCCCGGGAGCTTCGTCGCTACCGACAGCTCTACCAGGTCTATCCACGAATTTGGGAGTCACTGACTCCCAAATCCCTGGCGCAGGAGGGTTTCGGCACCCTCCTGCGCCTGCTTCCCCGGTCGCCCATCCCAATTCGGGAGTCAGTGACTCCCGAATCTCAGATTGTGGAGACAGCGACTCCACAATTGATCCACCGGCTCTCCTTCACCCACCTCAACGAACTCCTTCAACTCCCCGACGACACCCAGCGCCGCTTTTACGAGATCGAGTGCATCCGCGGAAACTGGTCCGTTCGCGAGCTGCGCCGCCAAATCGCCAGCCTCTACTATCAGCGCAGCGGCCTCTCCAAAGACAAAGCCAAGCTGTCCACCATGGCTCACGCTGCTGCGGACACGCTCCAGCCAGCCCACATCATCCGCGATCCCTACGTCTTCGAGTTCCTCGGCTTGCGTTCCCGGGATGTCATGGCCGAATCCGACCTGGAAGATGCCTTGCTGGATCGTCTTCAGGATTTCCTCCTCGAGCTGGGACACGGTTTCTGCTTCGAGGCCCGGCAGAAGCGGATCCTCATCGGCGACGAACACTTCTTCATCGACCTCGTCTTCTACCACCGCATTCTCAAGTGCCACATCCTGGTGGAACTCAAGACCGATGCCTTCCGCCATGAGCACCTTGGCCAGCTCAACACCTACGTTGCCTACTATAAAAAACACCAGATGACCCCGGGCGACCACCCCCCCATCGGCATCCTCCTCTGCACCCGCAAGAATAACGCCCTCGTCGAGTTCGCCATCGGCGACTTGAGCAACCAGGTCTTCGTCTCCCGCTATGCCGTTGAGCTGCCCAGGAAAGAGGAAATGGAACGCTTCATCACACAACTCGGCAAGGAGGTGGCGGAGTGAAAACCCAACGCCGGCCACAACAGGCTGCTTCGCCCGATTCCGACGCCTACCGGGACTTGCTTGATGTTCTCACGGCGGCTATCGCCCCTCTCCAGACACTCCACCAGCAGGCGGTCGAGATCCACGCGCCCACCGTCCGGGAAATTCTCCACAATGGCAGCCGGGATGCCCGCTTGATCGAACAAACACTCGATCACCTTCTGGACCATGCCTGCATTCCACAGGGTCTCGCCGTCTTCAAATCCCTCTGCCGCTATTATTGGGAATTCAACCCCCAAGCCACCGCCAGCTACATCAACGCCTACCGTGAGATGTGGGATTCCGACGACCCAGAAACCAAAGAAGCCGAGCTGGCCGGCGACCTACCGAACCGCCCGACGGTGAAGCCAAGAGCCGCGAAACCCCCGCATCCTCTCCAGCCCCCAAAGGGGCGCAGCATACCAGCCCAGGGCATCGCCCTGGGTCAACCGACCACCCCACAATCCCCAGCCCTGAAGGGGCGTCACATCTTCCCCGCGAATGAGCAGTAAAACGAAAACCACCGCCACGAAGGAAGAGGCATCGCCTGCGCTGGTGCCGAAGCTGCGGTTTCCGGAGTTTCGGGAGGCGGAGGGGTGGAAAGTGACTCAACTCCAGAAGATTGCACGGCCTGTAGCTGACAGGGCGGTAACGGGAGATGGTGACAACATCTTGAGCCTATCGGGCGAACACGGTCTTGTCCTTCAGAGCGACTATTTCGGCAAAAAGATCGCGGGCGATAGTGCGGAACGGTATCTCAAGCTTCTCCGCAACGACTTCGTCTATAACGACAGAACCACAAAGGCATCGACCTTCGGTACCATCAAACGGCTGTCCAAGTATTCAGGCGGAATCGTTTCACCGATTTACAAATGCTTCCGTTTCCACGCGGACGAGAACCCGGTCTTTTGGGAATGGTATTTCGAGTCAGGCAGCCATGAGGCTCAGCTGGGTAGCCCAGTGAATGAAGGCGCGAGGGCGGGACGATTTAACATCTCAATCAGCCAGTTCCTTTCCACGAGCGCATGGCGTCCCGACAAACCCGAACAACAAAAAATCGCCAAGTGCCTGAGTTCGGTGGACGAGCTGATCGCCGCGCAAGCGCGGAAACTGGACGCGCTCAAGACCCATAAAAAAGGGCTGATGCAGCAGCTTTTCCCCCGCGAAGGAGAAACCCAACCCCGCCTCCGCTTCCCCGAATTCCAAAACGAAGGGGAGTGGGAAGATCAGTCTGTGGGAGATTTTGGGAAAGTCGTTACCGGAAGCACGCCCAGCACAGCGCAGCCCGCTTTCTATGGCGGTGGCATCCCTTTCGTTTCGCCTGCGGACATCTCCGACCTGCGGTTTGTCGATCAAACCAAGACCACTTTGACCGCAGTAGGCTTTGCACAGACTCGGCCCATCAGAGCAGGCAGCGTCCTTTTCGTGTGCATCGGCTCCACGATTGGGAAGGTGGCCCAAAACGTCCACGACTGTGCGACGAACCAACAGCTCAACGCAGTTGTCCCCAGCTCCAAGCACTCGGATGGTTTCGTTTACTTCGCCCTCTCGTTTGCCTCAGAGCGCATCGCATTACTCGCTGGCAGGCAGGCGGTCCCCATTATCAACAAGAGTCTGTTCTCTGAGGTTCGGGTTCTCGCTCCCAAGCTCCCCGAACAACAACGCATCGCCTCGTGCCTGAGCAGCCTCGACGCCCTGATCACCGCCGAAACCCAGAAGGTCGAAGCCCTCAAGACCCACAAGAAAGGTCTGATGCAGCAGCTTTTCCCAACGCCGGAGGAGGTGGAGGCTTGAAAACTTCGATCATGGCCGGATTTGCGCTTCCAGAATGCTACGCATCCGTTTACCATTCCGCCGCTTAACCCATGCCTTTCCCGACCGAAGTCGCCTACCAGTCCCACCACGGTTGCGTATCGTGGCAGGGCGAGCGTGCTGTGGCCGGCGATGATCTGAATGGTTTTCTTGGCGGGCCGGTCGCTGCCCGCCTGAACGATACCGAAGGCGGCGAAGAATTGCGCAGCCATTTGCGAGGGCTCAGCCTGACTGGCATGGGGCAGGATGCGCTGGAAGAAGTCCTTGCCACCGACGTGCCCGAGGAACGCGATTGGGCGGCTGGTGAGGCGCTGGCCGAGGCTGTGCTGGAGGAGCATCATGATGTCGTCCTGCCCTGGAATACAGAGCGGGATAAGCGCAACCCGTTCGCCTCCCTGCCGGGCGCGGATATCGTCGGATTCCAACGCGACGGGGAATCGCATCGTTTGGCATTGGGAGAGGTCAAGTGCTCGTCCGAAGAGCAATGGCCACCGCAGGTCATGAGCGGACGGAGTGGCGGAATCGGCCATCAGTTGGACACTCTGGCCAGCAACCTGGGCACGATCTGCCAGTTGCTCAAGTGGCTCTTGCCGCGGGTGAAGGGGACTCCGCACGAAGGTTCCTTTAACAATGCCTGCACAAGGTATTTCAATACGGGTCGCCGGGATCTGGCGTTGTTTGGAATTTTAATCCGCGATAAAGAAGCGAGGGAGCTGGACCTTCGGGCGAGAGGCCGTAGCTTGGGTGGATCATTGCAGGTGCCCACGCGTTGCCGGCTCATCGCCCTTTATCTTCCGTGGCCGATCAGCCAGCTTCCGGCAGCCATACAGCAAGGAGGTGCATCATGAACCACTGGCTCCTAGACGCGATTGCAGGGAAACGCGCCAATGCGCTGCGTGAGGCTGACCGCATCCAGTTTTACCGAGAGATGGCTCGCGAAGTGCCCGAGTTCGATGCGGAGGCAATTCAGGAAATCGCCGCCGCGTTGGAAGTCGCGGTTCTGGACTTGGAAGTGGACCGTCTCTCCGAAGATCGTGATCGCGAGGCCACGATGCGCAGTGCCGCTGCGGACGCGTTTCATGTGTTGCGGATTTTGCCCGTTCCGGAAAATCCGATAGAAGCCGGAACGCATCTGCTTCGCGCTTCCACGCTTGCCGTGCTTGGAGATCGTGGTGCGGATGCGGCACGGTGGCTCCGCGCTTTGGATACCGATGGTGGCTGGCCCGCCTTGGCAATCGCATCCCACGACTGGGGCCAGCGTTGCCACGCCACCATCACCGATGTCTGGCTGCGGCTCGTGCGCAAAAAGGGCTGGACTGATCGCGATGCTGTATTGGAGCGCGTGGCGGCCCTTCGGGATGCCCAGCAGGAGTTTGAGCGCGATTACCTGCAAGCTCTTGACCCGCTGTCAGCCAAACGGTCCGCACTCGAACTGATCGCCATCTATCACATTTCAAAGGCAGCGGACGTGCTCGCGCACTTCATCACCGACGGCGTGGTGGACGGAAATCATCAGGTTCAGCAGGTCTTGGATTCCCACTTTGATCGTGCAATCGCAGCATGCGAGACGGCGCGGCTGGTGGAATTGGAACCCATGACACGGTTGCTCGCCCGCGCCGCCGCGCAAATGGTCGAGAACTCCATCTGGACCGTAACCCGTGCGGTGAACTCCCGTGTGACCGACTTTGTCCATGAGCTGGTGAAGCGTGGACGGGGCGATAAGGCCTTGTTCGATGTTCTGCCGCCCCAGCGCCGGACACTGGCTGAGCGAGGTCTGCTGGGTTCCAGCCGCCGGGCCGTGGTTGTGAGTCTGCCAACTTCCAGTGGCAAGACGCTCATCGCCCAGTTCCGGATTCTTCAGGCATTGAACCAGTATGAAGACCGGAAAGGTTGGGTGGCCTACCTCGCGCCCAGTCGTGCGCTCGTAAATCAAGTGACCCGACAGTTGCGCCGCGATTTCGAACCGCTTGGCTTGGTTGTGGAGCGCGTCAGTCCGGCCATGGAAATCGATGGGATCGAGGCTGGCGTTCTCAGCGAATCAAGTGATGAGGCAAAGTTCCGCATCCTTGTCGCCACCCCCGAAAAATTCGACCTGTTATTGAGGCAGGACTGGGAGGAGAAGATTGGTCGCCCGCTTACCCTGGTGGTGGTGGATGAGGCGCACACGATGCAGGATACTCAACGAGGCATGCGCCTGGAGTTTCTGCTTGCGACGATAAACCGAGAATGCCGTGAGGCTCAGTTCCTGCTGCTAACACCATTTATCCAAAACGCGCGTGAAGTAGCGCGTTGGCTTGGTGGCGCAAACTCCGATGACATCAGCCTTGGGGTGGACTGGCAGCCTAATGATCGGGCGATTGGCATCGTCAGTGCAGTTGATGCAGGACCGTTACGGGGGCGGAGTCGAGATTATCGATTGAATTTCAAGACGGTTCATACCACCCGCCACACCATTGATCTCGATGAATCCTTTACCTTGGGCAAGGAAGATAAGTTGGCAATCACGTTCTCCAATGCGAACGACGTGGGAACATTGGCGGCTATCGCAGCTCACAAACTCAAGGAACGCGGTCCGGTCATCGCAATGCATAGTCGCCCGGATTACGTCTGGTCTCTGGCTGAGAAACTCAAAAATGCTGGTGATTGCTCTACAGAGATTTCCCCTGATGTGGAACTAGTTCGCAAATATGTAGCTCAAGAATTGGGCGCAAGATTCCCCTTGGTTGACCTATTGGCGCACAGGATCGGTGTGCATCACGGAGGATTGCCGGAAGAGATTCGGATGCTGATGGAGTGGTTGTTCGAGAAGGGCTGTCTCGGCGTGATGGCCGCGACTACGACCATCGCCCAAGGCGTGAACTTCCCAGTTAGTGGAGTCGTCATGGCGGCGACGCATTATCCTTCAGCACATTCTTCGATCACCATGCCGCCAGAAGACTTCTGGAACATCGCAGGTCGTGCAGGAAGGGTTTCCCAAGGCCAGTTGGGCGTGGTCGCCTTGGTGGCGAAGAATGAACAGCAGATAGTGGACCGCAGAGACTTCATCAATCGGAACACCGGCGATTTAAACTCTGCTCTGATCCAGCTCGCACAAAAGGCGGGCGAAGCACTAGATGACCTCGAGAAAATTGTTTATCACTCCCCGGAATGGTCGAGTTTTCTTCAGTATCTCGCCCATACATACCGCCAGATGGGGAAGCCGGACAATTTCGCCGATCAGATCGAACAGGTGCTTCGCGGAACGCTTGGATTCGAAAAGCTCCGGGCCTCGCAAAGCCAGATTGCTCGACGTTTATTGGCCGGAATTAGAACTTACACAGCCTATCTGGCCCAGCCGGGACAACCACTCAAGCTGGTGGACAGCACTGGCTTTTCTTTGCAGAGCATTCGCACGGTGATGACACACCGTGGCAATCTCGGACCGGACTCTTGGGATGGAGACCGCTTGTTCCGCGACGGCGACCGGACGTTGCAGGATATGATGGGCGTTCTGCTGCGCGTTCCCGAGTTGCGAGAAAATCTAAAGGCCGTAACCGGCGGCCAAGCCCCTGACGGGGACAAGCTTTCACGAATTCTAAAGGACTGGGTGAATGGCGAGGAGATCACGACCATTGCGGAACGGCATTTCCGTGAAGAGGGGATGGATGAGACGACTGCAATGACCAAGTGCGGTCAAAACCTTTGCGGGAAACTGACCCAAACTTCATCATGGGGGCTGGGTGCTTTGCTGGCGATCACCGCGGCAGGTATGCCCGAGGAGGAGCGAAGCCAGCTTTCAAATCTCCCGTCACGCGTGTTCTATGGGGTTTCCACGGATCAAGCGATTGCCTTGCGCCTGCTGGGAGTGCCGCGTCGGGCAGCTATGCCTCTTGCACGGAGTTTGAATCTACAGAGGGACGACACCCTTCCGTCGATTCGTCAACGTCTTACTTCCCTATCAGAACAAGATTGGAACACGGCGGTGGGAGCTTCTGGCGGCGTCTATCGAAGAGTTTGGCAGATCATGGAGGGAAAAGAGGGGTAATGCGAAACAAATGACCGACACCAATCAAAAACAACTGGGCAAGACGCTCTGGGGCATCGCCGACCAACTGCGCGGGGCCATGGATGCGGACGACTTCCGCGACTACATGCTGTCCTTCCTCTTCCTGCGCTACCTCTCGGACAACTACGAGACGGCGGCGAAGAAGGAACTGGGCAAGGATTATCCGAAACTCGCCGCGGATGATCGCAGCGTTCCACTGGCGACTTGGTATAAGAATAACCGCAAGGACATCCCGACCTTCGAAAAGCAGATGCGCCGCAAGACGCATTACGTCATCCAGCCGCCGCATCTCTGAAACAGCATCGCCGGGATGGCCCGCACCCAGAACGGCGAGCTGCTGAATACCCTGCAAGCCGGTTTCAAATACATCCAGGACGAATCCTTCGAGAGCACCTTTGACGGCCTCTTTTCCGAGATCGATCTGGCCTCTCCCAAATTGGGCAAGACCTACGCCGACCGCAACGCCAAGCTCTGCACCATTATCCAGAAGATCGCCGAGGGGCTGGCGGAGTTTTCCACGAACATCGACGCGCTGGGGGATGCATACGAATACCTGATCGGCCAGTTTGCCGCCGGGTCCGGCAAGAAGGCGGGCGAGTTCTACACCCCGCAGCAGATTTCCGACATCCTCTCCACTATCGTCACGCTGGACAGCCAGGAACCGAAAACCGGCCCCAAGAAGCGGCTGGAAAGCGTGCTGGACTTCGCCTGCGGCTCCGGTTCCCTGCTGCTGAACGTGCGCAAACGCATGGGGCCGCGTGGCATCGGCAAGATCTACGGACAGGAAAAGAACATCACCACCTACAACCTGGCCCGCATGAACATGCTGCTGCACGGGGTGAAGGACACCGAGTTCGAGATCTTCCACGGCGACACCCTGACCAACGAGTGGAACACGCTGCGCGAGCTGAACCCGGCGAAGAAACCCAGCTTCGACGCCATCGTCGCCAATCCGCCCTTCAGCTACCGCTGGGAGCCCACCGACGCCATGGGCGACGATGTGCGTTTCAAGAACCACGGCCTGGCCCCCAAGTCCGCCGCCGACTTCGCCTTCCTCCTCCACGGCTTCCACTTCCTCAAAGACGAAGGCGTGATGGCGATCATCCTGCCGCACGGCGTGCTCTTCCGTGGCGGTGCCGAGGAACGCATCCGCACCAAGCTGCTCAAGGATGGCCACATCGACACCGTCATCGGCCTGCCTGCGAACCTCTTCTACTCGACCGGCATCCCCGTCTGCATCCTCGTGCTCAAGAAATGCAAGAAGCCCGACGACGTGCTCTTCATCAACGCCGCCGAGCACTTTGTGAAAGGCAAACGCCAGAACCAACTGACGGAAGAGCACATCGCCAAGATCATCGACACCTACCAATTCCGGAAAGAAGAGCCCCGCTACTCCCGCCGGGTGGAGATGGAGGAGATCGCGAAGAACGACTTCAACCTGAACATCTCCCGCTACATCAGCACCGCCGTGGGTGAGGCAGAGATTGACCTGGCCAAAACCCACAAGGAACTCGTCGTGATCGAACGGGACATCCAACTGGCAACCCGGAGACACAACGAGTTCCTAAAAGAACTCGGCCTGCCGCCTTTGCCATAGTGAGTGAGAAGACAGTCTCCAAGATGTTGGCAAGGCGGAGGATTTGGCTAGTAAAACTAATCCGCCGGGCGGGAACAAAGAAGTTTCAGGAGACGAAGGCTTCGGAGATTGAGATTTGAGAGGGCCTGGAGAGAATGGGCGGGGCGGGACACCCGGGCAACGGTCTGCGGCGAGACGCCACAGCCAGGGGAAGTGTCTGAGAGTATATTTAATTCTCTCTTGACGTGGCTCAAGCCCGGACCGTGGCGGGCGGGCGCGATTTCCAGAGCGATCCATTGGCAGGCGCGTTGTGACCAACGCGGCCACTGAAGATGCGGGCGCGTTGTGACCAGCGCGGCACATTCAGCTTTCTGCTACTTCACTGGTGTTGGATTTTTTGGCTTCTTGGGGTTGGCTTTCTTCTGTCCGGTGCGTTTGGCGCCGCCTGCCCCCTGGTGTTGGTTCGCCTCGCGTTCGGTCTTGTCGCCCTCGTCGCCCTGTTGCTTCATCCATGCGTCAAGTTGGGAGCGGAGGCGGGTGAGGGTGTCGGCGTTCGCGGGGTTGGCGGCGATATTGGTCAGCTCCCACGGGTCGGTCTGGAGATCATAAAGCTCGACGGCGGGGCGCTTTGTGTAGCGGGCGGCCTGGGCACGGGCGAACGCGTCGCCGGCCTCGCCCTTTTTGCGCCAGGACTTGAGGAGTGCGCCGTTGGAGATGGCGTTGCGGAACTCGGTATCGGGCTCAAGATTGACAATCAGTTTCCAGCGGGTGTCGCGCACGCACCGGGTGCCATAAGCTTCCGGGCCGTTGATGATGCCGCGCGCGGTGTGTTGGGCGAAGACATAATCGCGGTGATGCTCGGTGCGCCCCGTCAGCACTTCGAGGAAACTGCGTCCGTCGAAGCCGTGGCCGCCCATGGCATCCGGACATCCGGTATCGATTTTGGCCGGATCGCCGCCCGCTGCCGCGATCAAGGTGGGTAGTACGTCGACATATTGCACGAGCGCGGCGTTCGCCGTTCCGGGTTTGATTTTCCCCGGCCAGCGGGCGATGGCAGCCACCCGGATGCCGGGATCGTAGAGGGTCCACTTGCCCTGGGGGACGCTGCTGCCCTGCTCGCTGACAAACAGAAACAGGGTGTCCGCAGTGTGGCCGGTCCGCTCGATCAACTGCAGCACGTCGCCCACCTGTGAATCCGTACAAGTAACCTCGGCATAGTAGGCGGCGAGTCCGCGCCGCGTCTCCGGCGTGTCCACCAGACAGGGCGGGAGTTTGAGCTTGGCGGGATCATAAGCGGATGGGTCGCCCTTGGTCCATGGGCCGTGCGGCTCGTGGGTGGCAATGTAGAGGCAGAACGGTTGGGCGGCGTCGGCTTTGATGAATTGCGCCATTGCCGCCGTGTCGATTTCGCCGTCGCCAGCGCCCTCACCCTTGCCGCCGGCCTTTTCGCCGGTCATGGGCAGCATTTTGTCGAACGGATAACTGGCTGGCGGCCCGAAATGGGTCTTGCCGACGCAGGCGGTGCGGTAGCCGAGCGCCTTGAGGTGATGCGGCAGACTCCGGGTGCCTGGCTCCACGTGCGAATGATTCGGGTAGGCGCCGGTACGGACCGGATACATGCCCGTCAGCAACGACTGCCGCGTGGGCGAACAAACGGATGCCGGCGAGAAGAAGCCGGTCAGCTTGAGTCCCTCACTGGCAAGCCGGTCGAGGTGGGGCGTCCTCGCATCCGTGGGTCCGCCGAAACAGGCCACGTCGTGCCAGGTGAGGTCGTCGGCGATGAAGATGACAATGTTCGGCTTGGAAGCCCCGCCCTCTGCGGCGTGGAGCGCGGTGAGCGGTGACAACAGCGGAGCAAAAAGGGCGATGATCGTTCGTAGCATTTTCATTGTGCTTTTACTTCCATGTTCACAATGCCTGTTTGACGGCCTTTTTCTGGCGGCGTTTGACGGCCCCTTCGGGAGCCTGCGGGTTTTTCAGGCCGTTGGATTCGCGGAGGAATTCGACCATGCGCAGCTCATAGTCGGCCGGCTTGTCCTTGGCCAGCGCATCCAGCGCCGCAACATAGGGGGTGATCGCGGCGCGTGACCAGTCGAGCACGTTGAGCGCCAGCAGGGTGGCGGGAGCATGGTGCTGCAGCAGATCGGCCAGAGCGGCTTGCCCCTTCGCCGGGTTGCCGGATTGGATCAAGGCCCAGGCGGCCATCGCGCTGACTTCGCCGCACGGATCGTGGAGCACGGCTTCCAGGGCGGTCTGGGTGGCGGCATCGGCCTTGCCTAACATGAGCAGGCCGATGGTGCCCCAATAACGCAGGCCGGAGTCCTTGTTGGCGAGCAGCTCGATGAGACGCGGGAGGTTCGCGGGGTTCTTCGCCAGCGCGAGATCGGCGGCGGCGAGGTAGGCGTGGAGATTGTAGAGCTTCGGGTCGCGCGCCATTTGGTAGATGGTCGTGTTGTTTTCCTTCGCCCGGCGCTCGCGTTCCGCCTCTGGGAGCAGGCCCGTGTCGTGGATGGCGAGCTGCCATTCGCGCAGCTTGGCGCGCATGGTGTCCATCGTCTTTTGATGCTCCGGTTGGCCGGCGAGGTTGACGACATTGTCCGGGTCCGCCTGCATGTCGTAAAGTTCCTCTGTGGGCTTGACGGTGAAGAAGCGGCCGGTCACCTCGTTGGTGCGGTGGTTCTTGAAGGCATCCTCCCAGGTCCGGGTCGCGACCATTTTCCACAGGTAGTCGAGGTGCTGGCCCCAAGGGGCGTAGGGCAGGTAGTTCTTGATATATACGTAGCGTTTGTTGCGGACGGCGCGCTGGTTGTCGAAGCGCTCGTCCATGCGCTCGCGGAAGCTGAACACATATTCCGGCTCGGGCTCGGCCTGCGGCCCCAGGAAGACGCGGCCCTGCATGACCGCCGGCACTTCGGAACCGGTGAGGCTCAGCCAGGTCTTGGCCAGATCGAGAAAACTGACGAGGCGGTCGACGGTGGTGCCCGGTTGGT
>JAIPKB010000176.1 GCA_021733795.1 Akkermansiaceae bacterium | reverse complement strand
TTGCGGGGGGCACAGTGCCGGCGGCGGACACCGGGCCCGGAGTCCGGGCCGCCGCGGGGGCGGCGGGTTCGAGGAGGGCGGTCGGCACCAGGGTCTTGATCAACCAGGCGGTGAAGACGCAGACGCCCCACAGGATGGACAGGGTGACAAACACGACCAGCGCGCCGGACACGTAGGGCAGGGCGGTGACAAAAGTTTCCGTCCGGGACAGGTTTCCGGCGGTTTCGGCAAGGATGGGTATCATATTCATGGTGGTGGATTAGAGTGGGATGTTGCCGTGCTTCTTGGGCGGGCGGCTTTCGTGCTTGTGCATGATTCCACGGAAGGCGAGTGCCAGGGTGGAACGGGTGACGGACGGGTCGATGACATCGGTAATCATGCCATTGGAAGCCGCCTGATAGGGCGAGGAGAATTTCTCACGGTAGGCCTCCCGGAGTTCCTGTTCGAGCGCTTCCGGGTCTTCCGCCTTCTCGAGTTCCCTCCGATAGAGGACCTTCATGGCTCCCTGCGCCCCCATGACCGCGATTTCCGCAGTGGGCCAGGCGAAGACGAAGTCAGCCCCCAGATCAGTGGGACACATCGCGAGGTACGCGCCACCGTAGGCCTTGCGGCAGATGAGGGTGATCTTGGGAATGGTGCCGGAAGCCCAGGCGAAGAGCATTTTCGCCCCGTGGCGGATGATCCCGCCGCGTTCCTGCGCCAGGCCGGGCATGAAACCGGGAACGTCCACCATCGAGAGAATCGGGATGGAGTAAATGTTGCAAACCCGGATGAAGCGAGCCGCCTTGTCGGAAGAGTCGATGTCGATGCAGCCGGCCTTGACGGTGGGTTGGTTGGCAACGACCCCGATGACCAGCCCTTCAAGCCGGGCGAAACCGACGAGGATGTTCGGGGCGAAATCCGGCATGATTTCAAACCAACTGTCGCGGTCCATCACCCGTTCGATGACTTTCTGCATGTCGAGCGGGATTCTGGAGTCCGCCGGGATGATTTCAAGCATGCGCGGGTCGGTGGCCAGCTCGATGTGCTCATTGATCCGGTGGGGCGGGTCGCTCAGATTATTGGACGGCAGATAATCGAGGAGCCGCTTGGCCAGTTGGAGCGCGTGGGTGTCGTTTTCGGCGATCAGGTGGATGTTCCCGGAAACCTGGGCGTGGGCGTCGGCACTGGCAAACTGTTCGAGCGCGGCGGTTTGGCCGGTAGCGGCCTTGATGACATCCGGTCCGCAGATGAACATGTTGGCGTTCTTGCGGGTCATGATGATGAAGTCGGTCAGGGCCGGCGAGTAGGCGGCTCCCCCGGCGCAGGGGCCGGCGATGATCGAGATCTGCGGCACCACCCCGGAAGCCAGCACATTGCGGAAGAAAATCTGGCCGTATCCGGAAAGGGCCTCGATCCCTTCCTGGATGCGGGCGCCACCCGAGTCGTTGATCCCGACCACTGGCATGCCCGCCTTGATCGCAAAATCGAGGAGGTCACAGATTTTTTTGGCGTGGATGGCGCCGACCGCGCCGCCGCCGACGGTGAAATCCTGGGCGAATGCGGCGACCTGCCGGCCATTGACCACACCGGTGGCACAAACCACGCCGTCCCCGGGCATTTTGCGTTTTTCCAGGCCGAAGTTGATGCAGGAATGATGGGCGTGCATTCCGAACTCGATGAACGCGCCCTCATCAAAGAACAGGGCGAGGCGTTCGCGGGCGGTCAGAACGCCTTTTTCGTGACGTTTTTCGATGCGGTCAAGGCCGCCACCCATGAGGGCTTCCTCGCGGCGTTGCTTGAGTGACTCGAGCAGTTTGGGATCGATGGGCATGGTGGGAGTGGTGGGAGTGGTGGGAGTGGTGGGAGTGGTGGGAGTGGTGGGAGTGGTGGGAGTGGTGGGATCGGGCGGAAGGCGGAACGGGTCAGTGGGAGCCTTGGCAGAACTCGGTGAGCACACCGAAAGTGGACTTGGGATGGAGGAATGCGACAAGTTTGTCTGCCGCTCCCGCGAAGGGCATCTCATGGATCAGGCGGGCACCGCCACCCTTGGCCTGGGCGAGCTGGCCGGTAATGTCATCGGTGGCAAAGGCAATGTGATGGATGCCGGGGCCGTTCTTTTCGAGAAACTTGGCGATCGGGCTGTCGTCGGAGGTCGGCTCCAGCAGTTCGAGATGCACATCGCCAGCGGCAAAAAAGGCGGTCCTGACCTTCTGGGATGCGACCTCCTCACGGCCTTCGCATTTCAATCCGAGCACGTTCTCGTAGTACGGGAGGGCTTCTTCGATGGACTTCACAGCGATTCCGAGGTGGTCGATTTTGGTGATCATGGTGTGACTGGATGAGAATGTTGGGGGTGGCGGCCGGCCGCGTTGTAGCGGGTTTGGAGAGACTTGTCCCTGCGGATACTTGCTAAGTTTGCGCATATCCTGCTTTTCCGCAGGACTCCCGAGCCCGTGATGTGCGAAAACCCCGAATGTTGTCAAGCGTGAGAAAAAAAAATCATTGGATTTTCGACTGCTGCCCACGGCACCGGAAAATTCCGCGGCTAAAAAACCACAGCCGGAAATTGACACCCGATCGGGGATCGGTATCCTCCGGCGCGCGCACCCGTGGAGCGCCCCCGAGAACCAACGACCGACCCTATGAGCGACACAAAAGAATCACACTTGTTCCAAGCCGAGATCAAGCAACTCCTGGATCTGGTGGTCCACTCCCTCTACACCGACAAGGAAATTTTCCTACGCGAACTCATCTCCAACGCATCCGACGCGATGGAGAAGCTGCGCCACATCGAGGCCACTGAGAAGATCGTCCACGACCCCACCCTGCCGCTGGAGATCCACCTGACCACCGACGAAGAGGCCGGGACCCTGACCATTGCCGACCACGGCGTGGGCATGACCCGCGAGGAACTGGTGAGCCATCTGGGAACCATCGCCCACTCCGGCACCAAGGCGTTTCTGCAGGCGGCCAAGGAATCCGGCGGCACTCCGGCGAGTATGATCGGCCAGTTCGGGGTTGGTTTCTACTCGGCCTTCATGGTGGCGGACAAGGTGACCGTGCTGACCCGGAGCTGGCGTGCCGACGGCGAGGAACTACAGTGGACCAGCGACGGTGTGAGCGGCTACGAAATCGACGATATCCCCGGCCAGACCCGCGGCGTGAAGCTGGTACTCCACCTCAAGGAGGACCAGCGCGAGTACGCGAAGGAATCCCGCATCAAACAACTCATCGAAACCTACAGCAACTTCGTGGGTTTCCCGATCCTGCTGAATGGCACGCGGATCAACGAGGTGGAGGCCCTCTGGCTCAAACACAAGAACGAGATCAGCGTGGAGCAGTACCAGGCGTTCTATCAATTCGCCGGCAAGGCCTTCGACGAACCGGCCTACCGCCTGCATTTCAGCGCCGACGCCCCGCTTGCGATCAACGCGCTGGTCTTCGCCCCGACCGAAAACCCGGAGCGAATGGGCTTCGGCAAGGTGGAGGGCGGCGTGGCACTGTATTGCAAGAAGGTGATGATCGACAGCGAGCCGAAAGGCCTGCTGCCCGAGTGGCTGCGCTTCATGAAGGGCGTGGTGGATAGCGCCGACCTACCGCTCAACATCTCCCGGGAAACGATGCAGGACAGCGCTTTGGTAAGAAAACTCAACAATGTGATCAGCAAGCGCATCATCCGGATGTTCGAAAAGGAGGCCGAAGCCGATCCGGAAAAATACCGCGGGTTCTATCTCAAATTCGACCGGTTTTTCAAGGAGGGAATCGCCACCGACTACGCCAACCGTGAGACGCTGGCAAAATTGCTGCGGTTCGAATCCTCGCTCACCGATCCTGGCGCGCTGTGCGGTTTCACCGACTACGTGGCCCGGGCGAAGGGGGAGCAAAAGGAAATCTACTACCTGGTGGGAGCCAGCCGTGAGTCCTTGGAGAGCAGCCCGTATTTGGAGGCGTTCAAGGCGCGCGGCCTGGAGGTGATCTACTTCATGGATGTGGTGGATGAATACGTGGTCGATTCGTTGCGCGAATTTGATGGCAAAAAACTCGTCTCGATCCGGCACGCCGGCGTGGAAATGGACGATCACGCCACCGAGGGCGAAGCGCTCGATGACGCGCAAACCGAGTCCCTGTGCGGCTTCCTCAAGGAGGAACTCGGCGAGAAGGTCGTCAGCGTGGCCAGTGGCAAGCGGCTGGTGGACAGCCCGGTGATCGCGCTGGTGCCGGCGGACGCCATGAGCCCGCAGATGCGCCAGATGATGAAGGCGATGGACGAAAACTACAAGGACGAGGTGAAAGTGGAGTTGGAGATCAACCCGCGCCACCCACTGGTGAAGAAGCTCGCAACCGCGAAGGACGCCAACCCGGAACTGGCGAAACTGGTGGCGCGGCAACTCTTTGACAACGCCCTGATCGCGGCCGGTTTGCTGGAGGATGCCCGGGACACCATCAGCCGGATGAACACGCTGATGGAATCCGCGCTCGGCCACCCAAAATAGTTGAATCCAAGCGGGCATTACCATGGATTTGCTTTGTATATCCATGGTGGGCGACAGGATGGATTACAAGGTATTTGCAAAGAATTGCCGGACTTCCGCAAATTGGGGCTTGCAAGGTCCGGCTAGATGAGGTACACTGGCGGAGATGAGCCTCGCGATTTCAAGAACGGTTCCTGCGCAGAAACCGTTTTCATCGGTGGCCCGTCTATCCAAGAACACCACCGCTCGAACGATGAATCATCCTCAACCTGATCCAACTCCCGCGCCCCGGCTGCGAGCCAGGGTGTTACCGTCCGGGCAACCGGGTTTTGCCCTAGTCATCACCCTTTCGCTGATGATTCTGCTAACGCTGCTGGCGGTTGGCTTGCTGACTCTTTCCGGCGTTTCACTGCGGGCCGGAGCGCAGAGCGAAGCGATGGCGACCGCCCGTGCCAACGCCCGACTGGCCATGATGCTGGCGCTGGGGGATTTGCAAAAATCCGCCGGCCCGGACCAGCGGATCACCGCCCGCGCCGATGTGCTTGACGAAAAATCCGCCAATCCGAGGCTTACCGGAGTCTGGCAGTCCTGGGAGATCAAGGCCTCCCCGGAACCCCAGCCGGATGACTACAAAAAGTCCACCCGAGACGCCAAATTCCTCGGCTGGTTGACCTCCGGCAGCGACCGGCAGGCCGTCCGCCAAACCAGCTTTGCCAGCCGAGCGCCGAGCGAGCCGGTCACACTGATGGGCAAAGGCACCTTGGGTTCTCAGGCCGCAGCCAGTGATTTCGTCACCGTCTCGAGCATCCCGGTTGTCACCAAATCACGTGGTACCGTGGCGTGGGCCGTGCTTGATGAGGGGATCAAGGTCCGGGTCAACACCCCTTACGCGGATGATGCCACCTCCCCCGGCGCAAAAACCGCTCAACTGGGTGCCGGTGAGCGTCCGGGCACCGAGTTCATCAAGGGGCTCAGTCCGCTCGAACGGAGTTTCTTCGAGCAGGATTCGGAGAAATTCGCCACGGTGAAAAAGGGTGTCAGCCAGCTCAATTTCGCCTTGGCGGCGGAGAATCTGGCTCCCGGGCTGCGCGAGATCTTGCGGCCGCTCACCCATGATGTCACCACCCATTCCGTGGGGTTGTTGACGGATACCGCGCGGGGCGGCTTCAAGGAGGATTTTCAATTGCTCACGAACTCCTCCAGCCTGCCCTCCGGTTACGCGAACAAGGGGGTTTACGTCAGCAACCTGGGCATGAACTCCAGCACCGTTCCGTCCGATCCCCAATGGGGGTCGCTACAGGAGTTCGCCCGGCTTTACAAGACCCAGGTCAGCAACTCCAATGGAGTGCCCTTGCTCAAGGCGACAACCCCCGCCCGTTGGCAGGCGGCCACCAAAACCGGCAATACAACCGTGCTCAACCTCCGGCCGCCGACCGGAGTGGTGTTGCTGCCGACCATCGCCAAGGTCCAAATGCTCTTCAGCCTGATCGGCCGCGATCTCTACAGCTATCCGGCGCCGGCCGGCAATCGAATCCCGGCAGACGCCCCCATCATCCACGGTCCACAGGGCGGCAATTTCAAGGGTACCAAATACCAATACGACCTGCATCTATTATACACCCCCATCGTCACCCTCCACAACCCCTACAATGTGGCGATCGAGCTGCGGAACGTGCGCCTGGAATTCGTCCATGTCCCCTTCGCCATGCAGGTTTTCCGTAGCGGCAAGCCACTGAGCACCGGGCTGGTGCCGCTCGAAACGATGTATGCGGACAACCAACAAGGCCAACAGGGCAAAATCTTCGGCATGAACCTCAAGACCAAAACCAGGGAGCGCCCCGGTGGCACCACCTTTTCCCTGCTGCCCGGCGAGGTGAAAATGTTCTCACCCTACATTGATCCCAACCGGACGTATCAAGACGATCTGGGCAGTCGGCAGTTCTGGGACATCTACGTCGGCTCCGGCATCACCAGCAACATCGACGCCATTCCCGGCTGGCGCGGCGACGGGATTGGTTATGATTGCGACTGGATCGCCGGCGACAAGGCGATGCCGGAGAACTTCGCGGAAGGCCGCTGGGCCAGTTGCGTGGGCATTGCCAGGGATGATGACCTCTATGTGGAATTCGCCCCGTTGGGCATTCCTGCCAGTAAAAACAAATTCACCATCCAGATGTCCGCCGCCACCGGTACCACCTCCACTCCCGTGATCGTCAACGCCATCGAGATGGACTACGAAAAACCCACCGGCCTTCAGGACTTCATCCTCGGTCGCGGCAAAACCCTGCGCTATCCCAAAACCGGAAGCATCAAGGGCCTCGAGACCGTGGACCACGCAACCGTGCCGATCAAAAACATCCGCAAGGTGAAACCCTTCGCCCTGCTCAGCGTGCAGGCCAAGTCCACCTCCGGCGGACGGGACCCCAGCAACGAAGATGGTCGCCTCGCCACCAAACCCTGGTGCTTCGCCCACGCCAGCAGCGGTGCCTCCGGCCAGAAGGTCATCACCGAGCACTCCGCCAATTTCTCCCATGAGGTCGATTTGCAACTGCTGGAAAAAGGCACCGCCAACCTACTGCCGATCGACCTTCAGGACCGCACTGTGTTCATCTCCGGTCACACCAACTTAAACGGCACCAAGTTCGGTGCTCTCTACGACATCCCGCTGGCCCCCTTGCAGAATCTGGCCACCCTCAACGGAGCCAACCCCGGCGGATCCTCCGGCTACCTCCCGCGCTTCGCCCAACCGATCGGCACCTCCTGGGCACACCCCTTGATCTCAGCCGACAAAATGATGGAACCGCAGCGATCAGGTAACTACCTCGATCATTCGTTCATGCTCAACCTCGCACTCTACGACCGCTACTATTTCTCGGGACTGGCCGACCAAACCGGCCCGTTTGGAACCGGTAAGACCAGCAAAACCCTGGCCACCGATTATGCCGCCGGCCAGCCACTGGATGATCCACGCCTGACCCTCAACCCGCCGGCCGGCAAGTCCGCCGCCGATTTCCCGGACCTGCTCGAAAAAGACACCGCCGCCGCCGAAGTCGCCGCCTGGCAACGAATGGCGGGTGCCTTCAACATCAACTCCACCTCGGTGGCGGCCTGGAAAGCCATGCTCGCCTCGATCCACGATTCGCAGGCGATCTTCAACCAACTCGACAAAGCCAACAGCAGTTCCAAGCTCACCCCGCTGGACCCGCCGCGCGCGGGCAGCTCCCGCATCAGTCGTCTCCGCCTGCCGGCCGCCCCGGGCGAGTCCACCGCCGGCGATCCAAAGGACACCTATTGGCTCGGCCCGCGCGAATACACCGACACCCAATTGCAAACCCTCGCCGAAAACATCGTCAAACAAGTCCGGCTCCGCGGGCCATTCCTCTCGATGGCCGAATTCGTCAACCGCCAGCTCGGATCTGGCGAACTCGCCCAGTCCGGCGCGCTGCAACAGGCAATTGACGAGTCCGGAATCAACCTCGCACCGGCGCTTGCCGCCAACGCCGGATTCGAAATCCCCGCTGCCACCGTGGCCGACTACAAATACGCGAACCTCGAGGCCGGAGCCGGCCCGAGCTATCAGGGCGCACCCGGTTTCCTCAGCCAGGCGGATCTGCTCAACGTGCTCGGCAACGCCGCCACCGCCCGCTCGGACACCTTCACCATCCGCGGCTACGGAGAAGCCCGCGACACCGCCGGCAAGGTGACCGCCACCGCCGTGTGCGAAGCCGTCGTCCAGCGCGTGGCGGAATACGTCGATCCCGCGGACCCGGTCGGGACCGTCCCGGCCGCACTCCTGAGCGAGGCTAACAAATTTTTCGGCCGGCGCTTCCTGATCCTTTCCTACCGCTGGCTCAATCAAGATGAAATCTAACTTATCCTCTCCCGGTCCGGGCCTGCGCCTGATGCAGGTCGCGCTGCTCGCCCTCGGCGGTCTCCTCCCCCACTCCGGACACGCGCAGGACGGCTCCCGCCCGGTGAGTTGCCGCTTGCTATGTATGGAAGGAGCCCCCCCTCCGGCAGCCATGCTGTGCCAGGGCGTAAAGGGAGTGGAGGTCGCCTGCGAGGCACCTGCCAACACCCCGTCGCCGGCCATCGTCTGCTACGCCGTGCGCAACCAGCTCAAGTTTTCATCACGCGCAGACCACCAACCGGTCGCCACCGCCACCATCCCGGCCACCGCGAAGTCCGTCATCCTGCTGTTCATTCCCTCCACCCAGGCACCGCCCGCCCTCCCCTGGCGAGTCTATGTGATCGATGACACCCCAAAAAATTTCCCGGATGGCGGAGCCTTTGTCGCGAATTTCTATTCCCAGAACATTCGGTTCATCATCGGCGAGCACAAGATCATTTTGAAACCGGCCAGCTCCCATGGCTTAGCGATGCCGAAACAGCGCGACGACTTCAACATGGCGGCCGTGGCCTTCGAATTCCAACAGGAAAAGCGCTGGCGCAGCGTCAGTGAAAGCCTGCTGCGCTTCCTGCCGGACATGCGCTACCTGGTGATCGCCTACGTCGATCCCGCGTCCGGCCGCCCGCGCCTGTTCGTGAGCACCGACGTCAAGGCCGCGCCCGCAGCACCGGCACCCGATTGAGCCGATATTTGGCGGAGCCCGGCCTAAATCCGCAGCAACCGGCGGAACGCAGGGATTGAGGCTTGATTTGCCCGGAGAAATCCCCACCCTCGGGCACCTGAACCCGACCATCTAACCATGACCAGCCGCCAACGCCTGCAAGCCGCCCTCGACCACCAACAGCCCGACCGCGTCCCGGTCGATATCGGTGCCACCTTCGTCACCGGCATCCACGTCAGCGCACTCGCCAAGCTCCGCCGCGCCGTGCTCGGCGAGCAACCCGGCCACCGGATCAAGGTCGCCGAGCCCTATCAAATGCTTGGCGAGGTGGACGACGAACTGCGCGAGGCACTCGGCATCGACGTGATCGGCTCGCTGGCCCGCAAGTCGATCTTCGGCACCGACGAAAGCGCTTGGAAACCGTTCACCTTCTGGGACGGCACCGAACTGCTGGTGCCCCACAATTTCAACCTCACCATCGAGGACGGTACCGGCGACTGGCTGGCCTATCCGGAGGGTGACATGAGCGCCGCCCCGAGCGGAAGGCTGCCCAAGGGCGGCTATTTTTTCGATGCCATCATCCGCCAGCAGCCGATCGATGAGGAAAGCGGTGACATCACCGGCAACATCGAGGAGTTCAAGCCGTTCGGCGCGGCGGAAATCGCCTTCTATGAACAGCGCCGGGACTGGTTCCGGGAGCATTCCGACTGTGGTGTCTCGCTGGTGATTCCGGGCACCGCCTTCGGCGACATTGCGTTGGTTCCGGCACCATTTCTGCGGGACCCCAAGGGTGTCCGGGATATTTCCGAGTGGTATATGGCCACCGCCGCGCGACCGGAATTCGTCAGGGACATCTTCGAGCACCAGTGTCAGGTGGGCCTTGCCAATCTGGAAACCCTGATCGGGATCTTCGGCGATCTGGTCCAGGTGGTGGTGGTGACCGGCACGGATTTCGGCACCCAACGCGGGCCGTTCATCAAGCCGTCCGCCTATTGCGATCTCTACATGCCGTTCCACCGCCGGGTCAACGACCTGATCCACGCCAAAACCAACTGGAAAAGCTTCATCCACAGTTGCGGCTCGGTTTATGATTTCCTGCCGGACTTCATCGAGGCCGGCTTTGACGTGCTCAATCCGGTCCAATGTTCCGCGGCCAAGATGGATCCCCGCACCCTCAAACGCGAGTTCGGCAAGCACCTCACCTTCTGGGGCGGCGGCGTGGACACCCAGAAAACCCTGCCCTTCGGCACCCCGGACGAGGTTTACCGGGAGGTCCGCGAGCGGATCGACATTTTCGGCGAGGGAGGCGGCTTCGTGTTCAACACGATCCACAACATCCAGGGCCCCACCCCGACCGAGAACCTGCTCGCCATGTTCCGCGCGATCAAGGACAGCGGACAGTAACCCCTTCCCCACCCCACGATGAACGCCAAGCCCCTCGCCCCGCCCACCCATTGGGGCTATCTGCTGCCGATCTGCCTGGTCGCCACCCTCGGCGGACTGCTCTTCGGCTACGACACCGGAGTAATCTCCGGTGCCATCGAACCGCTGACCGCCAAATTCGGTCTCTCCAGCGCGATGACCGGCTGGGCCTCCGGCTGCGTGCTGTTAGGCTGCGCGGCTGGGGTCCTGACGGTCGGGCCATTGTCCGACCGCTACGGCCGCCGGCTCGCGATGTTTCTGGCCGCCCTGATGTTTTTCATCTCCGCAGTGGGCACCACCTTCCCCACGGACATCTGGACGTTCATCGTATTCCGGTTCCTGGGTGGTCTCGGGATCGGCATTGCCTCGATTTCAACGCCGATGTATATCGCCGAAATCACCCCGGCGCATCTGCGGGGACGCCTGATCGCGGTCAACCAGATCGCCATCGTCGGCGGCCTGGCGCTGGTCTATTTCGCCAACTACGGGATCGCCAAAAAAGGCCCGGGACTGGCCGGCGTTGCCGAGCCGTCAACCGTCCTCGCGGAAACCCTCAAGAGCCACCTCGAACCGACGGCAATCTCGATGGTGAACGCCACCGTCGGAGTGCCCAGAGGGACCGCTGATGGCATCCAATCCGGCATGGACTGTGCCATCGGGGTGTTGCCGGACGCCAGCAAAACCAAGCCCACCCGGGTGGGACTGGCCACCATCACCGCGGTCGGAGAACATGAATTCACGGCGCACATCCCGAACCCGTCCGCCAACGCCGCCATCGCCTCGCTTCAAGCATCCGTGGCAGACTACCCCAAACTGGTGGTCACCGTGCTTTCCCCCAGTGAATCATGGAACATCCATACCGGTTGGCGCTGGATGTTCGCCTCCGGCATCCTTCCCTCGTTGTTATTCGGCCTGCTGTTGCTGGCCATCCCGGAAAGCCCGCGCTGGCTCATCGAACAACGCCGCGAGGATGAGGCCCGGGCCGTCATGACGAAGGTCGCCGGCCCCGCCTTCGCCGCATCGGAGTCCGCCGCCATCAAGGCCTCCCTCGCCGGCGAGCAAGGCACCTGGCGCGAACTGCTCTCGCCACGCCTCCGGCTGCCGCTGACTCTTGGCATCGCGCTGGCGATTCTCCAACAAGTCACCGGCATCAATGTCTTCATGTATTTCGGCACCACCATCTTCAACAACCTGAGCAGCGAGACCGGAATCGATGCCGGCATGCTTGCCCAGGCCATCATCGGCGGCTCCGGTGTCCTGTTCACCATCATCGCCATTGCCACGGTGGACAAGTGGGGCCGCAAGCCGTTGATGTTCATTGGCACCGCCGGCATGATGGTCAGCCTCATTGGCATGGGCTTGATGGCGCAGCTTCTGGAGGACCCCACCACCGCCAGCGCGGCCATGCTCGGGTTCATCATCCTCTACATCGCCTGTTTCGGACTCTCGGTCGGCCCCGTCGTCTGGGTCATCCTTGCGGAAATCTTCCCCACCGCCGTCCGCGGCCGCGCCCTCGGACTGGCCACCTGCTGCCTGTGGCTGGCGGACTACCTGGTCACCCAGACCTTCCCGATGATGGACAAGAACCCATGGCTGATCGCCAAAATGAACCACGCCTTCCCATTCTACATCTATGCGTTCTTCTGCATCGTGCTGCTGGTGGTGATGCGCTTCGTCCCGGAAACCAAGGGGCGCTCGCTCGAGGAAATCGAAAGCTCGTGGGGCAGCCGGAAATGACGCCGGGGGGGCTTGTAGCGGCGCTCTATGAGCGTCGATGCGCATGGGAGGTGTCTCTCTCCGCAATGGCCTGGCATTCAACTCCCCGGCCTCAGGGCCGGTTAGCGACGGTCATCGACTCCAGGATCCAAGCCAAGCGATCGACAGGATCCGGTGTCTCCCAGCCAGCCGCTCAACCCCTTTCCTCGGGCGGCACGTAGCTGCGCAGAGTCGGCCCGGTGTAGATCTGGCGGGGGCGGGAGATGCGGCTGTTGCGGTCCTCCATGACCTCCTTGAAGTTGGCGATCCACCCCGGCATGCGCCCGATGGCGAACATCACGGTGAACATGTCCAGCGGAATGCCGATGGCCCGCATGATGATGCCGCTGTAGAAATCGACGTTCGGATAGAGCTTGCGCGAGATGAAGTATTCGTCATGCAGGGCGATTTCCTCGAGCTTCTTGGCAATGTCGAGCAAGGGATCCGACTTGTGGAGCTGGGCGAGCACCTTGTCGCATTGCTCCTTGATGATCACGGCGCGGGGGTCGAAGTTCTTGTAGACGCGGTGGCCGAAGCCCATCAGGCGGCGGTTGCCAACCTTGTTTTTCACTTCATTGAGGAACTTGGTACCATCATCCCCCTCCTGGTGGATTTCCTCGAGCATTTCGAGCACCGCCTGGTTGGCCCCGCCGTGCAGCGGGCCCCAGAGCGCACAGACCCCGGCGGAGGCGGAGGCGAACAGGTTGGCGCGGCTGGAGGCGACCATGCGGACGGTGGAGGTGGAGCAATTTTGCTCGTGGTCGGCATGGAGCAGGAAAATCAAGTCGAGGGCGCGCACCATTTCCTGATTGATTTCCCAGTCCTCGTTGGGTAGCGAGAACATCATGTGGAGAAAGTTCTGCGTGTATTTGAGGTTGGTCTTGGGATAGATGGCGGGCAGCCCCTGGGCCTTGCGGTAGGAGAAGGCGGCGATGGTGCGGACCTGGGAAATCAGGCGTGCCGCG
>JAIPKB010000175.1 GCA_021733795.1 Akkermansiaceae bacterium | reverse complement strand
TTGTAGCCACTGCTCTCCGAGGCCCACAATAACTGCCCGGGCTCGGGCAGCCGGTGCAGCCAGAACTTCTGTGAATAGTCGATGAAGGTCTTGCTCAGCTCCTCATGAATGACACGGACCGCTCCGGACTCCGCCCTCACTCCCACCAGCCGCATGACCTGGTGGCCTCGCCGGTTGTAAACAAATGAAAACTCGGTCGAGTCGGCGCTCCAGGAGGGCGCGGCAATCTCCCAGGGCTTGGAAAACAACGAGTCGTCGAGCACCAGCTCACGGCGGCCCGCGAGATCAAACATCCTGGGCTTAGGCTGACGGATCGGATCGCCGGGCTTGGCGTAATCATAGTTGATCAGCTTCGGCTGCAACTGGTCCTTCGGTGATGATTGAACGATATATACCTTTCTAACATCCTCCGCTTTGGCCCGCCAGGCGACCACCCGCGACGAATCCGGCGACCAGTGAAACGGTTCGCTGTAGCCATCCTCCGCCGTGCCGCCGGTGGACAGCATGACCGGATCTCCTCCCTCCTTGGGCACCACCGCGACGTTGTGATCCCGGACCACGGCCCGCCATTTGCCATCCGGCGACTCGTCGCGCTTGGGCCGCGGCTTGTCCGCAACCGCGTCGCCAACCCGCGCGGTGGTGGCTCCGGCACGGGCCTCAATCCCGCCAAGCGGATCGCCGTGAGCATCGGTGAACAACCAGCGGTGTCCGACATAGGTGGACAAACTGGTGCTCTTCCCGGCCGGCACCCGGCCGTATGACTTGCGCTGGTGGTTGCCGCTCACCCAGAACATTTCAATCTCGTCGCCACGGGTGTTTTCGACGATCAGCGTGGCCGCCTGGCCGCCGCCACCACCGGCCCCTCGCAGGATCTCGCCGGGCGGCAACAGATTGGCAGGTGCGGGCCGTATCTCATCGGGCTTGAGCGAATCCGCCCCCGCTTGATAGAGCCAGCCCTTGCCGAAGGCCTGAAACCGGAGTTCTTCCCCGGCGGCATCGTATTCGGGACCATCCAACGGCAGGTCGGTCGCCCGCACCTCCTTGCCGCTGGCGGCCGCCAGCGCCTTGGCCAGCGCCGCATGATCGAACGCCGGGGCCATAGCCCCGGTGTCGAGATCGACCCCCATGAACTGGCGATCGCCGGGATGCGGATTGGTCCGGTAGATCAGCACCGTGCCTTCCCGCGGCCAATACGCCCGCACCTCCCCGCCCACCCACAGCTCCTGTAGTTCGCGACCGAAGCGCTCGACCCCTTTCATTTCCTCCCGGATGTCCCGGGGTTCACCGGCGGCAAGTTGGAGCCCGCAACACGCTAGAATGACCATGCAGATTTTCATCGCCTCCTGATACGCCAGACACCGGCCCGGTCTATCGGTCAAAGTCACCGCGACCGGAATCGACAATTCCGATGAAACCAACAACTCCGCTTCTTGCCACCCTGCTTTTCACCTCCATCGGTTTCTCCGCTCAGGAACCCAGCGAAGCCAACCCGTCAGTTGCGTTTTCCGATCTTCCTTGCCTGCTCGATAGCGCGCCCATCCATCCCCCGTGGCTGGCGCGGCTCGCGCCAGGCCGTCTGCGGGGCGGCTCGCCCCGCATCTCCCCGCATCTCCCCGCACCTCCCCGCATCCGCCATCCTCGACACCCCGGATCTTCGAAAAGCAACTGAAAAGGACAGGTCGGCTGTCGCGTATCATCAACACCCATTAACACCATCCACAGCCGCCGTCATTTCCTTCGTTCCGCGCCCGCGAATCCTCCACCGCCGCCGGAAGCTCGAAGTGCGGCAACCGCTGCCGGATGATCTCAGGGCGGACAAGCGGTTTGGCCCAGCCTTCCCCACGCCTCCGGAAACCGGAGAATCCGGTCAATCGCCGCATCCATACGGCCGAATCCTACGCTATCCCGTCACCTCACGCAACTGCGTTCTTCTTTTGCAGCTCCTTTCCTTGCATCAGGGAAAGGATTCTGATGCGGCCGCCTCATGGGGACCGAACGTGTTTATTCGTATCACCTCCGGAAGTGATATCCGGGAGGTGTGACGACAGGAGGATGAGTGCAACGCCCTGATTTGAAAAGGATTTTTTCGCGTCGGGGGCGCATATCGCGGAGGCGAGAGCGGGATTCGGGGGTGAGCCGCCATGGTGGATATCACGGGCGCTCGACGGTGACGGCGTCGCTGCCGGCTTCGTGGCCGGTGGTGGGGTCGGCGCACCACTTGAACGAGGCGGCCATGGCGGGCCGGGGACGCCGCGGAGTTCGTAGCGCGCGAGGGCTGCGTTCGCCGATGTCAATGCGGCTTCTGTATCGGCATGCGGGCAAGCGCTTCAAGTTATAGGCGCAAACAGAGCATAGCCGTCCCGGCTGTGTTGGAGAACGGGGTTGAGGCAGGAATTCAGAAAGCAGCAAGTGCCTCTGTCTCGCTTCGCTCGGCTCCAGCCTGTTCTGAGGTCGCTGTGCTGCCGCACGAACAAGCCCAAACCCCCACCGCAGCCGCGACGGCCGCGCTACGAGACAGCCGGGACGGCCATCCTCCCTTAACTTGACGCGCATGGCATGCGGGGCGGGGCGGTAGAGCCGGATCCCTGACTGGGAGCAAGGCTACGACTGGTGGTTGAGGTTGTAGTGGTCATGCGGGCAAAGGCAGAGCGGTCAGGGATTCGGTACAGCGACTTGTTGGGCTCTTATGAGGTGATCGAGACCACTTCCCGATTGATTCTAGCACCCACGGCTCTTTCGGCCACTTCCAGATCATGCTCAGATTGCAGCCCGATCCAGAATGCGGCGGAGGTGCCGAAGAACTTTGCGAGCCGCAATGCCGTCTCGGCGGACAATCTGCGCCTGCACTTCGTGATCTCGGTAAGGCGCGATGCAGGAATGCCGGTCGAGCGGGATACCGATGCAAGGCTCAGTCCCATCGGCTTGATGAATTCCTCGATCAGGATTTCACCTGGATGAATCAGTGGCAGGTATTTGGATGCGCTCATAATCTTAGTGGTAGTCGATAATCCTCACTTCGTGCTTCGGGCCATCTTCCCATCGGAAAACAACCCTCCATTGCTGGTTGATCCGAATGCTCCAGAACCCAGCCAGCTTCCCCTTCAACTGTTCAAGTCGATTGCCTGGGGGAACCTGAAGATCCTCCACGATTCGCGCCTGATTGATCATGCGCAACTTGCGCCGGGCCCGCTCCTGGATATCCCCAGACAGGCCTCGGACCCGCAAGCCGCGGTAGATGCTCTCAGTCGCTGAATCGCCGAAACTTTCGATCACCGGGCGAAAATACCAACGCCGCGGATTACGTCAAGCGTAATTATGCGGGAGGAAATTATTTCGTCCAACAGTGTTTTTTCGTATCACCTCCGGGAGTGATATCCGGGAGGTGTGACGACAGGAGGATGAGTGCAAGGCCTTGATTTGACAAGGATTTTTCGCGTCGGGTGCGTATATCGGGCGGAGGTGAGAGCGGGATGTGGGGGTGAGCTGCCATGGTGGATATCACGGGCGCTCGACGGTGACGGCGTCGCTGCCGGCTTCGTGGCCGGTGGTGGGGACGGTGCACCACTTGAACGCGGCGGCCATGCCGGGTTGGGTGAGGGAGAAGTTGACAACATTGGCCATCCCGCCGCCCGTCACGACTCCCGCAGGCCGCTGGCGATCGGCAGCCGGGCGGCGCGGATGGCTGGAAACAGGCCGCCACCCAGGCCGATCAAGGTGGCGAACCCGAGCGCCCTAACCAACAGCAGCGGGGTGACCTCGAAGGCGAATGTCACCTGGCTGAACGTCTGCCAGTTGATGGTGGAGGCACGGTAGCCGTTGAACAACAGATAGGCCGCCACGCCACCCAACGCCCCGCCGAGAATGGACAACACCACCGACTCCACCAACACCGAAAACACCACCGGCCCGGCCCCGAACCCCAGCGCCCGCAAGGTGGCGATCTCCCGGGTGCGGGCAGCCACCGCGCTATACATCGTGTTGAGGGCCCCAAACAAGGCCCCCACCGCCATCAGACTGGCGATGAACACCCCGATGGTGGTGATGAATTGAGTGACCAAGGTCGATTGCTCGGCATAAAACTCGCTCTGCCGGATGACCTTGACGTTGAGTTTGGGATCCGTGGTCAACGCGTCCTTGAACTCCTGAAACGCCGCCTCCGAAGTGAGCTTGGCGTACACCGACTGAACGGCGCCCTCACGATGATAGGCCGGCTGCAGCACTGCGGTGTCCGCCCAGATCTCGGACTCGGCAATGCCTCCGTCGGCGGTGAAAATCCCGACGATGTCCCAGACATTGCGGCCCACCTTGATTTGTTTGCCAAGATCCAGCCCGCCGAACGCCCGTGCCGCACCAGCCCCGACAATCACCTCGTTGCGACCGGTTTCAAACCGCCGCCCCGCTTGCATGATGATATTTCCACGGACCTCGAAAGCTCCCTGTTCCACCCCGCGCAAGGGGACGTTCGCATCGGTGCCGGTGGTGCGTTTCGGCAGGTTGATGATCACAAACAACTCCGCCGAGGTCACCGGCCCGGCGGCATTCCGCGCCACGCCGGGCGCGTCGCAGATCGTGCGCACCGCGGCCCTATCAAACCCGCTGGTCATCTCGCTGTCCGCCCCGCTGCGCAGCACCACCGCGACATCCGGTGAGCCGGAAACCGTCATCGCCCGCCGGAAACCTTCGGCGATCGCCAGCACTCCCACCAGCACCCCCACCACCCCCGCGATGCCGATCGCCGCAGTGATCGCCGCCGCCTTGCGCTCGGGCAGCGAACGAAGGTTGAACCAGGCAATGGCGGCTATTTGTGTTAGAGAAGACATCGGAACAGTTGATCACTGGGGTTCAGGTGCCCCGCCTCAGGGCGTCGGCGACTTTCAGGCGCATCGCCTGCCATGCGGGCAGCAGACCGGCGACCACGCCCAGCGCCACCGCCAGCAGCGCGCCCTGGACGAGAGTGGCGGGCGGCAGATAGAAAACCGGCAACAGCCCGGGCACGGGATTGCCGGAGGCGATGATCAACCAGGCGAGCCCCAACCCGCCCAAGCCGCCGAGGATGGCGATGCAACAGGACTCCGCCAGCACCAGCACCAGCACCATGAAATGGGTGAATCCAAGCGCCTTGAGCACGCCCAACTCGCCGGTGCGCTCCCTAACCGACTGGGCCATGGTGTTTCCCGCCACCAGCAGAATGGTGAAAAACACCGCGCCCACCACCGCCATCACAATGCTGCCGATATCCCCCACCTGTTGGGCGAAACCCTGGGCGAAGGCCCCCTCGGGCTCGGCCTTGGTCTCATAGGGCGAATTGGCGAATTCCGCATCGATTTTGGCGGCCACCGCCGCAGCTTGGTCCGGATCGGCAATGCGGACGGTGAACCAGCCGACCTGCCCCTTGTCGACCTGGCGGGCTTCCTCGAAGTAGTCATAGCGGAAAAAGAAGCTGCTGGTGTCCGTGCCCTTCTTCAAGCCGTCGAAGATCCCCACGATTTCGAACTCCCATTGGCTTTGCCCCTCGGGCTGACCCCAGATCGGTGACTGCAGCGGGATGCGGTCGCCGATTTTCCAACCGAACCGCTCCGCCGTGGCACGCCCCACGATCGCACCGGTGCGGGTGGCGAGCCACGCCTGCTTTTCCGCATCCTTGAGGATGAACTCCGGAAACATCGCGAGGAATGCTTCCGGCTCCACCGGCATGTTGGCAAAAAAGTTTTTCGGATCCTGATAGATGCCGCCGAACCAGGTCTGGTCGCACACCGCGGACACCCCGGCGATCCCCTGAATCCTCGCCTTGTAGCTTTCCGGCAGCGTTTGGATCAACGATACCTTGTGGCGGACAATCAGGCGGTCGAGCCCCGCCATGCTCACCCCGCCCAGAAACGCCTCCCGGATCGCCCCCAAAAAGGCAAATAACATGAAGGCCACCAAAATCGACGCCAAGGTGAGCCCGGTGCGCAGTTTCTTGCGCTTCAAGCCAGCCCAGACCAGATAGATGAATTTCATGCGGGTTGGGAATGTTAGGGCGCGGGCTCGTCCGAAAGCTGGCCCTTGTCCAGATGCACCGTGCGGCTGGCCCGGGCGGAGGCGTGGGGGTCATGGGTGACCATGATCACGGTCTTGCCATGTTCCTGATTGAGGGTTTGCAGCAGGCTGAGGATTTCATCGCCCGACTTGCGATCCAGATCGCCGGTGGGCTCATCACATAACAAAACCGTGGGGTCCGTGACGATCGCCCGCGCGATCCCGACCCGCTGTTGTTCGCCGCCCGAGAGGGTCCGCGGGAAATGCCGGGCACGATGGGTGAGCCCCACCGCCTCCAGCGCCGCCGCCACATGCTGCCGGCGGGCGGTCTTGTTCAGGCCGGTCAGGAGCAGCGGCAGTTCGATGTTGCGCTCCGCCGACACTGCGGGCAACAGGTTGTAGAACTGGAAGATGAACCCGATGTGCCGGGCGCGCCAGGCCGCCAGTTGCCGGTCGGATAGCTGCTCCACCCGGTCCGGCCCGATCTGGATCTGCCCGGATGTGGGACGGTCAAGGCCGCCGATCAGATTGAGCAGGGTGGATTTCCCGGAGCCGGACGGCCCCATCAGCGCGAGAAACTCGCCCTCCATCACCGTCAGTTCCAAATCTGATAGAACATGGATTTCCTCAGCCCCCCGTTTGAAGGTCTTGCTGACGTTGTGGATGCGGACAAGGGCGGATGGGGATGGGCTCATCGGGTGGATTCGGTGACGACCTGGCAGCCGTCGGTTAGAGTGGCGGGCGGGTTGAGCACGATGGCCTCGCCGGATGACAACCCGGCACTGATGGTGGCTTCACTGTTGCTTGTGCCGGCGACGGTCACCGCCCGTCGCTCGACGCGGCCGTCCCTAACCACCCAGACGACGTCGCGCCCGGCCTGTTGGCCCACGCCAGCCGCCGGCACGCTGAGCACCTCGCGGCCGGGATCCGCAGTCGCGGCCGGCCGGTCACTTTGAAACGCGACCTTCACCCCCATCTGCGGCAGGATCCGGGGATCGAGTTGCTCAAATGCCACCCGCACTTTCACGGTGGCTTTCTGGCGGTCGGCAGTGGGAATGATCGCGATCACCTTGCCGGGGATTTCCCATTCCTGATAGGCATCGAGCCTGGCCACCACCGGCTGCCCCGCCGTGACCCGGTTGATGAAGCTCTCGCCCACATCCACCTCGATCTCCAGCGATGCCATATCCACCAGCGTGCAGATGCCGGTGCGGGTGAAACCACCGCCCGCGGACATCGGCGAAATCATCTCCCCCGGCTGCGAATCCTTGGTCGTCACCACCCCCGCGAAGGGCGCGCGGATGATGGTATCGTCCACCTGCTGCCGCCACTCGTCCACCCGCCGCTCGGCGACCACGACATCGGCCTTGAGTCGTGCAAGTTTCGCCTGTAGGGACTGCGCCTCGGCCTCGGCCTTGCCGAGGTCGGACTTGCTCACGGATTTGGCGGATGCCAGGCTGGTGAGTCGTTTCAATTCCTCCACGGCGTATTCCACCTGCGGCGCCGCTTCGGCCAGACCGAGGCGGACCGACGCCAATTGCGCCTCGGCCAGCCGGAGGCTGGACTCGACATTGGAAGCATCCAGCTTGGCGAGAACCTGCCCCTTTTCCACCTTCATGCCTTCCTCCACCAGCACCTCGGAGATTTTGCCGGTGATTTTCGAGGACACCGTGGCCTCCAGCCGGGTGGTCACATAGCCCGAGGCGTTGAGCAGGGTACGCCCGCCTTCCCCGCCCCCACCGCGCGCCTGCACGATCGCGGTTTTCACGCTGACCGCCTTGCTGCGGGTGAACCACCACGCGCCTCCCCCGATCAGCACCATCAGGATCAAACCAATCCACCAACCGCGCCCGGTCCCCGCCGGAGCTTGGGAGCGGTCGATTCTCAGCGAATCAAGACTGGAAGGTTTGGTTGACATGTCGTGGCGGAAACGGCCGATCCAACAAGGCGGGAAGGCTACCCCCGATCCGCCGCCGGATCAAGCCAGACCTCTCACCCCCCTGCTCCGATCACTCGACCTCCTCGAAATCCACGTCCAGCGCCAACTCGTTGGCGGATCTCTCGATGCTTTCGCAGAGGCTGTCCAAATCGCAGCCCTCCGGGATTTGAATCAGGATGTGGGCGTTGAACAAGCTCTCGCCGGACATCGGCGCGCTGAATACTTCGCTGCTGAACTCCTCGACGTTCACCCCTTGGGCGGCCAGCGCCGCAGTCATCTGCCGGACGATCCCGGGACGATCCGGTCCCACGATTTCAAAGGCGATCATCTGCTCGTCGGTCGGTGCCAGGCCACCGCTGTCGGGGCGCAGGGTCACCGTAAGCCCCTGCAGTTCCAGCCCGCGCATGGCGGTTTCGAACGCTGCCTTTTCGTCTTCGGCCACTTGCACCCGGACAATCCCGGCAAACTCGCCGCCCAGCCGGCACATCCGGCTTTCCAACCAATTCCCGCCATGATCCGCGACCAGACCGGAAACCGCTCGCATCAAACCGGGACGATCCTCCCCAATCACAGACATTACAAGAGTGGTATGCATGGAAAGGCGTTTATCATACCCGAGGTCCCCAGGCAAGTCAAAATCCGGCCGATTGACAAACGCCCTGGGCCAGGCCCTCGCCCGCTTTTTCCAACGCTACGACCGCCACCCGGCCCAAGCCCTCCAACTCACCCTTTACTCCCGCCCCTTCCCATGACCCTTCCAGCCAAACGCCCTGCGCGGAAGAGCAGCAAATACCGGGATTGAAACTTCGGTCCCCGAAAGGCTTTCATTCCGCATGAACGTCCGAATCCCCTCGGATTCCAGAATGTCTTGAGCATCAATGCTCTCAGTGGGCCGCAGTGTATCAGTGGTTGATGTCCCCCGAAACGCCCTCCAACTCCGACCTGGAATATAGTCACTTTGCTCTGATATGCAATCGTTTATGGATTTCCATAAATCCGCCGTGATTAGTCCGCCGAGCTGAACCAGGTCATGCCGGGACGTTCGATCGTCCCGGCGAAGGCATCCTCGCCGCCCTCGACGGCCGTGGACCCCTGGGCGTGGCCATCGAGAAAAATCACCAGGTCCAACTGGCGCTCCAGCAACCGGCGCTCCGCCGCGAATTTGCGGGCCATTTCGGTGGGTGGCAGGGTTTCCCGCCCCATCACCCGGACCACCTTGAACCCGAGCCGCGGGTTGCCGGCATAGGCGCGGCAGACCAACTCGGTGCACACCAGCTTGTCCGCGCTGAAAAAGTCGAACTCGAAGTCGTACTCCTTGCCCAGATGATGGAACGCCCGGGCCACGACCTCCTTCACGTCCTCCCGGGTGATCCGGGCCGGACGCAGCACGGCCACGGAATCCGCCACCCCCAGGCAATGCTCCAGAGTGGTGAAACGCACCCCCTCGGGCACCGCCTCGATTATCGCATGAAGCTGCCCGTCCGGCCCGCCGCGCTTGAATTCCGCCCAATGCGGGGCCACCCATTCATGGTTCGCCAACCCGAGCGCCTCGACTTCCTCCGGGGTGCCGAGGTAGAGCGCGGCATGCGCCCAATACCCCGGCATGAACGCCCGCGATAAATACCAATCCTGCCGCTCCAGCAGAATATCCCCCGGCTTGACCCGCCGCCGGATTTCCTCGATCTGCCCGGGACTCACCCGCGGCCCCTCGTCCCGCTGCCGCAGCCGGGTGCTGCCGACCGCCCGGGAAACCGCCGACTGTCCCCGATAGATCCACCCCGCCCTGACCTCGTCCGCCTGCCTCATCCATTTGGCGAAAAATCCGGAGTCGCGCGGCGGGCTGATCCGGGTGCCGGCGATCATCCGGTGAAACCGGCCCTGCGGTTCACCGGCTAACAACCCCGCGGCCTCATAGTCCCCCGCCCGCGCCTGGTAGTCGGCCATGGCGGTGCGGAATGGCGTTAGATTGCGTTCGTTCGCCAGATTGCCCCGCACCATATCGTAAATCCCGGCGGGAATCCCCCAGGCCGGCTCGCCTTCATTGAGCCGCCGTCTGGCCTGCGGGGAATCCTCGAACACCGCGGCCAGGCTGGTGGCGTGGCGGTAAAGCGTGCACCCGGCCGCCAATTGCAACTGCGCCGCCCGCATCCGCAACCCGGGTTCGGCAATCGTCTGATGGGACCGGTAGGCGAGCACCACCCCTAACAACTCCTGCCGGCAGTTCAAATACGTCAGCAGCTCACGGCTGATCAGATCGTTATCCGCATCGTTCAAAAACGAATGCCTGCCCGCATCAAAGGCCGCACTGATCTCCACCGCGCGGGTTTCCAAGCGGTCCAGGGCCGCCATCGTCCGGACCAAGCGCGCCTCATCCACCCGGAGCAACTCCTTGATCCGGACCTCGCTCATCCGGTTGAAACGCGGTGCCGGCGCCACCAACACCTCCAGCGCGCGATCGGTGAATCCCACCCGCACGCCGCAGTACACGAAATACCCGCAGGCCACCCCGAGCATCGCGGTCAGCAGGCCGAACCGCACCGCCGGCCGGTGAATCCACTGCTGGCGTTTTTCCGGCAGCGGCGGGCGCAAGGCGTCATAGGCGTGGCTCAGCGAGCGGATGCGCCGCCGGAGTTTCTCCTGGGTGGCCCGCAGATCGGTTAGAACAGGACGTTTCGCCAGCATCCGGATTTCCTCCAGCCAGCCCCCGAGGATCACCCGCCCCGCCCGCAGGTAGCGCAACGCGAACAATCCGGCAAACGGGGTCGCCAGCACCCAGAACCACGCCACCCACGGCAGGAAATACCCCACCAACAGCCACCAGGTGAAGGCATACCACAACCCGAACACCGGAAACGCCACCCCCAGCCGCGAAAGTGCGATCGTGGTGGCTCCGGCCTGTGGCAGGCAGCGTACGATCAGGCGTTCCACGATCCACGGCGGCAGGTTCTGCAACACCCCGCAGGCCACCGGCAGCAACCCGAACGCCAGCCGTGCCGTGCTCCACACCAGGCCTAACAACCGTCGCCACCCGGGTTGATTGAGCACCGGTGAGCCCACCCGCAGGCCGTGCTTCTGCAAGTGCGCCCGGTGTGCCACCAGCGCGCGGCCCATGCTTGCCACCGTTTCCGGGCTGGTCCGGCAATAGTGATTCAAGGCATCCGCCACGATCTTGCGTTGCTGCAGCGAAAACACCTTCTCCCGGCCCGGGGCTGCCAACTGCGGATCCAACACCTCCAGGTCCTCCAAAAACGGCTCCATCTCATGCCGGTCCAGATGGATCATCACCTCCCGCAGCCGCCCGGCGATCTCCCGCGTGAGTTCGCGCCGCGCCGCCGGCGCACTGCCGGCCGCAGCCATCAGCTCCGCCACCTCCAGCGGTTCCCCCACCTCGATCCACACCGCGCTGCGGAACAGCCGTTTGTCGTCGTAGTTGATCCCCACCGGCACCACCTGCAGGCCGGTGCCCCCCGCATCCACCGCTTGCTGGATCAAGCGCGCCGTGCCACTCAGCACCTCCGCCAGCGCCCGCTGGTCGTGGGTTTTCCCCTCCGGAAAAATCCCCACCGCCGCGCCCGCCGCCAGTTCTCCGGCGGCCTGCGACAAGCTCACCAGACTCCGTTTCGTCTGGGCCGGATCATCCTTCGGACGAAACACCGGAATCATTCCCAGCCAGCGGATCAAACGCCCGAACACCGGCACCTCGAACAACGGTGCCTTGGCTAGGAAACTCACCCGCCGGCGCGCCACCAACCCCACCAACACCGGATCTATCAACGAGTTCGCATGGTTCGCCACCAACAGCACCGAACCCATTCGCATCAACCTAAGGCGGAATGCGCTTAGAATGAGTAGGTTGCGCACATAAACTTTCGGAAAATCGTCGGATTTTTCTTGACACGCCGGAGAGTCGCCCAAAATCGGAATGTTAGAAGCATTCCATTCAAGCAACCGTTCGGCCCTTTGGGCATCACTCGCAGCCAAACTCAACTCCTTCGCCAAGGAATCACGCCTTGTCCAACGCGTCAGCAAAAAGTTCAGCCCCGAGAAATTCCTTCTCGCCATGCTGGATGCCACATCCACAGGCAGGGCATCGTTCAACCAGCTCGTGGCGACCATCGGGTTCAACGAGCCGGAACTCAACACCAGCCCGCAGGCGCTCAATAAGCGCGTCAACCGCACCGAATGCGGTGTCGAGGGCTTTCTGGTCCGCTGCCTCTCATATATTTGCCAGCACCGGTCGCATCCATCCGGGACGGTTGCCGACGACCGCCCGTTTGAGCGGATCGTCGTTGAGGATTCCACATCGCTGCGGCTGCCCAAAAGCAACGTGGAGGAGTTTCCCGGACACGGAAACGCCGTCGGCGAAACCGCCGGATGCAAGATCGACCTGGCTTTCGACCTGCTGGTCGGCAGCATTGTCCACAGTGAGTTGTTTATCGCCACCGAACAGGACAAGACCATTGGCATTGGGTTGCTCGATCACATCCGGTCCAATGATCTGGTATTGCGGGACATGGGCTATTTCGGCGTGGAGAACTTCCTTGCCATCGAGACTCTTGGTGCGTTCTGGCTCAGCAGGCTGCCGCTCAATGTGGATGTCCACACCAAGGACGGGGTTGCGCTGGAGAAGATCCTGGCGGGATGCCGGGGTGATACGGTGGACCTCGGCGTGACCCTCACGGCGAAGAGACATTCCGCCCGACTCGTGGCGGTGAGGGCCAGCAAACAGGAGGCAAACAAGCGCAGGCGCGAGCGCAGGGCCGAGGCCAAGCGCAGGGGACGCAAGGCGGACAAAAAGGCATTGATCCGGGACGGTTGGCACCTGATGGTCACCAATGTCGCGCGGAAGAAGCAGTCAGTTGCGAAGCTCGTGGCGATCTACAGCCAGAGATGGCTCATCGAAATGGCGTTCCGCGCATGGAAGCAAGCTGGCAACATGGCCAAGGCCCTCAACCGCAACAGCGGACCACAACATCTGAAGGGCCTGGTGCTGGCGGGCATGATCGCCATGGTTCTCGGGCTGAAGATCGGCTTGTCCCTAGCCCGGGGAAAACCCGGGATGCGCTACAGCCTTGAAAAGATATTTGATTATATCCTCGCCCGTCTCGTCGCGCTGCGAAAGCTTACGGATCTGGGGGAAATTAAACCCGATCCGCGCCATCTCCAAGGCCAGAAGCGAAAGCGTTTGTCACTCAATTGCAAACTCATAGAACTCTTAGGTTGATGCGAATGG
>JAIPKB010000174.1 GCA_021733795.1 Akkermansiaceae bacterium | reverse complement strand
CCCCCCCTGCCCCCCGCCCGGGCGCCCGCCACGAAATCCGCCCCCGCCGCCGAGGTGAAACCCGCCAAGGAATAACAAGAACATGGCTGAATTCTTCATCCGCCGTCCGATCGTGGCGATGGTCATTTCGATCATCACCGTCATCGTAGGCCTCATTTCCCTCTCCCGGTTGCCGATTTCGGAATACCCGAACGTCAGCCCCACCCTGATCCAGGCGACCACCACCTACCGTGGCGCCGCCGCCGAGGCGGTCATGGAGTCCGTCGCTACGCCGATCGAATCCAAGGTCAACGGTGTGGACAAACTGCTCTACATCCAGTCCTACAGCTCGAATGACGGCAAGCTGAAGCTCAACATCACCTTCGATGTCGGCACCGATGTGGACATCATGCAGGTCAACGCCCAGAACCGGGTCGGCCAGGCCGAAGCCCAGTTGCCGGATGCGGTGAAACGCGAGGGTGTGGTCGTCAACCGTTCCTCTCCCGATATTCTGTTAGCCGTTGGCCTTTCGTCACCGAATGGCACCTACGACGGCATTTTCCTCGGCAACTATGCCGACATCAATCTGGTCGATCGGATCAAACGAGTGGCCGGCGTGGGAGATGTGGTGAATTTCACCGCCCAGGACTATTCGATGCGCGTTTGGCTCAATCCGGAGAAACTCGCCATTCTCGGGGTGACCCCGCAGGATGTGTCCAATGCGATCAAGGAGCAGAACGCCCAGTCACCCGCCGGCACGATCGGGGCGGAGCCGGCACCTCCCGGCCAGGAAAGCCAGTTCAACATCCGTGCGCAGGGCTTGCTCAAGGATCCCAAGGAGTTTGAGGAGATCATCGTCCGTTCCAGCTCGGACGGTTCGCAGGTGAAAATCAAGGATGTCGGCCGCGTCGATTTGGGAGCCCAGACCTATGCGTTGCGCGCCCGCATGGACGGAGCCCCGGCCGGGGCGCTCGGTGTCTATCTGGCACCCGGAGCCAACGCGATCGAAACCGCGGACAACGTGAAAAATATCCTCGAGGAAGCCAAATCGCGCTTTCCGCCGGACATGGAATACAACATCACCCTGGATTCCACCCTGCCGATCAAGGCCTCGATGGAGGCGATCGTCCACACCCTGTTCGAGGCGGTCGTGCTGGTGCTGATCGTGGTGTTCATTTTCCTGCAGAGTTTCCGGGCGACGATCATCCCGATGCTCACGGTGCCGGTTTCATTGTTAGGTGTGTTCATTGTGTTCCCGATGCTTGGCTTCAGTGTGAACACGCTGACCATGTTCGGGCTGGTGCTGGCCATCGGGATCGTGGTCGATGACGCGATTGTGGTGGTCGAGGCCGTGCAGCATCACATCGAACACGGGCTTTCGCCGGTGGATGCCACCAAGAAGGCGATGCAGGAGGTTTCCGGCCCGGTGATCGCCATCGCTCTGGTCCTGTCCGCGGTGTTCGTGCCCGTCGCCTTCATGGGCGGGGTGACCGGCGCGCTCTATCAACAGTTTGCCATCACCATCGCGGTGTCCGTGGTGTTCTCGGCGATCAACGCGCTGACGCTCAGTCCGGCGCTATCGGCCATGCTGCTGCGGGCACCGAAGCCCGGCAAGGGGCCGCTCGCATGGTTTTTCAAGAAGTTCAACGCGTTTTTCGATTGGATCACCGCCAGCTACGGGGCGATTGTCGGCGGCCTCACCCGCAAGGCGACGTTCTCGATGCTGCTGCTGGTGGTCGTGTGCGGCGGGATCTACGGCCTCGGCAAAGTGGTTCCCGGCGGGTTCATTCCAGACGAGGACAAGGGGTATCTGTTCGTAGCCATCGAGCTGCCGGAAGGGGCCTCGCTGCAACGCTCCGACGAAGTTCTCAAGCAGGTGGAGGCCATTGTCGGCGAGACCGAGGGCGTGCGCTCGGCGCTCGCCATTTCCGGCATGAGCATCCTCAATTCGCTGAACTTTCCCAACTCCGCGTTGATGTTCATCGGGCTGGATGACTGGCAGGACCGCAAGTCCGCCGAACTGCACGCCAAACAACTCGTCGCGGAATGGAACAAGAAGTTCTACGCCATTCCCGGTGCGCGGGTGTTCGCCTTCGGTCCGCCGCCGCTGCCCGGATACGGCAACGTCTCGGGTTTCACGATGCAGCTCCAGGACCGTTCCGGGGGCAGCGTCGATGACCTCGCCGGCTACGTCCAACAGGTGATCAAGGAGGCCGCCAAACATCCGGAAATCGGCCGGGTGAGCACCACCTTCCAGCCGTCCACCCCGCAGTTGAAGGTGGAGTTGGACCGCGAAAAAGCCCGCACCCTCGGGGTGCCGGTGGACAGCGTGTTCCAAACGCTGCAAGCCTACCTCAGCGGGCTCTACGTGAATGATTTCGTGAAATTCGGCCGGGTTTACAAGGTCTTCCTGCAGGCCGAGCCGCAATACACCAACGAGCCAACCGACATCGGCAAATTCTTCGTGCGCAACAACGACGGGGGGATGGTCCCGCTGAGCACGTTGGTGAACGTGAGCAAGATGTCCGGCCCCAACTTTGCGACCCGCTTCAACCTCTATCTGGCGGCTGAGATGATGGGGGCTCCCGCGCCCGGCTACAGCTCGGCGCAGGCGCTCAAGGCGATGGAGGAGGTCATGGCCACGATGCCGTCCAACGTCGGTTACGAATGGTCCGGCCTCACGCTCCAGGAAAAGAAATCCGAAGGCCAGGCCGGCGTGATTTTCGGGATGGCGATCATCTTCGTGTTCCTGTTGCTGGCCGCGCAATACGAAAGCTGGTCGCTGCCCTTCGCCGTGCTGCTTTCCGTGCCCACCGTCATCCTCGGCACGATGACCGGCCTGCTGCTGCGCAATTTCGAGATGAATGTCTATGCCCAGGTCGGGCTGGTCATGCTCATCGGTCTCGCGGCGAAAAATGCCATTCTCATCGTCGAGTTCGCGAAGATGAAACGCGACGAAGGGATGCCCACGCTCGAGGCCGCCCTCGAAGGCGCGAAGCTCCGCCTCCGCCCGATCCTGATGACGTCTTTCGCCTTCATTCTCGGCTGCGTGCCGCTGATGCTGGCCAGCGGTTCGGGCGCCGCCTCGCGCAGCACCATGGGCACCGGCGTGGTCTTCGGCATGACGATCGCCACCGTGGTCGGTTTGTTCCTGATTCCCGTTTGTTATGTCTTCGTCCAGCGGTTCACGGATCGCAGGCAGGCCTCGGCAGAGCCGGAGCCATCGCCCTCCGTCGAGCCCCCCCATTGACGCCGCCAATTAACCTCCAACGAACATCCGATCCCTATGCGCCAGTTCCTAATCCTCCCCGCCTCCTTGTTAGTGAGTGGCTGTGTGCTCGGTCCGGAGCCGGGCTCGCCGGATATCCAGACCCCCGGTTCCGTGCGCGGGGATGCCGCCCCGCACGGCGCGTCGTTCGGCGACCAGGCCTGGCGCACGGTCTTCACGGATGCCACCCTGCGCAAGCTGATTGCCCGGGCCTTGGAAAACAACCCGGACCTGGTGGCCGCCACCTATCGCATCGAAGTGGCCCGCGCCCAGGCCCAGGTCGCCAACGCCGCGTGGTTTCCGATGCTCGATGGCGCGGCCGATGCCTCCGCCAACTACGCTTCGAAAAATGCCGGTCAACTCGCGCCGGGCGGCAGCCGTCACTCCGAATCCTACGGTCTAACCGGCCTGTTGAGTTGGGAAATCGACCTCTGGGGGGGCATCCGCCGCAACGATCAGGCGGCCCGCGCGCGGTTGCTGGAGGCCCAATACCAGCGCGACGGCGTGCAGACTTCGCTCGTCGCGGCGGTCGCCAGTGCCTACATCGACCTGCAAAACCTCGACGCGCGCCTCGCGATTTCCCGCGCCACCGCGGAGAGCCGCAAGGAATCCCTTGACCTGGTTGCGAACCGCCGGCAAGGCGGAGTGGGCTCGGATCTTGAGGTTGGTCAGGCCGAGGCCTTGCTTTCCCAAGCGCAGGTTACCATCCCGGTCACCGAACGGTTGATCACGGCCAAGGAAAACGAAATCCGGGCGCTGCTCGGTGAATATCCCGGTGGCATCACCCGTGGCGGCAGTCTCGACAGTCTTGGCAGCTCGCTCCACATCGCCGCCGGCCTGCCCTCGTCGCTGATGGCGCGCCGCCCGGACCTGGCAGCCGCCAATCAAAACTTCCAAGCCGCCACCGCCGAAATCGGCGTGTTCGAAGCCCTGCGCTTCCCCAGCCTGTCCCTCACCGGCCGCGGCGGACTGGCCAGCACCGAATTGAACAATTTGCTCGAAGGGAAGTCGGCGGGCTATGCGATCGGCCCGCAACTCGTCGGCCCGATCTTTGACGCGGGTCGGAGCAAAGCCCGGGTGCAGGCGGCCCAGGCCAGCGCCAAGGTCGCGCTCGCCGCCTATGAGAAGGCCGCGCAGCGTGCCTTCCAGGAAGCTGCGGATGCGCTCAACTTCTATCAGAAGGCGGGTGAGATCATTGCCGAGGGAACCAAGCTGGTCGCCTCCCAGACGAGCGTCAGATCCCTCGCGCAGGAACGGTTCACCGGCGGGGTCTCCAGCTATCTGGAAGTGCTCGATGCCGAACGCGAACTGTTCTCGTCCGAACTCGGGCTCGTTGACGCCCGCAGCGACCGGCTGCGCGCCGTGGTGCAAGCCTACCGCGCCCTCGGCGGCGGTTGGAAGTGATTTTCCGGTCGTTCATCCGCTAGCGGCTGGACTGGGGCGGAGATCTTTAACGACCCGTTACAGACTCAGCCGATTGGGGGTTTTGCGGAATTTGTTTGATTTTTCAATTAATGGATTGACAAAGTCGGATGCGCTGATACGGGAAGCGCCATGGCTGTCGTCAGAGGGGTGCCTTCGGTGGTGGCCGGTTCCGCGCATCAACCCGCGTGGAAAGCAAACCATGCATGCGATATCGAACCACAAAGGAAGGCTCGCGCAGACCGCGCGAGGGGTCGGAAGCGGGCTTTTGGCAGGATTGTTGCTGTGGATGGGGGGGGCATCGCCCGCTTGGGCGGGCAGTATGGCGATCACCAGCGTTACGCCGCGGACCACCCAATACGTGCTCGACGGGGACCAGGGAAGCGGCCGCGATTACCACCTGCTCAAAGGCACCGTGACGGTCCTCTTCACCGGGCAGTCCAGCGAGGTCACCACCCGCCTGCGGCTCAAGGTGCTGGATGAGAACGACGACGAGCTACAGTTGGTGGCCGGCACCGACCTGACGGCGACCTGGATCGCGCCAGAGCTGAGGGAAGTACGGGACACCGCCGAAAACACCTTCAGCTTCGCGCTGGACCCGGATGACAAGCTGGAAACCGACCGGGTGTACCGGGTGCGGGCGCAATTGGAGAAGCGGGTGCTGATCGGCGGAACCACCCCGCAGTGGATCACGGTGCCGGCGGTGCCGGCGCTGGACAGCACGCCCCGCCATTATTTCCACTTCACCAACACGGCCGGTAGCGATCCGGCCGTGAACACGCTGGCCTTGGTGGAATCGCTGGCATTCACCCGCGACTGGCGGGTGCAAACCGGAACGACCGACCAGCAGGATTTCATCGTCACCGCCGACACCCGCTTCCTGCGCTACGACGAGTTCGCGGTCAGCCCGGCCGAGGAGGACGAACTGAGCTTCCAGTTCCGCCTGACCCTCAAGGACGATCTGGGACAGGCGCAAACCCTGGCCTTTCCGCCCAACGGCAGCAAATGGTGGACCGAGAACATGATGACCTGGCAGCCGGGCATCCTGCCGACCGACATCATCCGCACGCTGGAGTTCCGCTTCCGGCCGCAGACCCAGCTCGATCCGGTGAACCGGACCTATCAATTCACCCTCGAAGCCTGGGTCACGCCCTCGCCAAGGGCGCAGATGGTGCGACTTTCCCAGAAGACGCTGCCTTTCACCCGCCTGCTGGACTTCAACGGCACGCTGAGGTTCGGCAGCATTTTCACCACCACCATGCTCGATGCGGCGCGGACCACCACTCTCTACGCTCCGAAGCCGGGAGCGGCCCCACCCTATGTCGCGGCCGAGCTGAACCTCAACCAGGTGAGCGTGTCAGGGGGTGGTGCCACCTATGCGGGCAGCCTCGGTACCCGCACCCTGCGGCTGTTGGCCACCGGCCTCGCCACCTACAACGACGCCGCCACCCTAAGCCTGCCCAATGCGGCGGGCGCGGTTCAAGCACGGCTATCCCACCAGGGCATCCCCTATAAACTCGGCTCGTCACTGGCCTTGTCCGCCAGTGGCGCCACCGCCCCTCTCTACCTGGACCCGCTACCGGCCGGCATGGGTGTCACGGAGGATAACACGCCCCCGACCGGCACCACCACCACCTCCGGCTTGTTCTCGCGGCTGCCGGTCCAGGCGGGCGTGGCGCTCGGTTCCACTTTGCTGCCGGCCAATGCCGTGACCTGGTCCTTTCCCGCCGGGGTCTGGGTCATGGAGGAAACCAAGCCGGTGGCGGTACGCGCGACCGCCATCACCTGGCAAACCAGCAATGGCATCTTGAGCCTGACCACTCCGGGCGAGGTGCACCACCCGGAGACCGCGATGCGCGCCAAGCTGGCCGCCGCACCCGCCGCCGTCCCCTACCGCGAGCGCCGGTCCAATAGCGACTACTGGCTGCTGGTCAACGGGATCGATGTCTCCCCCGAGCCAACGCTCAGGGGGCGCACCACGCCTTCGCCGGAACCCGGCTCCAACGCGGTGGCAACCATGGACTTCAGCGTGGCCCCCGGCACCTTCAAGAGCCACTTCCCGGAGGCGACCATCACCGTGAACGCCGCCACCGGCAACCGCATCTATGTGGCGGATGACATGATCTCCGCCAGCTCGAGCTTCCTCGACGATGTGGATATCAGCCTTGCTTATCTGGCCGGGGATCCCACCATCGATCCCACCCAGAACTCCTATGCCGACGACACCCGGACGGTGACGCTGGAGCCGGCCAACGCCAGCAAACGCTTGAATTTCACCGCCACCGGCGGCCTGCGGGGGGCCTGCGGCGTAGCCAGCGGCGTCGCCCTCAAATGGGGGAAGATCGACGCCACCCAGTACGCGTTCGCCACCGATGCCTTCCAATCCGCGACCTTCTACATGCCCGGCACCTTCTATCCGATGCCACCGCTGCTGGACGGCGTCAGCGATCTGTTCCACCAGCAATGCCCGGTGAACATCCATCTGGTGGGTCATCTCAATAGCAAATGGAAATTCTCCGACCTGGAAACCCCCGGCAGCGATTCCTACAACGGCAACACCCTGCGCGCCGATTACGCCGGGATCAACCTGCGGGTGGCAAACGAGGCCACCGGCTTTCAGGGCCACAGCATCATTTCCGGCGTGCCCGCCGGTTCCTATCCGCTCAAACCCCTCAGCCGCTTCTACGCCCGCAAGGCCGGCGTGACCGGAATCCACGACGCCATCGGCGGCCCCACCGAGGTGAGCCTGTATGGTTTCAACGCCACCCTGGAGAACTACGGCTTCGCCTTCCGCGACTGCCGGTTGGTCCACTCGGTGACCGATGGCGCACTCACCGTGCCATCGCCCTCGAACTTCTCGATGCCGCTGGCCAATCTCCGCTTCTCCGCCAGCGGCCGGCCACTGGGTGCGGACCTTCCCGCGGCACTGGCGCCGGTGACCCTGGAATACTGGCAGACCGAGGTAGTCCCCTCCGGGCTGGCCTTCCAAAGCACCGATCCTACCAACACGGCGGCCGGCGTACTCACCATGCAGGCAGCCGTCCGCCTGGCGAGCCTGGGGCTGACGGTGAACGGGACCCTGGGCTTCCACAACACCGGCCGTCTGATCACCCCGGCGGACGGGATCGAGGGGGTCACCTCCCGCCTGCGGGCACCTAACCAAATTACCTTCAACGGTCCGGTGAAACCCAGTGAAGAGGGCGAACCACCGGCCTACGAAACCTATCACCTCACGCCGTTGACCGAAGTCTATCTCAACAGCTACGATGGCACCGGCAGCGCGGGTGACGGTTTTCTCAATCTGGCCGGCAAGCTCGATGTGGCATTCTTCGAAGACCTGCAGGTCCACTTGCAGGCCTCCGCCAACTCCACCACTGCCGCCGAAGTGGCCGTGCTCCACCTCACCGGCGGCTGGACGGCGGCTGGCAAGAATTTCTTCAATGACCCCACCGGCTTCGATGCAGGCAACCGCGGCTACCCGGACGGCGTCTCCTTGGTCACCTACCGCAGCGGTGCCGCCTACCGGCCCATCGCCCGGCGGGAGTGGCTCAACTCTATCAATTTCGAATACCCCCTGGTGTGGGACAACACCACCCGGATGTTCGGCACCGCGGAGGATTTCGACGGCGATGTGGACCTGCTGGTGTTGAACGCCAAACACCGACTGGAATCCCTCGGCGCCGAGCAGGCCGCGCTGAACTTCGGCGTCCGTTACGACGGCGTCCCGCAAATCGACCTGGGCAACCTGCTGGTCAATGCGGTGGACGAGGCCACCGGCGCGCTCTCGTCCCTTGAAGAGGCGCTCGGCAGCGCCGTGGGTGCCGTGCTGTGGGCTTCCGCCGATGCCTCCGCCGGCCTGCTCAATGACAGCTTCGACGCATGGTTCGGCCCGGTGCTGGAACAAAATATGGGAGCTGGCATCAACGTCATGGTGCTCGAACCCTTGGTCGATGACGATCCCGCGCTCCCTGCGGGAACGCTCATGCGCGAGGCGTTCTGGAATGACAATCTGCTCGCTCTAACAGGAGGTCCGGGCGGCTGGCTGCAGCAGGAATTGACCAAACTCGGCAACGGTCCCGACGGACCGAAGGTGCTGACCGACCGGATAACGGAAGGTATCGACAAGATCATCGAGGGTCTGGATGTGTTCATCGATCCGAGCGACGGGCTGCTCGCCACCTATCCGAACGGCGACTACAAGTTCGGTGCCGAGCTGGTGTATTCCCTGATCGACCAGCTCGCCAGCGACGACCTCCAGCGGAAACTCGGCGTCAAGCGCGGCGGTGACATGGAAGCCGGAATCGGCCAGCAGACCACCCGCCTGGTGAACCAATATGCGCCGGGCCTCAACGCGGCGAAACAGCGACTCGAACAGCTCAAGGCCAGACTGGAGGAACTTAAGACCCGGCTCGATGCCCCCGGGGATCTGGCCAAGGTGATTCAAGAACGCTTCAGCAACAACTCCGCGGAGTGGCAGACGCTCGGCACCCTCCTCGCGGCGGACCTCAAGACCCACCTGCGCCAGCGCTACGGCAACAACCGGCAAGCCTTCGCCCTGCCGGAAAACCGCGACGCCACCGCCGCCTTCCTGATCCGCCGCATCCGCGACCGGGTGGGGGCGGCCGCCATCGCCACCGGCCTGCAAACGATGATGCGCCAGCAGTTGCAGGACTTGCAGGGCGCCATCGACCAAACGGTGGACTCGATGTTCTCCAACTTCAAACACATCATCCGCGATCTGGTGAAGGAGGTGGCCGGCAACCTCGATGAGGCGGTTGCCGCCTTCACCGGCGACCTCGGCAGCACCGTCGGCGCGGGATCCGTCGAAGGCCATGCGGTCATCCGTGGCGACTCCCTCGAACACCTGCGGCTCGACGCCAAACTATCCCTCACCCTCGATGAGCCGATCGAGTTCAACGGGTTTCTCGAGATCAACCGGCTGCAGGCGGACGGTCCCTATGGCGATGCCCGGGAAATCATCCTCGGCACCGAGGACGCACCCATCGAAATCATGGGCTCCACCGCCAACTTCAACATCAACGGGAGGATCGTGCTGGCCGCGAACGGCACCCCGCTGGGCCTGGGTGGGAGCATCGTGATGACCAGCGGGTCCCTCAAGTTCGAGAGCTTCAAGATCACCGATCTGGGAGCTTCCCTCATGTTTGGCGTGAGCGACAACTATCTCGCAGCCAAGCTGGGCATGGAGTTCGAGTCGTTCCGGATCATGGGCGGCTTGTTTGTCGGCCACAGCAACTCACTCGAACCGCTGCGCATGGTTGACCCCGATGTGGCGGACGTAATCAAGGGTCCTTCCATCACCGGCATATACGCCTATGGCGAGTTGTTCATGCCGATCGTGGACTGGAGCTGCATGTTCCGGGTTTCAGCCGGGCTGGGGATCGGGGCGTTCTATTTCACCGAGGGCCCCACCTATGGCGGCAAGATCTATGTTGCGGCAAGCGGTGAGGCGCTGTGCGTGCTCAAGGTCGCCGGCGAGGTGGTGCTGGTGGGTGCCAAGAGCGACATCATTCGCTTCAAGGGCCGCGGCAAAATCAAGGGCTCGATCGATTTCGGCCTGTTCGAGATCGGCTTCAAGAAGCAAGTCACTTTCACCTATGACGAAAACAACGGCTTCGATGCCGACTACTGATGCCATGAAAACCGCGTGCAATTCCACCATCCTCGCCAGCCTGGCAGCGGTTTTGTTGTTGGGCCCGGCCGCCGCCGCCGCCCCCGCCGCACAGCCCGCCGCCACCCCAGCCGGCAACGTCCTGCTCACGGTCGGCACCACCTTCAGCAACGGGGGAGGAGACCAGGTCTATCTGCTCTGGACACCCACCGATGAGGACCTGCTGCGCCTCCGCGCCTATTCGATCTGGAGCAAGCCGGGCGCCGCCGACAGCCCGCAGGAATACCAACCGGAATCGTGGATCAAGGTGCAGACCGATCCCGCCGTAATCGAGCTGACCCTGCGCCGCGCCGAGCGCCTGGGGCAGGATCTCTCAACCCTGGATAGTGCCATCGACGGCCTCTTCGAGCTGTTCAAACCCGGCGGCACGATGAACCGCGCGGAGAAGCTCTCCGCCATCCTGCAAGGCGCGCAGGTGGAACCGGACCTCTATCACGACCTGCTGGTGCTCGCCCGCTTCCACCCGGCGGTGAGCCTGTGCCTGGGTGCGGCCTATACCGCCCCGATCAGCGGCCAGCGGACCTACGAGGTGCGCATGGCGGGGATTGGCGACGGCCCGCAGGCCCCCGATGCGGCGCGCCGGGTGGTGGGGCGAGTGACCTTGGACCCCGCGGCCTATCAGGCCTTGCCCGCGCCCGGCCCACCGGTCTCCACCCCCTTCGGCAGTTGGGAGCCCACCTCGCTGCCCACGGTGTTCTATTTCCAGCCGGATTCCCGCTCCGATCTGACCGCCCGCATACGCTGGGCCACGCCCGACGCGCTGCGCCAGAAGACGCTGCTGCAGTTCGGCTACCATGTTTACCGGGTGAATCCGCAGTTTTACCTCAGCCAGAACCTGGGCGGCGGCACCCTGAAGCCGGGGGATCTGGCCGCCTACGCCCAAGCGGTGCCGGACCAGGTCAAACGGGTCTCCCGCCTGCCCGTGATGATCCCGCGCATGCTCACCGCTACTGAGGCCGCAGACCGGAGGGGCGACCCCGACACCGCGTTCTTCGTGGACGACAACGGCCGTTTCGATCCCGGCGGCGTGCCGTTCCAGGATGGTGATTCGTTTCAATACCTGGTCACCGCCGTGGATGTGTTAGGGCGCGATGGCGTGGCCTCGCCCGCCACCGAAATCCTCATCTACCGCACGACCGGCCCCAACCAACCCCGCGAGGTCTCCGTGCTCGACGCGGTGTCCCACCCCACACCGACCACCACCCGCCAGGTTTTTGGCATCCATTGGCGCTCGCCCGTCCCGGTGCCGGACATCACCGTCAGCCACTACGACGTATACCGTTGGGAAAACGTGGCGGACATCACCCAACCGGAGCGCACGGAGGGCAAACCGCCGGTGAAAGTCGCCACGATCCCCGCGCAACCCGGGGTGGAGTGGTATGCCGCCGAAGATGCCTCGCTCGGGGCCGCGCTGCATCCCGTGCAACGCGGTGTCACCTATTGGTTCACCGTGCGGGCGGTTGCCGTGGGAGCCTTGGCCGACCTCGGTCCGCTGCCCGGCGCTCCGGCCTCGGACCACAGTGCCCCGGCCTCCGCCATCCTGCGGGACCGCTCCAGCCCGGCCCCGCCCGCCGCAGCCGATACTGAAATCCGCGTTTATACCAGCAACCCGTCAGTGAAGGTAGACTCCACCGACGGCACGGAAGCTCTTGATGCCCCGGAAGCCGGCTTCCTCAATGGCCGGATCACCCTCACCCGGACCTCGGCCGCCACGGATGGTGCGGACTACTACTATCGGCTCAACAACATCAATCCTGCCGGCACCACCGAACCCACGCCGCTGGGACCCGCCCCGCTGGGCGCTGTCTATCTGGGCTCGGTACGCTTCGCGGATTCCGGACCCAACACGCTCACCACCGACCTGCGAGTCGAGCTACCCGACGCCACCGGCAACCATTCCGTCACCTTCCACCTGCGCTCCCGCGACCAGCACGGCAACCTCAGCCAGTTCACCAGCGGCACCCTCCAGGCCACTCCCGCCACCAGCGGCCAGCGCAAGCTGCTCACCGCCACCGCCGCCCACCAATACAGTTGGGGAAAACCGTCCTCCGGCCCCACCCTCGACCTGCATGTGTCGCGCCCGCTGGATCACACCGGAATCGTCGCGCCGCAGTTCCAAATCGAAACCGCCGGAGTCCAGGACAAATGGAAAATCCACCGCCGGGTCGATCTCGGACCGCTGGAACTCGTCCGGGCCGGCTTCGGCGGAGGCCTCATGTACGACGACCAAGCCATCGCGGTGAACGCCGGCGAAATGGCCTATTTCATCCAAACCGTCGATGACAACGGCACGGGTAGCCCGCTGGCTGATATGGGAAGTTTCCGCATGTCGTCCATTGAGCCGCCGCCCCGGCCGATGCTGCTGCCGGTGGAGGCGCTGTCCGCCAGCCGGGCCACCCTCACCTGGGCCTGCTCGCCGCATGGCGTGACCCGCTTCCATTTGGGCGTGGCCGCGGTGGGCAGATTGGCCGCCGATACGATCTCGGCCACCCTCAGTCCGGCCTTTGAAACCCGCTCGAAGGTGCCGGTGATGATCGACGGCAAGTCCACCACGCTGGATTTCCGGATGTATGACACCGGCACCCTGCCGCCAAACCCGGGACCGCAATTCCCGGTCACCCTCGACCTCGAGGACGGCGTGACCTATCACTTCATCGTGGAGGCCATCTCCGCCTCAGGCGAGCGCAGCAAGGCCAGCAATCTGGTCACCTTCGCCTGGGTCAACGCCGCCCCCCCCCGCCAGCCCCGACGCCCCATGGCCCGCCCGCCCGCCCGCCCGGCTCAACACCGCATTCGTCACCCCGGAAGCATCCAAGTTCGGCATTGTGGTGGGGACCATTCCGAATGCCACCACC
>JAIPKB010000173.1 GCA_021733795.1 Akkermansiaceae bacterium | reverse complement strand
GCGGTGGCGTCCGGCCCGCCCGCCTCCGACACGACCATCACTTTGCCGGCGTGTTCGGGCGTGCCGTGATAGCCGGAGTCGATAAACACCACCTCCCGGCTTTGCGGGATCGGCTGCGCATCAATGAACACCCCGCCCGGCGTCTGGTTGCCGAAATATACCTGTTGCTCCGAGCCGTCGGGGTTCATCGTCCACAAGTGATGGAACGAGATCGCATCGCGGTTCACATACTCCCAGCGGGTGTAGAGGAGGCGGCCGTCCGGCAGGATCGACGGCGTGTTTTCCGTGACGGAATTCGAAGACAACATCCGCATCGCGCTTCCGTCCGCTGCGCAGCGGAACATCACGGCCACCGGCGCATACCAGCACATGACATAGCGGTTGCAGCGGCTGGAACAGAACGCGATCCCGCCATCCGGAAGATAACAAGGCTCGATGTCGTCCCAGTCGCCGGTGGTGATCTGGCGAAGGTCGCCGCCGTCAGCATTGATTTCCCAGAGGTTGAAATGGTGGGTCCCTCCCTTACGGTAGGAAAACAGAATCCGTTTCGCATCATAGCTGACTTGCGGATCGCGGATGCCGCCGCGGGCATCCTCCAGCAACACCGTGAGTCGGCCGGTTCGGGGATCGAGACGGCAGAGCCGCGCGCCGTCGTCGCCGTACAGCCATTCGTCGGGGTTGGTGCATGAGTAACCGAAATTCGAATAGTAATGATCTCCCTTCACGCCGGGATTGCGCTCGGCGAAGATAACATCCGCATCAATGGCCGGCTGGCCGCCCCGCGCCGGGATGGCGAGCAGCAGGACGCATAGGGCGCAGAGCAGCGCTGCGGCAAGGATTGCAGTTGGTTTCATGGGTGCATATTGTTTGCTGGCGTTTGCTTTCTGCGGGAGGCTCCTGAAAGAGCCATTGGGTCGGACCGGCCTGCCTGTCGTAGCCTCGGCGAAGACGGAGGGCGGGGAAATAGGGGTTAGTTGTTTCATGGCAGTTTCAATGTGATCAGTCAGTCTTCGATGAGTGCGGACTGAGTAGTCTGACTTCGTGCAGACACAAGCCATAGCGCCCGCCCGGCGGATTAAAGTTGAGCTTCACGCCGTTCCAGCCGGTGCTGAAATTCGCGGAATAGCACAGCCACAGAGACTGCCCGTCGGGGCTGATGAACTTGCTCGGGAAATTGAGGAAGTATCCTTGCTCGCCGAAGTCCGGCATGTACATGCCATAATACCAGATGCCGTTGTGCACCAGCGAACCGGCCGGATAGCGACCTGTATATGGCGCGGAGGCTCCCACCTTAGGCGGCGAGGTGTTATGGATCTCAAGCTTTAGGGGATCATCGCCTTTCATCACGGCGTGGCCCGTCTTGGCCGGGACTTGCCATGATTGACAATCGTCGCCATCGGTTTTGCCGTCGGTCCAGGGCGAGTAGAGATTTCCATCACTGGCCCAGGATGGGTAAAATGTGTCGCCGCAACGATAGTCACTGTGGCGCCCGGTGAATTCAATACCCGTGAGCGACGCCGAGGGTTTGAACGGACAATCGGCCGGCGGCTGCGAGCGCCACTGGCTGGCCGGGTTGGTCTTCTCCGCCGCCGTGGTGTTAGGTCCGGTCTTGGGTTCCGCGCTTTGGACGGCGAGTGAAGTGACAAGCACGGCGAGGCCGGCGATCATGCGATGTTTCATGGTGGTGTGTTTCATGGTTTGGCATAATGGCCCGCGTTTATTCATCACTTCTCAGTAACAATCGGAAAGCAGGTGAACGTCTGCTTAGACGCCACTTCCCAGTAGGGGATGAAGCTATAGTTGGACTCGCCTTCAATGGAAAAATGCAACGGCTGCCCCGCCACTGGCTTGATGCGGCTGAGCAGACTGGCGCTGCCGCAGTCAAAACTCGCCTCAGCACGATCTGCGCCGACACCTACTGCCGCCAATAATATGGGGCCGTATTCCAAGGCGTAGCGTGGTTGTGTTTCGCTGGCTTCCTTGCCTTCATATTGCGTCATACGGAGTTCAGCAGGCAGCGTAAACGTGATGCGGTCGCCCTCTTTCCACGTCCGCTCCAGGGTGGCATAGGTGCCGGGAACGCCAGTCACTTCAAGCGTGTTGTTGACCAGAAGCGCCATGGGCTTGGATGACCACGCCGGAACGCGCACACGAACCTTCGCGGCAACGGGGGTGGCCAGTGAGAAGCGCAGAGCTACGTTGTTGTCGAAGGGAAACCCGGTGATCATCTGTACTTTGATGGTTTGTTTGTCTTGCTGCCAGGTGATCTCAGAGGGCGCGAATAAATCCACGTAGAGGCCGTCGGGGGCAATGGAGTAAATATATTCAGGAATGGAGCCGATCATCCGGGTGCCCTGGCCTTCGCAGCAGGTGCCTATTTTGTTCGGCTGCTCGTCCTTGCGGCCGACCATTCTTGCATGATAGACAATAACCTCGTCACCCATCTGATTGGGAAGGGTGATGTTGTAGATGGCTTTCTCAATCTCGCCGACATACTTTTCCTGCTCCGGATCGAGCAGGTGGAACCGCTGGCTCAAGCGTGCCATGAAGACACTCCCGCACAGTTCGCCCGTGCAGCGGAAGATATACGACTTCGGCGGATAAGAGCCGCCTTCGCAGATGGCGATGCTTCCGCCGATATGTTCCCAGTTGTCGTGATACAGGTCCCATCCGCCCATGGCGGCCTCAAGGTAATGGCGTTTGCCGGTCGCGCGATACAGGTCTAGATACGGTTCGATGGCCGTAAGCAGGTAGCAGTGAGGACGATCATACGGGTATTTCCAGATCGCGTCGGTATCGCGCTTGGCCAACTGGTCGAGCCAATAGTTCTCCTGAAAATATCGCTGAACCACCTGCAGGTCCTCTGCTTTGCCAATGGGTGTGAAGTAAAGCCGGGTGTTGGCGACGGTTCCCTGCTGGCTCTGGTTGGGACGGCGCAGGAGTTCGGGCAAATAGGGACATTGATTGAACCAGTCGTAAAAGCCTCGCAGCAGAGGAAATGCCTTGGGGTTGCCGGCATACCCTGCTTCGATCAGTCCGTGCGTGACCCAGGCGCGGGTGTAGCCGGCGCGTTCACATTCACAAATGTTGTTGGCAGGGAAGGCCATGATGTAGCCGTCGGGCTGGCGGCACTCTTCAATCACATCCACAATGTCGTTCATGCGCTTACGCAGGGCGGGATCTTCAATCCAGCGAAGCGTATTCCCTGCCCCCATCAGGAACCGGCCTGCGTTCTGGCCGGCTAGTCCTGTATCCCAGAACGCCTCAGGCTCGCGCATGCCCTCAGGATTGGGCTTGCCGGCGCGATTACGAAAGTCGCGGACCATTTCGTCAACAGTAAATGTGTTCATCAGATAGGCGATGTTGTTTTGCATCGCCGTCTTGAAGAGTCCATCAGCCAGATGCACGCCGCCGAGCGGAGCCTGCGCCTTGTAAGCAACCGGCTTCCATTGGTCGGCCGGAATGACGTTGCCGGGATTGTCGGTCACCACATCATCTTGCGGACGCCGCTTGAGCGTGAGATTCGTCACGCCCAGATTCCCCTTGAACGAATCGGCGACCGGACAGCCCTCGGCGACATTTGTGCCGCCGGACCAGACTTCGACTTTCATCAGCGCCATCTGTTTGTCGCTCAGGCGGGTTGCGGTCAGTCGCACATACCGTCCCGTTGTGCGGTTGCCGGGGAATATGACGACTGCATCTGGTATAGTGGTATAATCGGCGGCGGTCTGATCGGTAATGATGCTGGCGCTCTTGAACTCGGCATCGTCCGATGCTTCGATGTTAAATCGGACTGGAAAAAACTTTCTTTTGTCCTCCGCCGCGTACAGCCAGCCCCATTCGACAATCGGGAACAATTTGACTTGATCGATCGGCAACGAGCGCCCAAGATCAACCTGGATCCAGCACACGGTATCGTCGTTTGTTACCGCAGGCGAACTGTAGTTTTGAGTAGCAGGACGGGCAACCCGTTCAACGCCCATTGGGGCATCGACATTGGATTCATCCCTCAAGTCTTTGGAGGTTGCCAACGCGATGACACGGCCTTGATCGCCCACTGCGCAATAGAAATGGTAGACCACACCGTCGTGCTTCACCATCCAGGGCTTGTGGGCAAATTGCCGATCCCACGGTTCAGACGACTGGACGAGATCTGGACGAGTCCACTTGGTCCAGTGCACCAGATCGGTCGAACAGGCAAAGGTGTCGAATGCGCCAGGCCGCCAAAAAGCCCCGAAGTAGAACATCACCCAGAGGTCGCCGATCTTCACCACCTGCGGATCGCCGGTGATGCCGTTTTGCTTGTCTTCGCCATTGGCCACGACGGAATCCTTGCCGTAGCGCTTCCAGTGAACCATGTCGTCGGATACGGCCATGCCGATCTTCTCGTAGCCGTCTTTTATTTTTCCGTTGTAAAACATCACAAACGGCGACCCGAGCGTCTCTGCCTTGTCCCAGATGATATTGCTCTTGTAGAGCGTCACCTTCTCGAAGGGACGGACATCGGGTTGGTCGCGGTGCAGCACCGGGTTTTCCGCGAGGGGCGTCCATTCGCGCGCTTCGGTGGGGGTTTTCGTCCACACAAGCCCGATGGCTAGGGGATCGGTCTCATAACCCTGGAGAGCTCCGCCGAGAAAGGACATCCAATATTTGCCGTCGTAGGTCTCCAGTTCATTGCTCCCACCCCAGGTCGTATCGCTCAGCGCGAGGTAGCCGGCCCGCTGCCAGCGATCCCACCCATCAGGACGGAAGCTCAGAATTATTCCGAGTTTTTCCCACTTCAAGAGATCGGCACTCCGGGCGAGACAGGTCTCATAGCCAACGCTCCCGGTGATGGTGACATAGACCATGTACCACTGGCCATCCTTCCGGAAGACGCTTGGGGAATCGACGAGCTGGTTCGCTTCTCCGCGGATGACGACCCCATACTTGAAGGGTGTTTTAACCTCTTCATAGACTTGCTTCATTCGCTCGAGGGGAACGGCTTTGGTGTCTTTGTCAGCATCGAGGCTAACAGGTGCTTTAGGGTCGTTGGACGGCGGTTGAACCGGGATGGCATCGGCGGCATGCAGCGCAGCCAGCGGTGCCAACAGCATGGCTGCGAAGATAATAGATATGTGTCTGTTCATGTGAGTCTTTCTCATTTTGTGCGCTTCATTCATTTCTGTTTCCTTATTGTTTCGTTTAACACCTTCAGGCATAAGCGTTATTTCGCGCTTCCTACCGGCGCCGGATCGAAAAAGATGCCGCCAAGGGCCGCATTAGCCCCCTGGATTTGTTGAATCCTGAACTTCACCGACTTGTCATATTTGTAGATGAGATAGCAGCCCGCGACATGATCCTTGATCACTTGAACCGGGGCCACCATTTTCAGGGTTTTTGCATCAAACATTTCAACAGCGATACTTCGGCCCAGCTTGTCCCAGTCAACAAAGTAAAAGGCCACCTGGTAGGAGCGGGTCCCGTTTGCTTCGATTGAAACCGTCAACGGTTGACCATCCCAACTGCGCACGACATCGGTGGGACCCCCGTTTCCGGTATAAATGCACGCTGCCTTCCGTGGAACGCCATTGCTCTTGTCCGGCGACAAAGCCCGCAGGTCGCTCGTCTGGTTGGTCCACTGCACGCTGCGATGATTGTAAATATCCAGTGATTTGACATACGAGGGAAGCGCCCTGACATCATTGTTTTCGCCGTTATAGCTGAATAACACATAACCCTCTGCCCCGTATTTACCACCCCAGCTGCCGCCCGTGGCAGAGTCCTGCCTGATACAATCCACATCATAATGTTCAAGGGGCTCGACGTAACCGGGCGTTGTGCCGGAATATTTTACGGTTATCGCATGTGTTCCAGGCTGGACCTTGGTGAGATAGACAAAATCCGGGTCTTCCTCGGCGCCACCCACGCCGTTCGCCGCGTGAAAGACGCCATCCCAGACCACGACGTTGTCAAACACAATTGAGCGTATGGTCTTTTCCATTTTCGGAATGCCAAGCCGTCCAATGGTTCCCGCCGGCGCAGACATGGACATTTCGCCTGAGTCAACATTGATGCTCATCCCGATCTCGCCGTGTGGCGTTGGCACCGTTCCTTTCACCCAGGTGAGACTCCGTCCCAGGTGCGGAACAATAGCATACTCCTTAAACCCGGGAGAAACCGGCTTGATGCCTGCAACTTCCTCACTCAGCCATTTGACCACTCCACCGCCCCAGGGATGGCAAAGGCTGGTAAATCCGCACTGGTTGTTAGGTACCGGGTCGTTCTTTCCCAGAACCTTGGCCCATGCGGGGCGGAATGCCTCAAAGAAGGTCGTGCCGCCATACTCGATCATCCCGCCCCATAAATAGCGGACGGAATCGAGGGCATCATCGTGCCTCTTCATGGATGCCATGGCTTGAATGATAAAATACTGGTTGAACGGTGAAAAAGAGACCCGGTTGACCTTGTCATTGTATTCCAGCGCAAACATCTTTTCCTGCTCGGTCCGGCTGGTAAACCCGGCGTTGACCGCGTCGGACATTGCATGGACACCAAAGTCCTGATACCAGGTTGCGTTCTGTCTCAACTGGGAAACTTTTTCAGTCACGTACCCATTGTATTTGTCCCGTAGATCCGTACGGCCAATGCTTCCCATGGCTCTGGCGAAATCGTTCCAGGCGCGGATTGAAAGCATTTTGTAGGCATTCTGGGCTTCCGGGCAGTTGCGGGACTGCACTTCAAAGCCCGCTAACCGTTCATCCCAGCCATAGAACCCGAGCTGGGGATTTGTCCCGTAAGCAGTGTATGCGTCATCGAGTTTAGCGCTGATATTTTCCGTATATTTATTCAGAAGCTCCGTGTCCCCGGTGTTATTGTAATAGTCCAGCAGGCTCGATACCCAATACAGCATGTAACTCAGGATCCAATCCTTTCCCGAGGTGCGTTCAAGGTTGCTCCTGACAAAATCGAAATTTCCAAACGCCGCCATGGATGCCGCTTGCGAAGGATGAGAGTCTCCGGTCCAGGAATGCCGGTCGCCCCGGTCCATCAGAATAGCGCCCAGATAATCCTTCAACAGGTTCAGCTTCACTCCGTAGGCGCCCGTGTACCACACCCGGGTAAGCATGGGATCGCTGCATGAAAAATTTCCTTTGTAGTTGATCGGTTTGACCTGGCAGACCAGCCGGATTCCGGTGATATGCCACACACCGGTGAACGAGCGGACATGGATCCAGCCAAAGCGCACGCCCTCATACAGCTCCTTGTTCAACTCCAGCCGGTAGGTGTTGCCGTACTTGACAGAAGCAAGTGTTTTTACCGGGTGCAAGGGCATTTGATTAACGATGGCCGGTTGATTGTACTCACTGATGCTCATTTCAATGTCGCCCGGGCAATCCGGGCTGTCGAACTCCAGCCAGGCCGCGCTTTCCCGCCCGAAATCCATTCGGATCGAACCCGCCCCGTTGACCGTGACATTCGGATGATCGGTCGTCAACGAACCCAGGTTGTCGAAGGACGCGGCGGTATCGCTTGAAACAGCGCTGGGCTTCTGCAGATAGATCTCGAGTCCATCGGTGGCCTTTGGACTGGGCCAGCGGTAGGCAACCAGGGGATCGGGCGATTCCGGCACCGCCGGTCCGGTGAAACTTCCGGTGCTGACATAGGGATACGGCTCGGCAATCGGCGACCGGCCCTCAGTTACCTGCACCTCAGCCGCCTCAAACACCTGGTTCACCTTCTCCCTCTTCTCACTCGGCAACTTCTCTTCTGCCCCGGCCTGTGACAATACCATTAGCGAGATCAATCCAGCCAGCCATGCGGCGTAGCGTATTTTTTTCATCTTCATATTATGTCCTTGCTGTCGCTTTTCATTTTTGGGAATGCGGCTAACGGATGCCTGAAATCAACTGATCATTTTCCGAGCAACTCGGTCAGCTTAGGCTCCATTGCCTTCGCCCACTCACGGTAGCCCTCGACGTTGGGATGAAGTGCGTCGGGCATAAGATCCTTCCGCAACATGCCGTCCTTGTCAAGAAACGTTTCTTTAAGATCCAGCCAATAGACGGTTTTGTTGTCAGCGTACGTCTTCAGAATCCCGTTGACCTGGTCGTTGCGGATTCTGCCTTCGTCGGTCGGCTTCCAGTCGCAGGGGAAGATGGCCAGGAGCAGGATCTTCGAATTGGGCAATCGATGATGGACTTCTTTGAGTATGGCCAACACGCCCTGGGCCGTATCCCGCCCTTCGTTCGCCGGCTCGCCGCGATTATTGGTTCCGATCATGATGACCACGGCCTTAGGATTCCGGTCTTTCATCCCGTCCAGTCCGCCGTCCTGAATATGCCACAACATATGCGAGGTTCTGTCACCACTGGAGGCGATGTTGACAGCGTTGCGGCTGCCATAATGTTCGTTCCACACCTCGTGTCCCTCGCGGCACCACTCGAATACGATGGAATCCCCTATCATCAGAATATCCACGTTCTTTTCGGTCACCCACCACTTGCGGTCTTCGTGGTGCCTTATGAACTCTGTCCATCCGCCTTTTGCCCGTTCTTCGGCTCGCGAATCAGCCTGGGTCGCAGAAATATCCTTTGCATAGGACGGATCTTCCCACGGCATCTTTTGACGGGCCGGGGAGGGTGCGGCCTCGACGGCGAAGCAGACCGGCGATAGGACACACAGCAGTGCTGCGGTTAGGATTACAGTTGGTTTCATTGTCATTTTATTTGTTGGAATTTTCATTTGGGGCCGATGGTCACCAGGGAATCATCGTGGCCAATCTCGATCAGCGGGACGCCGCGCCGGACTGGAGCGGCACCTCACAGAAAGTCAATGCGGCGAGACCGTTCGCGCCGAGAAGCAGTGTATTCTGGTTCCAGTTGGTTTCTTTGAGATAGGTGATGTGTTTCGCGGTGGAAGGTGCTTTGAGCTTCAGCGTGAGGGTATTCGCCCGCGTGCTGCCGCTGGCGATGTGTCCCGGTTCTCCGTCGAGATAGAACTGGCTGGCGAGTTGGTCGAACCAGATCAAGGGCTGATCGAACTCGAGCGTGAGCGTGTCCCTCGCGGTATTGGCAAAGACGGCGCGCTTCAGATTGGGCGCAGTGATGGACATGTCCGGCCTGAGGCCGTAGTGGTCGCGTTCGATGATCGGCTGAACCATGCGCGCGAACTCCGCCCAACCCACCAGGGGATAGTGGCAGCCGCCCGGTGGCTGCACACCCAGCGTGGAGAGGATGCTCATGTTGGAAAAGAGATAGGGCAACGTGCGTTGCTTTTCGCGCAGGCGGTCGCCTGAGCACTGGCTCCCCATCCCGCATGCGTTCGGGTAGATTTGGAAAACATAATAATTCTTCACATTCGGGAAGTCCTGCTTCCACGAGGCGGCCATTTCCTTGAACAATTCATGGTAGCTCTGCCATCCGTAGCCGCCCGTCGGGCCGTCGGAGCCCTGATCGTTCTCGCCCTGATGCCACAGGATTCCGCGGATGCCGTGCGTCAACTTCGCTCCTTCAACTCGTGTCAATAAACTGCCGTAAAGTTTGTATGGATTCGTCCATGGATTATCACCGCTGGTATCACGACGATTTTGCGGGTTAGGCAAGTGCTGATCGATGCGTGTTCCACCCGCTGCGGCATTGAGGATGAAAATGGGCACCTTTTGACTCTCGACCAAACGCTTGGCTAATTCCATGCCCCACCAACCCAACTCGGCCTTCTCTCCCTTTTGTGCTTTCCACACCGGATAACACCACAGGTTGACTGCGGCGGCGGGTTTATTACCTGAAGGACGGCCATAACTGCGAATCCATTGATTCGTCTCCGGCGGAGATTCTTCGGCGGTATCTGTCGCCAATGCATTTGATTGACCATCGATAATGTAGGCATCGCCACAGACCAGATCATTCACCGTTTGGTGAACGGTTTCCTTGCCGCCGGTTTTCGTGCCAAACTCCACTTTGTATTGGATCAAGCCCGGCTTGAGTTGCGTGGAGAGTGCGTAGGATTTGTCCGCTGCGGGCTTGGCTGTCTCGGTCTTGATGAGTTTGTCGTCCGCGTAGAGCTTGAGGAAAACGGCGTCGGCAGCATCGGTCAGCGTTCCATTGTAATAGAGCGTGCCCAGTCCCTTGTCGTCGCGTGCATAAAACTGGCCGTCCTCGGGCTTCTCATCCTTTCCAGGTGTGCGGGCGAGCCACGGGTCGCTCTTCGGCTCGGTCACCATGATATCCACGTTCTGCGTGACTGGTTTGCCGCCGTTGCTCACCGTGGCACTAACCGTCAGCTTGCCGCTGTTCTGCGCACGCAGCAGCCGTAGCTTGCCGGGTGCCACTTCCTTGGTGACCGCGAAGGGCTCGGCGCTCCACTCGAACTTCAGGTCGCCCGCGTTCGCGGCCTGCATCGCCGCGAGATTCTTGATCTGAGGCAAAACCTCGATGGTTGATCGTCCATCCCACTGTGTCGGTGCCTTGAGTGTGAAGACCGGCTCGGGAATGGTTTCTTTGATGGTGATGGCGATGTCCTTGGTCTTCACACCATCGGCATAGACGGCCTTGAATTGAAGGGTAAGCGACTGATCGCCTGTCACACGTCTGGCAGGGAACGTATAGGAGAAACTGTCCACCCCGACGACGGTCTCCGTGTTGTTCTCCTTGAGGAGCCAGTATACCTTCTGTGCTCCGCCAGCCTTGGCCGTCACGGTGGCGCTCTTGCTCTCGGCTACCGTTATCGTCTTCTGAGAGACAGAAAAATCTGAACCCGGCTGTACGAGCGAGCCGGCCAAAGTCTGCAGGGGGTTCTGATTCTCATATTCCATCTTCACCCAGTCGGCGGACCGCGTGACCTTGGAGAGGCGAACTTCGTCAATATCGCCTTTAAACTGGTAATCGCCGTGCCAGCCGCCAAGATACATCCTTGCAGGACTCTTGATGTCCAGCGGACCGCTTTCGGTAATTGAAGTTCCGTCGAGCTTGCCGTTTACATAGATACGCGAATCACCTTTCTTGTAGGCGTGCACCACGTGTATCCATTGCGACATGGGGATCTTACCGCTCTTGACATCGGCACCAGAGAAATAGCACTCCATCCCGATATGCGGCGGGCTCGCAACCCGCATGGTCACTTTGCCCACCCAATACTCGTTTCCCCAGGCCAGTGCTATTGCGTTACTTCCCTCAGCCTTGATCCACGCTTCGGAAGTGTGGTCACTGGCGTCTGTAGGAAGCGTCGTAATGGTTTCACCGCAGTTAACCCCTTTCTGCACGTTAAAACGCATTGCCCTGCCGATCATTCCGTCGGCTGCAATCGCGCCGGAATTGGTGGGAGAAATAGAACCAACCTCGTCCTTGACCGGATTTTCAGGATCACTCAGGTGCATGACGCATAAGTAACCATTCGACTCATTGAATACCGCTTCTCCTTTGGATTCGCTCGCGGCATCTGCCTTGCCCCAGTGCATCTTGATCTCCTGGCGCGCATTGCCCTTGATTAGCGGGATTCTCACCCAGATGCTTGCTTCACCTGCCGCAGCGTCCCACTCCTCAATCTGATACGCCAGCGGTTTGCCATCAGCAGAAAAGCGGATATCCTGCCCGCCTGCCTTGGTCTGCGTAAAATCGAAGGCCTCTTTATTCAGCCGCACGAGCAGCGGGAAATCCTTAACTGCCGCCGATTCCGGCAGGTCGGCTCCTTCGGGTGTGGTGAGGATGAACATCGATCCCGAGTGCTGCCAGCCCGGGTATTGTGCAGCAGCGCCCATCGGCCACAGCGCAAGCAGTGATACAAAGAGAGACAAGGGTTTGATGAGATGGTTTTTCATTTATAGATTTATTTTGTGGCTGACTTGATGCTGCGGAGTGGGGGATGATCTTTCGCTGCCTCGATGGCCTTGATGGCATCCTCCACGGCGCCGACACGCAGCTTGTTGAGATCGCCGGGAAACTCCCGGTTCTCGACCTCGGCGTTGAGGCTGGCAATCAACTCCCGCAGCGCCGGGATCTGCGGCTTGGCGGCGGATCCGTAACCGGTGATCATTTTCATGATCTCGCCCGTCCGGCTTTCGCTGCCATGCCCACCCTGTGTTTTCGCCAGACCGACCGCCGCCGCGATGCCTTCTTTGAAATGATACTTGGTCAGTGCCGTCAAGCCGGCCATGCGGATCGTAGGGTTGAACATGGTGTCCGCCGGACTGGGACTCTCCACCGCCGCGAGTATGTCCGGGGCGAGTGCAATGACATCCTCCTCGGTGAGTTGGTTCTGGAAGCAATGTTCGAGCTGGGCACGGGCCCAGCCATCGGGATTCGTCGATACCGAACGGATGGCTTGGTAGCGCAACTTGGGATCCACTTTATTGAGTTCGTCTCTCAGCGGGCCGGAGAATACTGCGGAAGCCAACACGCCGTGCGCGCATTGCACGGGGTCTTCCCAACGGATCGGCCACGAGGGTTCCGCGGTCGCCACGAGCGCCTTGACGATACTTTCGATGGCCGGCTTGGCGGTCTCGCCCATATTCTTAACAGCCTCGGCCGCCTTGTAGCGCACCCAGCGGTCCGGGTGGGCGAGTTGTTTGACCAGGACGGTTAGCGCCTCCGCCGTGTTGATGAGTCCCAGTGCCTCGCAGGCAGCCTGGATTTGATGCGGATCGCCGCTCTCGGCGAGCTTGATGAGTTCGGGCACCATGGTCTTGGACTCTGGACGTGTAGCCAGTTCCTGCGCCGCCCAGCCACGGACGATCGGCGACCAGATACCGAAGGCGGTGATCAGCTCCGCGGGGGACATCGAGCGTCGATCGAGATCGAAATGGCCTGCTGCCACTGTGACAGCGGCTTCCTGCTTGCTAAGCCAGCCCTTGGGATTCGCGTCGCGGCCGGTGATGACGAGCTTCTTCAGTGGCAGCGAGTAGGTGAGCACATAGCTGGCGGCGGGACTCAGTCCGTTGTAACTGCTATTCCCAAAGTAGGTATTGTCATCCGTCTGCCCGGCACCGTATTGTTCGCCGCCGTCATAGGTGAACGCCCCGTCCGAGCGACGGACCAGATCGTAGTGCCACGAGGACTTGCGGAAGAACTCGGCGGCTGTTTCGGGTCCGCCGACGGCCGCGCCGAGGGCGCTCCACAGGTAGGCGAATCCCTGTCCGGTGTGACCGAATTCGCGATTCGGGTAAGCTGCCGTGGCCATGCGGGCGAAGAATTCCGTATCCTTTGGCTTGTCTCCCATCGCGGCAAACAGCACTGCGGTGATGGAAGTCATGCCATTGTTTTCATGGTAGGTGAACACTGGTGCGTGTTCGCCGTAGG
>JAIPKB010000172.1 GCA_021733795.1 Akkermansiaceae bacterium | reverse complement strand
CGCGCCGGTGCGGTGCGATAGGGGGTTTCGTCTTCGGCGACCATCGGGAGGGGGGCGGGTTCGGTGACGGGTGGGGGCGGTCCTAACAATCCTGGCAGGCGATGGGTGAGCCAGGCGCGGGCGGCTGCGGTTTTGAGCGCGCATTCCCAGATGGTGACGACGTGCCAGCCGAGGGTGCGAATGGCATTTTCAGTGCGGAGGTCGCGGGCCTGGTTGCCTTCGATTTTGGCTTGCCACCATTCGCTGCGGGACTTCGGCAGTCGGAAGTGTTTGCAGTGTGCGTGACCGTGCCAGAAGCAGCCGTGGACGAAGATGACGGTCTGGTATTTCGGCAGGACAAGGTCGGGCTTGCCGGGGAGCGACTGGTTGTTCGCGCCGTTGACGGTGAAGCGGTAGCCGAGCCGGTGGAGCATCGAGCGCAGGGTCAGTTCTGGCTTCGTGTCACGTCCGCGGATGCGGGACATGACCTCGGAGCGCTTTTCAGGACTGAAGACGTCGGCCATGAGGGAATAGACGCTGGAGCGCTGCAAACTGCAACGCCCAAATCAGCACAGTTTGTCCGGTTGGGGGACGCCCGCTTTTTCGTGTTTGTTGAGCAGATGAATTGACGGTATGGCTGTAGCGAGGCTTCGCCTCAGACCCAAGACGACAAGACCCAAGATGCAAGACGCAGAATTTGACCTAACGAGAACACATTCCCGGCTTCAAGGGCTCGAGGGCAGCAGAAGCAACCGGGGTGGTCAAGCGCCGATGCTTTTGCTCGGCTCTCACCGACCCGCCGGTCGCGCAGCGGAACCGAAACACCGGCCCTGCCGCCCATTGATCCGCCGGAAGGCGGTGCGAGTGGAGGGGGAGCGCAGCCGCCCTCGGCTGCGGTTCGGTGCGCCCTCGCGCCGAACAGATGGGTGACGGCTCACACCATCCGTTCGTGGAACGGTACGCGGAAATGTCAGCCGCGAGGGCGCGCCTGACTGCACCCGAGGGCGGGTGCGCTCCCCTAATGGAGCCGCTGGTCGGATTTGAACCGACGACCTGCTCATTACGAATGAGCTGCTCTACCCCTGAGCTACAGCGGCTTTGGTGCCTGGCCAGATGGGGTCCTGGTTGGCCAAACCCTTGGGAATCCAACGGTCCGGTGCGGCGGAGGGAGGTTAGCAGTCGGGGTGGGGATGGCAAGCGGAAATTGTGCGGAGGGGTGCGGAAAATGCGCGGCTCCGGGGGGGGATAGGTGGGATAAGGTGGGATAAGGGTTGCCATGGAGGGGAAATCTTGGTCGAGTACCCGTGACCGCCAGTCAGAACCATCCCGTGCATGCGCTCGAACATCGGCCGCCGCCCGGGTTCTTGAAAATCCCGCCCACAACATGTCGAATTCCCATCCCAATCACCCAGGCCTCAATCCCGAACCGTTTTGGTACAAGAGCGGAGTCATCTACGAACTCCACGTCCGCGCCTTCGCCGATAGCGATGACGACGGCATCGGTGATTTCCGCGGCCTGACCTCGAAGCTGGGATACCTCAAGGACCTGGGGATCACGGCGCTGTGGCTGCTGCCGTTCTATCCGTCGCCGCTCAAGGATGACGGATATGACACGGCGGACTATTTTGAGGTTCACCCGGATTACGGTACGCTGGCGGACTTCAAGACGTTTCTGCGCGAGGCCCACCGGCTCGGGTTGCGGGTGATCACCGAACTGGTGCTCAACCATACCTCCGACCAGCACCCGTGGTTTCAGCGGGCGCGGCGGGCCGAACCCGGCAGCCGCTGGCGCGACTTCTACGTCTGGAGCGAGACGAGCGAGAAATACCAGGACGCGCGGATCATCTTTAAGGACATCGAGGTGTCGAACTGGACGTGGGACCCGGTGGGTGGCGCGTATTTCTGGCACCGCTTTTTCTCGCACCAGCCGGACCTCAATTGGGAGAACCCGGAGGTCTATGACGAGATGGTGAAAGTGCTCGATTTCTGGTTTGACCTGGGGGTGGACGGGCTCCGCCTCGACGCAGTGCCCTATCTCTACGAGCGCGAGGGCACGAGTTGCGAGAACCTCCCGGAAACCCATGCCACGTTGAAGCGCCTGCGGAAACACGTGGATGAGAAATACGGGGACCGCATGTTGCTGGGCGAGGCCAATCAATGGCCTGAGGACGCGGTGGCGTATTTCGGCGAGGGCAAGGGCGACGAGTGTCACATGGCATTTCATTTCCCGTTGATGCCGCGGTTGTTCATGGCGCTGCGGATGGAGGATCGCACGCCGATTGTGGACATCCTGGAGCAGACGCCGGCGATTCCCGAGACCAGCCAATGGGCGCTGTTTCTCCGGAATCACGACGAGTTGACCCTGGAAATGGTGACCGACGAGGAGCGCGACTACATGTACCGGGCGTATGCCCAAGTGAACCGCGCCCGGCTCAACCTGGGTATCCGCCGCCGGCTTGCGCCGCTGTTGGGCAACGACCGCCGCCGGATCGAGCTGCTCAACGCGGTGCTGCTCTCGCTGCCGGGCACCCCGGTGCTGTATTACGGCGACGAGATCGGGATGGGCGAAAACATCTATTTGGGGGATCGCAACGGGGTTCGTACGCCGATGCAGTGGAGTTCCGAAAAAAACGCCGGGTTTTCGCGGGCCAATCCGCAGTCGCTCTACCTGCCGCTCATTTACGATCTGGAATACCATTATGAGTCGGTCAATGTGGAGACGCAACTGCACAACACCCATTCGCTGCTGTGGTGGATGCGCCGTCTGCTCGCCCTGCGGAAACGGTGGCGCGCCTTTGGCGAGGGCAAGTGCGAGTTTCTGCAACCGGAGAACCACCGGATTCTGAGTTATCTGCTTCGTTTCGAAAAGGAAACCATCCTGGTGGTGGCCAACCTGTCCCGCTTCGTGCAGCCGATCGAGTTGGATCTGGAGCCGTTCATCGGCCACGTGCCGGTGGAGTTGTTCGGGCGGATGGAGTTTCCGGCGATCACGGACAAACCGTATTTTCTCACCTTGAGCCCTCATGCGTTGTTTTGGTTCTCGTTGGAGGACCGCAGCACGGAGGCGGTGGCGGCTGTCTTGCCCGGAGTGGTTGGCGAGCCACGGGTGATCAAGGTGACGGACGACTGGACCTCGGTGCTGGAGGACAAGGGACGCTCCCAGTTGGAGGCCCTGCTGCCGGGCTGGTTGGCTCACCAGCGTTGGTTTGCGGGGAAGCTGAGGACCGTCAAGCACGCCTCCCTGCGGACGGTGATTCCCGTCCCTTGCGAAACGGCATCCGCTTTCATTGCCTTGGTGCAGGTCGAATATGTTCAGGGTGAGGCCGATCTCTACACGGTGCCTCTGGCGTTTGCCAGCGGCCGTGAGGCGACGGCTTTGCGGGACCGGAATGCGGGTGCGGTGATTTGCGAGATCTCGTTGCCGTCCGGCAGCGGACGCGGAGTGCTGTACGATGCCGCGGGCAACAAGGAGTTTTGCAGTGCGTTGCTCAAGCTCATCGCCAACCGGCGGCGGCTGAAGAGCGCGGCGGGAGAACTCGAGCCCACCCGAACCGCGGTGTTTCGGCAGGTCAGCGGCAGGGCCGGGCTGCCTGAGCCCCACCCATGCAAGGCCGAGGGCCGCAACTCCTCGGTGGTCTTCGGAGACAAGTTCATTCTCAAGTTGTTCCGCCATCTCTACCCCGGCCAAAACCCGGACCAGGAGGTGGGCGAATTGCTGACGCTGCGTGAATTCCCCCATTCCCAACGGGTGGCGGGCTCGCTGGGATTCACCGATGCGGCCGGCGAATATTTCAATCTGGGGATCCTCAACGAGTTTATTCCAAACTCCCGCAATGCCTGGGAGTTCACGCTCGAAACGTTGGGCTGTTATTACGAGAACGCCGCCGCCGCGGTGGCGGACGGAAGGGTCGCCCCGGTGTTGGAGATGATGGTTTCCGGGCTGACCCGGCGCAAGCTGCCGGCAGTGGTGGAGGAGGCCGTGGGGCCGTATCTCGATGCCGCCAGCGTGCTTGGCGAGCGCACGGCGGAGCTGCATCTGGCGCTGGCTGCGGCAACCGATTTACCGCGTTTCGCCCCGGAGCCATTCACGCCGCACTATGTTCGCGGCCTGTTCCAGTCGATGCGCAACCGCGCCTCGCAAAACCTCCGATTGTTGGGCAAGCGGCTGGCGACGCTGCCGCCCGGGATCGCCGCGCTGGCCCAACAGGTGATCGATCTCGAACCGGAAATCATGAAATGCTATCGCGCATCCGGCGAGCGGCCGATCACGGCCCGCCGGATCCGCTGCCACGGGGATTTCCATCTGGATCAATTGTTATATACGGGCAAGGACTTCGTGGTGATTGACTTCGAGGGCGAGCCCGGGGTGGCATTGTCCCAGCGGACGATCAAGCGCTGCGCCTTGAGGGATGTGGCGGGGATGATCCGTTCCTTCCACTACGCGGCGTGGACCGGGTTGCACGAGCATGTTCAGCGCGGCTCCCTGGAGGTGGACTGCCTCCATCAGTTCGAACCGTGGGCGCGCCTCTGGTACCGGTCCGTCAGTGTGACCTACCTGCAAGCCTATCTCGATGGCATGGCCGGTTCGGAGGTGGTGCCACAAGCGGAGGACGAGTTGACCGCGATCCTGCCTGCGTTTCTCATCGACCGGGCGATTCAAGAGATCGGTCTCGAACTCGATCATCGCCCCGACTGGCTGCATGTGCCGCTGCAAGGCATCCTGGGCGTGCTTGAAATCACCCGGCCACCCTTTCAGGGCTAGCCTTCCACCACGTTTTGCTGGCGGGCGATGTCATTGAGGGTGAGCCAGCCTAACAGCTTTCGCGGTTCCAGCGGGCTCACCACCGGGACTTGTTGGAGGTTGCGGACGATCATCCGGTTGGCGGCGTCGCGGATCGAGCAATCCGGGACGACGGTGAGCAGGTCCTGGCCGGCGATGAGGGCGGCGAGGTTTTCCGCGTCACCGGGATGTTGCAACTGGTGGCGGGTGACCACGCCGGTGAGGCGTCCTTCTTCATTGAGGACCGGGTAGGCGTGGAAGCGCTTGTTTTCGGCGGCGATGCGTTTGAGGGTGGCGGCGGGAGACTCCACCGCGTAGAGCGGAAAGGTCTCGTGGGACATGATCGTCTGCACCGGCAGTTTGCGGTAGTCCTGGGCACCGCGGAATGCCGGGAGTTTCCTGAGGGTGACTCCATCCTGAAGCAGCAGTGCGTTGTAGATGCTCACCGGTTGGAGGTGGCGGGCGATCTGCCAGGCGAGCATGTTGCCCGCCATCAATGGCAGAATCAGCGAGTAGTTTCCGGTCATTTCAAAAATGATGATCAGTGAGGTGAACGGGCAGCGGACGACGGCGGCAAACATGGCTCCCATGCCGAGCAACACGCAGCCGCCGATGACCTTGGTATCCGCCGGAAACGCGGGGATCCAGTTGCCCAGGTGCTCCAGATCGGCAAGCCCCACACCGATGAGACCGCCGAGCATCCCACCGAGAAACAAGGTTGGTGAAAACAGGCCGCCGGAACCGCCGGAGGCGTAGTTGACCACCACCGCCAGGAACTTCATCAGCAGCAATACGCCCAGCACGCCCACCGCGAGCTTGTATTCGAAGGCCGCCTCCAGGCTGCTGTAGCCGATACTGAAGACCGAGTTCTGCGGGTTGCCGAGCAGGCCGGTGACCCAGAACGCGGTGAGGCCCAGAATGCCGCATGAGAGGCCGCCCGCCGCCGGTGCCAACCAACCGGGTAGATAACTCCGGTCACGGAACCATCCCCGCAGATTCAGGGTGCAGCGGACAAACAAATGGCCGATCAGGCCGGCCGCCACCCCCAGCGGCAGCGCCACCAGCATCCATGCGGAGGTCTTGTAATCCTCGGCAATCCGCGCCGTGAGCACCGGATCCTCGCCCAACATCGTCCGCGAGACCGCCGCAGCCACCACCACCGCCACCACCATGCCGCCGAGCGCCTTCATCGAAAAATTGTCCAGCAACTCCTCGAACACGAAGGTCAGGGCCGAGAGCGGGGCATTGAACGCGGCGGCGATGCCCGCGGCCATGCCGACCGGCAGCATCGCCTGGACCCGTGCGGGATCGCGGAACGCCCACCTGCCGATCCGCGAGGAAATGGCCGCGCTCAGATGCACCGTGGGTCCCTCGCGGCCAAGGCTGTTGCCCAAGCCGACGTAGAGCGCACCCAGCACAAACCGCCAGATGCCGATCCGCCCGGAAATTTTGCCGCCCCGGTTGTAATAGGCCGCCTTGGTCTGCGGGATGCCGCTGCCCGCCGCCTCGGGGGTGTAACGATGCACCGCCACGCCCACCAGCAGGCCGGCGAGGGTAGGCGCCAGCAGCAGGATGGCGCAAAAACCGACCGGATCCATCGACTGTGCGACTTGCCACAGCCAACCGAACAAGTGGTGGATCGACAGATGGAAGACCACCGCGGTCAGTCCGCAGAGGAAACCCACCACCAGGCACAACATGAGAAACCGTTGGCCATCGCTGAAGCGTTGCCGCATCCAGTCGGGAAGCGTGGTTCTGGTGTTCTCATTCATTGGCCGGAACGGGCGGTATCACGGAAGATCCGGAATGAAAAGCCACAACTCGAACGGATTTTGTAACGACGCATGGGGTGTTTCCGCACATTTTGCCATTGAACTCAGGTGACCCGCCGGATTCGGACAGATTTCTCTTTTCACACCGGCGGGCGGCCGCTTGACTCGCGCCACGATGTCCGCTGTTACCGATCCGATTGATGCCACGTTGTTAGGCCGCCTGCAAGAGGCGGTGCCGTTTTGTGCCCATCCGTTTGCCGAACTCGGCGAGCGCAGCGGGGTGGGGGAGGACGAGGTGATCGCCCGGATCAAGCGGCTGAAGGAGGAGCGGATCATCCGCCAGATCAGCGCGATTTTCGACACCCGCAGTCTCGGCTACGCATCCAGCCTGGTGGCGGCAAAAATCGCTCCGGAGCGGGTGGACGAGGCGGCGGCCGTGGTGTCCGCCCATCCGGGGGTGAGTCACAATTACCTGCGCAACCACGAGTTCAACCTCTGGTACACCATCGCCATCCCACCGACCAGTCGGCTCGGGTTGGAGGGCACGGTCGAGATTCTCCACCAGCAATCCGGCGCTCTCTCCACCCGCCTGCTGCCGACCCTCAAGCTGCACAAGATCGGCGTCCGCTTCGACGTCGAGGGTTCCGCCAAACCCGACGATCAGGCGGCACCGGCCTACAGCGAGAAGAACCGCACCGAGACCGTGCCGCTGACTGCGGTGGAAATCGCGTTTGTGCGGGCACTGCAGCGCGATCTGGCGGTGACGCCCACCCCGTTTCTGGATGTGGCGGCGGAGCTGGGGGTGTCGTTCGAGGCTCTGCGTGAAATGCACGAGGCGTTTCTGGCGAGCGGTCGGATGCGGCGGTTTGCGGCGGTGTTGCACCACCGCAAGGCGGGCTTCGGCGCCAATGCGATGGGTGTCTGGGCCGGCCCGCAGGGAGACCCGCAGGCGCTTGAAAAAATGGGTGTCACGATGGCGGGCTTCCGTGCGGTGAGCCACTGCTACGAACGCCCGAGCTACCCGGACTGGCCCTACAACCTGTTCACCATGGTCCACGGCAAGAGCGAGGACGAATGCCGCCAGACGCTGGCCGCCATCGCCGAAGCCACCGGTCTAACCGAATGGATGGCGCTGTTCTCCTCCAAGGAATACAAGAAAGTCCGCGTCCGCTACTTCACCGACGCCGAAGCCAAGTGGGAAGAGGAAGCCACCCAGGTGGAGTAGGGGAGGGGGGGAATTTGAGACAGGAAACAGGAAATTTTCAGGTTGACACTTGGTGTCGTTTCTTGTAACCTACTGTCAACCTAATGCATCCTTCACGAACCCTCGAACGGGATTTGGCAGCGTTGGCCGACGAGGAACACGCGTTGTTCACGCTGGCGGACCTTGCGGCGCTATTGCCTGGGCATCCGCCGGGTGCGTTCAAGACGCTGGTGAGCCGGGTGGCTGCCAACGGTGGGTTGGAGCGGCTGTGCCGGGGTCTCTATTTGTTTCCCCAGGCCGGCTATCCGGCGGATCTGGTGCTCTACCATGCCGCCGCCCGCCTGCGGGCGAATACGTTCAACTACCTCAGTCTGGAATCGGTTCTGAGCGACGCCGGGGTTATTTCTCAAGTTCCCATGAACTGGATCACGCTCATGACCGCCGGGCGGTCCGGCCGGATTGCCTGCGGGCGGTTTGGCACCATCGAGTTCATTCATACTTGCAAGACTCCGGAGCGCTTGCATGAGGCTCTCAGCTACGACCCGCGCTGCCGGCTTTGGCGGGCCTCCGTCGCGCAGGCGCTGGAAGACATGCGCGATGCCCGCCGTAATCTGGATCTCATCGATTGGAATGCCGCCCATGAACTTGTTTGACCAACTCGTGGCAGAAGCCATCAAGAACCAACGCGCACTTGCCCCTCTCCGGCCGGTCGTCGAAAAGGAACTCCTCCACCACGACATCCTGCGGGAACTGAGTTCGGCCGGTTTGCTGGCCCGCCTCACTTTCATTGGCGGCACCTGCCTGCGTGCCTGCTATGGTTCCCGCCGCTTGAGCGAAGACCTTGACTTCGCAGGCGGGGCTGGATTTGACCGGAAGGACTTGGCGGGAGTGGCTGACTTGTTAGTTGGCCGACTCCACGCAAAATACGGCCTTCGCGTCGAGGTCAGCGAGCCGGTCCGCGAGGTTGGGAACATTGACACCTGGAAGATCCGCATTCAAACCCGGCCGGAACGCGCCGATCTGCCGGGCCAACGCATTCACCTCGATATTGCCGCCGTTCCAAGCCACGATCCGTGTCCGATGCTGCTGCGCAACCCTTATGGCGTCGAGATGGGCACTTCCGGATTGATTGTGCGTGCGTCGAGTCGGGAGGAAATCCTCGCCGATAAGATCCTTGCCTTTGCCTTGCGTCCGAATCGATTGAAAAACCGTGATTTGTGGGATATCGTCTGGCTCCGGCAGCAGGGAATTCAACTGCCTGACCAATTGGTGCCAATCAAAATAGCGGATCACCACCGGACCATCGTAGAGTTTCGCAAACGCTTGGAGGAACGGCAGCAACAGCTCGCGGGGGATCCCGGTCTGCGTTCCGGCTTTCAAGCGGAGATGGAGCGGTTTTTGCCGCCTGACGCCATTTCCGAAACCGTCATCAAGACCGAGTTCTGGGATTATCTGGTAGCGGAGATAGGGGTCGAGTGCTCTGGCGTTTTACGGGTGTTGTGATTATCGGAAAGCTCAAGCCCGCCTTGGATGGCGCGGTGCTCCTCCAAGGAATTTTCAAGCCGGCCTTGAATTCCGGCGGAGAGCGGATACACTCCGCGAGCGGAGGTCGTGCCACTCATGCCTCGCCAGAATTCAAGCCTCCCATGACCCGATCCAGATGAAAGCACCTCCCAGTATTTTTAACGATGTTCTCGGCCCGGTCATGCGCGGGCCAAGCAGTTCCCACTCGGCCGCCGCGAACCGGATCGGCCGGCTGGCGCGGGACCTGATGGCCGGTCGGCCGGCCAAGTTGATTGTGAGCTACGACCCGAACGGCTCGCTGGTCACCACCCACCGCGAGCAAGGCACCGATCTGGGGCTCTATTCGGGGATTCTCGGCTGGGAACCGGATGACGCCCGCCTGCCAACCTACCCGCAGGCGCTTGCCGCCGCCGGGATCAGCGTGGAGGTCCGCTACGAATCCTACGACGCCCCCCACCCGAACTTCTATCGGATTTTGCTGGAGGACCCGGAGGGCGCAACCTGCCGGCTGGACGCCATTTCCACCGGAGGCGGCATGATCGAGCTTCAGGCGATCGACGAGGTCCCGCTCGGCGGCTGCGGGGATCTGCACAGTTCGCTGCTCTGGCTGGGCCACCAGCCGGCTGGTGAAAGTGTGGATGAATCGCCATTGGCAGCCGCCTCGGAAGCCGTGCGCTGGCAACCGGGACCGGTTGGCGGCGGTCTGCTTTGTTTTGACTCCCGTGAACCGCTACCCATGGCCGAGGTGGAGAAACTCGCCGCTGCATTGGGTGCCACGCGGGTGAGGCAGTTGGCGGCCGTGTTGCCGGTGCTTTCCCGCAAGGATCTCACCGTGCCCTTCACGAGGTGCGGCGAGATGACCGCCCATCCGGACTTTGCGACGCTCCCGCTCTGGCAATCCGCCGCCGCCTACGAGGGCGCCCGTGGCGGAGTTTCCGGCGATGAGGTTCTCGAACGCGCCAAGGCACTGGCCGTGATCATGGCCGATGCCGTGGCGACCGGCTTGAAAGGTACCCGTTACATTGACCGGATTCTCCCGGCCCAATCCCCGGGTTTTGCCGAAGCCGAAGCCGCAGGTCGCCTGGTTCCGGGCGATGCCGGAAACCGGATCATCCGCTACGTCAGCGCCATCATGGAGGTTAAGTCCTCGATGGGGGTGATTGTGGCGGCTCCTACGGCTGGTTCCTGCGGGGCGATGCCAGGCGCGGTGCTCGCGGTGGCCGACGTGCTGGGGAAATCCGAGGACGAACGCGCCCAGGCATTGCTGGTGGCCGGTCTGATCGGAGTGTTCATTGCCCGGGACGCCACCTTCGCCGCGGAAGAAGGCGGGTGCATGGCGGAGTGTGGCTCTGGCTCGGCGATGGCTGCGGCCGCAATCGTGCATCTTGCCGGCGGCAACACCCGACAACAACTGGCGGCCGCATCGCTGGCCTTGCAGAACTGCTTCGGCATGGTTTGCGATCCGATCGCCAATCGGGTGGAGGCTCCCTGCCTCGGCAAGAATGTGATGGCCGCTTCCAATGCACTCGCCTGCGCCAACATGGCGCTCGCCGACTACGATCCACTGGTTCCCCTCGATGAGGTCATCGTCGCGATGAACAAAGTCGCCCACCAGATGCCGCGGGAGTTGCGTTGCACGAATCTCGGCGGTCTCTCGATCACTCCTGCCGCCGGCCGCATCGCCGCGCGCCTCGCCGCCGGAGGTGGTGGCACGCTTGATGGTGCCCCCTCTTGATCGGGGCGCAGGAGAAACGATCGCCAGCGGGCCAGCGCCAGAACCGGCGGCGGCCGCTGGGTTCAGAAATCAGTGTTAGACCTCAAAAGAGCCGGGATGTGAGGCAAGTCGGATTCCCGGTAGGGCGCGGCGGCCTCGCCGCGCCGTGACTGGCCGCGTGGCCTGAGGCGATCAGGATGCAGCGAATGGCATCGCGCTTGGCTTTTCACCCATCAAGCGCCCTCCATTCTCCCCGCCATCCTGGCGGCGGCGGGAGCTGAGGGCGAAAGAGAAAGATGAATCCTGAACTCAGACAAGCTCCCGGCGGGGCGAGGGGCCGATGGATTTATGAGTTACGATAGTTGAGTTAGAATTTCGATAGAAAAGAAGAAATGGAGTGATTCATCTCCTCTTAAATCGCAGATCAAAAATCAAAAATCAAAAATCGTAAATCAATTCTTCTCCCTCCATTTACACCGCCATCCGGCGGACAAGTGGGCGCGGCGAGGCCACCCCGCCCTACCCCTTGAGGGAATTGAACTTGCTCGTCTCTTTGACATAAACGAGGTCGTTTACTGAGTTCTGAGGCTCAGAACAGGCTGGAAGCCCGTTCTCCAACACAGCCGGGACGGCTATGCTCCGATAAAAGAGAGAAAGCATCGTCGCGTAGCGACTGGCCCTTTCTCTCTGACCGAAACACCGAAACACCGGCGGTGCGGCGCTGCCTTGGCCGCCACCTCTGTGGCTCAGGCTCCCACGGATGGATCGTAGTCCTTGGGGGCGCGGACGATCTTCTCGATGCCGTGCTTGGTGACCAGGTTGCCGCCGCTGGCGCGGCCCTTGATGCCGAACTCGGCGAAATGCAGCGGACGGATCAGATTGCGCATCCGCAGGGCACTCTTGAGGTGGACCAGCAACATCTGGGCGGAGCTTTCCTCGTTGGTCTTGTGGACCGCGAAGTAGAGCACCCGGGTGCCCGGCGTGCCACGGGTCAGGTCGTATTCCTTGTCGCGGGTGATGCCGCCCACGGTGAAACGCTTCGCCAGGATGGGGCCGTCCCGGCCGTCGCGGAAAATCATCGAGTAGATCAGGTCCTCGTCCTTGCGGAACACCGCCACCCGCAGCGGACGCTGACCCACGAACACCTTGTCCGTCACCCTGAGCACCCGCATCTTGCCATCCTGGGTGAAGGTGATGATATCGTCGATGGTGGAACATTTCTCGACCGGTTCCTCCTTTTTGAGACCGTAGCCGGCAAAACCGTTCTTGGCATCAAGGTAGAGGGTTTCGGTGGCGGCAACGACCTGCACCCGGTCCACCCGCTCGAAGGATGCGATCTCGGTGCGGCGCTCGCGGTCCTTGCCGTATTTCCTCATCAGTTCCGAATACCAACGGATGGTGTGCTTGGTTAGATTGCGCAGGTTTTTCTCGGTCTCCTCGATGGCTTTCTCCAGGCCGAGAATTTCCTCGTCCGCCTTGAACGAGTCGAACTTGGAAATGCGTTTGATCTTGATCTCGGTGAGTTTGACGATGTCCTCCCGGGTGACCTCGCGCTTGAGGAGTTTCTTGAACGGCTCCAGGCCCAGGTCGATGGCCTGGATGACCGCCTCCCAGGTTTCGCATTCCTCGATGTCGCGGTAGATGCGGTTTTCGATGAAAATCTTCTCCAGCGAGCTGAAGTGCCATTTTTCGGCGAGTTCGGCGAGTTTGATTTCCAGTTCCTGGCGCAGCAGGTCGCGGGTCTGATGGGTCACCCGCCGCAGGATTTCCGAAACCCCGAGAAATTGCGGCTTGCCCTCGGTGATGACGCAGGAGTTTGGGGAAATCGAAAGTTCGCAGTCGGTGAACGCGAACAGGGCGTCGCGGGTGGTCTCCGGGTCGGCGCCGGCTGGCAAATGAACCAGGATGTCGGCGTGCGCCGCAGTGTTGTCCTCGATCCGGGAGATCTTGATCTTGCCCTTGTCCGCAGCGGCGACGACTGACTCCATCAGGTTGCCGGTGGTGGTACCGAAGGGAATCTCGGTGATCCGCAGCAGGCCCTTTTTCTCGGTGGAAATGCGCGCCCGCACCCGGATTTTGCCACCCCGCAGGCCGTCGCGGTAATCGCCGGCGTCCATGATCCCGCCGGTGGGGAAATCCGGCAGCAGGGAGAACGGCTCGTTGCGCAACACGGCGATCGACGCCTCGATCAGCTCGTTGAAATTGTGGGGCAGCACCTTGCAGGCCAAGCCCACCGCGATCCCTTCCACTCCCTGCGCGAGCAGCAGCGGGAATTTCACCGGCAGCGTCAGCGGCTCCTTGTTGCGGCCGTCGTAGCTGGGAATCCACTGGGTCGTTTTCGGGTTGAACAAGACCTCCAGCGCAA
>JAIPKB010000171.1 GCA_021733795.1 Akkermansiaceae bacterium | reverse complement strand
GGAACAGCGCACCACTGGCCCAGGCCGAACTCTTTGATCCGACCTTCGGGCTGTGGGTGGCCACCGCAGCCATGCACACCACCCGCTATCAACACCGCGCCACGCTGCTGGCCGATGGCCGGGTGCTGGTCAGCGGCGGGCGCGACCTCGCCGGAGCCCTGGCCAGCGCCGAAATCTATCACCCCCTCACCGGCTTGTGGACCAGCACCGGCAGCTTGGCAACAGCCCGCGCCGGCCATACCGCGACCCTGCTGACCAACGGCAAGGTGCTGGTGACCGGCGGTGAAAACGGTGCCGCCCTGGCCACGGCGGAGTTGTTTGATCCGGTCACCGGGCTCTGGACGCCTGCCGGTGCACTGACCGCCGCCCGCAGCGACCACAGCGCGGTCCTGCTCCACGACGGCCGCGTCTTGGTCGCCTGCGGAGTGAACGGCACGGTTTTCCTCAATTCCGCGCAGATTTATTCGCCGGTGAGCGGCCTATGGACTGCCGCCAGTTCGCCGATTTACTCCCCCCACGCCTGTGCCCGCCACCGCGCCGTGCTGCTGCCCAGCGGCAAGGTCTTGCTGGCCGGCGGTGAGAATGCCGCAGGTCCCACCGACTTGGCCGACGTTTATGATCCGCTCACCGGACTTTGGTGGGCAACCGGGCTGCTGGAGACCAAACGCGCCTCCCACACCGCCACGCTGCTGGCGAACGGTCGAATATTGATCTGCGGCGGTGACGGCGACACCGCCCCCCTGGCTTGCGCCGGGCTTTACGATCCGGGACTCGGATTTGCGGCTGAGGTGCGCCCCTTGCTCACCAGCGTGCCCGCCACGGTACTGGCCGGCAACGCGATCACCCTCGGCGGTTCACGGTTTCGCGGGATTTCGGAGGCTTCCGGCGGCACCGGTGCCAGAAACTCCGCGAGCAACTATCCAGTCGTCCACCTCCGCGCCACCGACGGCGGCCAGACCATGGTGCTCAGTCCCGGCACCGCTTGGTCGGCCTCCGCGTTCACCTCCACTCCGATCACCGGGTTCCCGCTGGGCCACACCCTGGTCACGGTGTTCGTCAACGGCAGCCCCTCGGAGTCCCGCATCGTCAAGCTCACCCAGCCGGAACCTCCACCCTACGAGGTGTGGCGAGCCACCCATTTCACCGTCGCCGAGTGGCTCAACCCGGACGTCAGTGGCGATCTGGCCGACCCCGACCGAGACGGCATCCCCAACCTGCTCGAATACCTCCAAGCGCTCGATCCCAAGGTCTCCGACGCCCATTTACTGCCGGTGGCGGGGCTTCAGGACGGTTCCCTCACACTCAGCTACCGCCGCAACAAAAACGCCACCGACGTCATCCACAGCGTGGAATGCAGCGACGACATGAGTCCGGGGTCATGGGCCGCGGAAGCCATCCCGATCGGACAGGTGGATATGGGCGGCTATTGGCTGGTCACCGCAGTCGATCAGCACCTCATCTCCTCCAGTCCGCGGCGTTTCATGCGACTCACCGTGGAAAAACCTTGAAGATTTTCCAAATCCGGGCGTGACAATCGGCGGATATAGGCGAAGGTCCGGGCTCAGTCCCCATGCGCCCGATCCTCCACCGCTATATGAAACATCTGTGTTCCGCCGTAGGCCTTGCTTTTCTCAGCACCTCGTTGGGGAGTTGCCGACCGGACCTGCCGCCGACGGCCACCGGAACCTCGCTGGCGGCCTCCACTCCGCTGAAAACCGGCAAAAACACCGACTACCGCACCCCGCCCGTGCGTGGCCCGGTACCGCGCAACCCCGACTTTGCGTTCTCATCCGATTTCTCCAGAAAGGGCGGCATTTCCTTCTCCCGGGTCCCGGTGAGCGGCAAATATATCGCAATGACGTTTGATGACGGGCCGAACCCGCAGAATACGCCGCGCCTGCTCGATATCCTCCGCGTCCGCAACATCAAGGCCACCTTCTATGTCATCGGCCGCAATGTCGACCTCTACCCGCAAATCGTCCGCCGCACCGTGGCCGAGGGCCATGAAATCGGCAATCACAGCTACACCCACCGCTTGTTCACAAAACTGAGTGATTCCGAGGTCCGCAGCGATCTGACCCGCTGCCGGGACGCCGTCGGCCGCGCCGCCGGGGTGCAACCACGCACCCTCCGCCCCCCCTATGGCGGGCTTCTCCAGCGCCAGCGCGAAATGGTGTTTGCCGAGTTCGGCTACCCCACCATCCTCTGGAACGTCGATCCGCTCGATTGGAAACGGCCCGGGCCCAGCGTGGTCTGCGCCCGCATCCTGAGCCACACCACTGCCGGCAGCATTGTCCTGGCCCACGATCTCCACGGATCCACGGTGGATGCCATGCCGGCCACCTTGGACGGCTTGTTGCAGCGCGGCTTCCAGTTCATCACGGTTTCCCAATTGCTCGCCATGCAAGCGGAGCCCGCCACCACCGCCCATGCCGCTCCCGGCACTCCTCCGCTGATGCCGGTTTCAATGGGGGGCGCTGACGGTCAGCCGCTCTCCTCCGCCCCCTGAGCCGTCCGCCCCTCCAAGGTCTGAACCATGTTCGGCGAGCGTTACTTTGCAACACGCCAACGCTTGACCCGCTTGATGGCGGACATCGCCGCCCTCGGCCGTCAATGCGGGGTCGAACTGTCCAAGCAACTGCCGCTGACCGAACTCGCCACCGGCCTCGGCCCCCCGTTCCTCCTCGTGGCCTGCGGCGAGGTCAATGCCGGCAAGTCCGCATTCTTCAACGGCCTCCTCGGCACCCACCTCTGCCCAATGGCCAACCTCCCAGAAACCAACCAGGTGGTATGGTATCGGCATGGCGACCCCCCGCGCGACGTGGAAGTGCTGCCCCAACTCAGGGAGGCCTATCGCCCGCTCCCCGGACTCCGTGATTTCAACCTGATCGACACTCCGGGGCTCAAGGCTTTCCCCACCGACTCCAGCCAAGTCACCGAACGCTTCCTCAGCGCCGCCGAGCTGGTGGCCATCGTTCTGCCCGTCGCCAATCCATGGGGGGCCCCCGGCTGGAACATGATTTCCAGACTCGCCCCGGACACCCTCAACCGCGTGATCCTCGTGGTCCAACAATGCGACCGGGCCGACCCCGCCGACATCGGCGTCATCCAAGGCCATCTCCGGGATCTGGCCGTGAAACGAATCGGGCGGGAACTGCCGGTGTTCGCGGTGTCCGCCAAATTGGCATTTGATGCCCGACAGGGTCCCACCCTGGATACCAAGCGTTTGGTGGCCAGCGGTTACCCGGCCCTTGAGAGCTTCCTTTCCGCCATGGTTTGTGATACGGCGGAACGGCGTGCGATGCTCGACACCTGGCGCGGGCAGGTGGCCACGGCCCTGCGGACGCTCGAGGACCGGCTGGATCAGCAAAACCGCAGCTTGCGTCAGCAGGGTGGCTTTCTGGAGGATGTGGAAAACCGGATCCTGCAACTGCGCGAAGAGTTCATCGTCCGTTTGCCCCAGCATCTGAAGAGTGTGGCGGAGGTCTTCCAACTGGAATCCGTGGGGGTGGCGATGTTCCTTCGCCGGCGGCTCGGCGTGCTGCGATCCTTGTTCCGGGTGTTTTGGGGGGATCAGACCAGCCAAACGGTGGACTCGGTCTTCATCGAGCGCTTGCAGGCTGCGGTGGAGGCGGTGGCGGAGCAGGACGGCGACAAAGTGGTATCGGTGTGCCGGGAGCACCGGCAGGAACTCGATCAGCAGGTGCGCGAGCTGATGGGGGTGGATTTGGGGGCCGACACCGGCTGTGAGGAGAGACTCGCCCTGGCCCGGACCTGGTTTGTGCAGCGGGTGGGCCACGCGGCCCGGGAGGGGATCGGCAATCTCAAGGTGCGCAACCAGTTGGCCAAGGACCTGCTGCGGCGCAACCGGGCGCTCAAGTCGTTTTTGTTTGTCACGCTCTTGTTGGTGACGGCGGCCGGCCTCTGCGGAGTCATGGCCATCAAATGGATCCCGCTCGGTTTGCTCGGGGTGGCGGCCTTGTTCCTGGTGGCGGGGTTCGTCGTCGGCTGGCTCGCCAAACGGGTGGTGGTCGCGGATTTCCAGGAGCGGCTGCTCGATACCTGCGATGGTTTCGCCAGAACGCTCAAGTCCGATTACGAGAACGCCCTCCGCAACGTGTTTCAAGAATATTTGGAAACCTTGGCCCCCATTCGCCACCACCTCGTTGCGGCAAAATCCGGACTGGAACCGCAACAGCAGCGCTGGACCGAGCTGTTTCTCACCCTCAAGGCGATCGAACAGGACCTCTGAGCGCCCGTTTCGCTGATTTTCCATGTCCCTTTTGAAATCGACCGGAAATCCTCCTCCGTCAGTTCTGAAATCACCTGTGAATGCCCACCCTCTGAGGTCGCGGGGGAAGACGCGGAGGAGATAATTTACGAAGGATAAGCTTCCACCCTGTTGTCAGCGCCGGGAGCACAGTGGCCGCGTTGGTCACAACGCGCCCGCCGGTCAGTTGCCCTTGAGCAACTTCACCATCGCCTCACCCATGGCCAGCCATGCCAAGTGGCGGAGTCACGATCTTCCTCACCGTCACGGCACTGCGGCCTTCCCGGAGGCGCCACGCCAGCACCCCGCACAGGCCGAGCAGCGAGACCACGGCCAGATGCACATGATCCGCCACGCCACCCACGCGATAGCATTCACAATCCATGTTGCGTGCAACGGTGGCGAGATAGGCGTTCTCAAAGAGCCCGATCCGGTATTTCTCAAGCACGGTCTGGAGCGCGGCGGCATCGAACTCCGGGGCATGAGCCAATCTCCACGCCCGAGCCAGCCCGCGACCTTTCTCTTCAAACTCCGGGCCCTTTTCGGCATGCAGGCGCGTGCCGAAGTCATGGTTTGGCTGCTGGCCAACGAACAAGGACACCCGGCGGAAATCGCCCGCCAAACCGGTTACTTCCGCGGTTCCATTCAGAACATCCTCAATGACCTCGCCGCATCCGGTCATATCGGCTCCATCCGCATCGGCAGGGAAAAAACCTTCTCGATTCTCCGTCATGAGGAATGGCGCTTCCTCCTCACTTGGCCAAATGCGGATGCATTCCCACAATGGATCAACTGGGCGCCCCTCTTCCACGTGATCCGGACTTGGGTTTGAACCGCCAGGGTATTGGTGCCCTTCTCGTATTCCACATTCGGATTCGGCCGCAGGCTGAAATTGTCTTGCCTCATCCAAATCGGGAAGGTAATCCCTGCCGCGTCACCGCCCATTCAAAGTTCATGAAAGCAATGCCACTCAACTTCTACCAAGTCTCCTGGATTCCAGGAGCGGGCGCTGTCTGATGGTTTGAAAAACACCCGGCCGGCCCCGAAACCAGGCACGGGCGGCTGATTCGAAACGAATTGAAGTGGCCGCCCGCCACCCCAGCGGGTTTTTTCCTTCTTCACACTCAATCGAATCCAATCCATGGCCACACGCCAAACTACTGAAACAAACACAGCACCCCTCGCCCTGCTCTGGCAGCAGATGCGTGGCTTCCGCGGCAAGTATGCGTGGGCCATCGCCGCGCTGTTTGTTTTCACCGCGATCAACTACGTGACGCCGCTCATAGCGAGCGCGACGATTGATTTCGCGCTCGCGCAGAAACCCGATGAAAGCAGGCTTACCACACGGATCATCGGCCTGATGGGCGGGGCGGATTTCGTGAAGGAGCGCTTGTGGTTTCCCGCGCTGTTGATGGTATTGCTCACGATCATCGCCGGTGGATTCAGCTATTTGAAGGGCCGGTTTGCAGCCGAGGCATCGGATGGAATCGCACGCCGTCTCAAGGACCGGCTCTACGATCATTTGCAGCGCCTGCCCGCCCGCTACCACGACCGGGCGGAAACCGGAGACCTGATCCAACGCTGCACATCCGACGTGGAAACGCTGCGCCTGGCACTCGCCTCGCAGGTGGTGGATGTAAGCAATGCTGTGCTGCTACTGCTCACCGCGCTGCCGATCATGATCCTGTTGGACGGCCGGATGACCCTCGTTTCCTTCGTCCTGGTCGGACCTATCATCGCCTTCGGCTACGTTTACATCGGCAAGGTGAAGCACCTGTTTGCCGAAGTGGCGGAGTCGGAGGGCCAGGTCACGCGGGTGGTTCAGGAAAACCTGACCGGCCTGCGCGTGGTGCGCGCGTTTGCCAGGCAGGATTTCGAAATCGCGAAATTCGCCGAGCCAAACAAGCTCTACCGCGACCGGAGCCTGAAGTTGCTGCACCTGATGGCCTGGTATTGGTCCACCTCGGATCTGATCGTGCTGATCCAGCAGGGCATCGTGCTTTTCACGGGCGCTTTTTTCATTTCCCAAGGCACGCTCACGGTTGGCACCCTGTTCGCCTTCATCATGTTCCTGAACATGCTGCTGTGGCCGGTCAGGCAGATGGGGCGCACGCTCACCGATCTCGGAAAATCCGTGGTCGCCCTGAACCGCATGGGAGAGATCCTGTCCGAGCCAGAGGAAAGCGCACCGCAAAACCCTGCCACACCCCCATCGCCAGCCCTTGGGAAAATCGAGGTCACCGATCTCGTGTTCGGTCACACTGATGAGAACGCCGCGATCAACGGCATTTCCTTCACTGTCGAACCAGGCGAGACACTCGCGATCCTCGGGCCGTCCGGTGCCGGGAAGTCCACGATGATGCACTTGTTGCTGCGGCTTTACGACTACTCGTCCGGCTCCATCAAGTTCGACGGCCGCGAGCTGGGCGATTTGGACCGGCAATGGGCGCGCTCGCAATTCAGCGTCGTCATGCAGGAACCGTTCCTGTTCTCGAAAACCATCGGCGACAACATCCGCCTCGGCCGGGGTGCTGCAGAGAACGAGGAAATCCGTGAAGCCGCGCGCCTCGCCGACATTCATGACACCATCAACGGCTTCCCCTCAGGATACTCAACTCTTGTCGGCGAGCGCGGCGTCACTCTATCAGGTGGCCAGCGGCAGCGCGTGGCCCTGGCCAGGGCCTTGCTGCAGGATACGCCGGTCCTGCTGCTCGACGATGCCTTGAGCGCGGTCGATGCGGAAACGGAATCGACGATCCTCGAAGCCCTGCGCAGTCGGCATGGCCGGCGCACCACGCTGGTCATCGCCCACCGCCTGTCCACGCTGGCGCATGCCGACAAGGTGATCGTGCTCGATAAGGGCCGCATCATCCAACACGGCACCCACGCCGAACTTGCCGAACAGGACGGCCTCTACCGCCGCCTGTGGACGATCCAGAACGCACTGGAGAATGAAATGTTAGCAGAGACCGCCCCATGAAAGACGAACCCCAGGAAGATGTTTTCAGCGACAAGCTCGACCTGAATTTGTGGGCCCGCGTGTTCCGGCACGCGCTGCCCTACCAGCGCCTGCTCGTGCCGCTCGCGATTTCCGCCGTGGCCATCGCGGTGGTGGACGCCAGCTTCGCGCTCGTCACCCGCTGGGCGGTGGACGATGTGGTGAAAGCCGGAAACGTGCTGAACCTGTGGCCGCACATCGCGGTTTACGGGTTTCTTGCATTCTCGTTAGCCGTCGGCGTGTGGGTTTTCATCAACTCAGCGGGCGGGCTTTCCAACAACATGAGCCATGACATTCGCGAAGAGTGTTTCAAGCGCATCCAGGAGCTGGAGTTCGCTTACTTCGATCACCGCCCGACCGGCTGGCTGATTTCGCGACTAACATCGGATTGCGACAAGCTCGCGCGAATCATCGCGTGGGGCACCCTCGATCTGGTGTGGGCGGTATGCCTGGTTTTCATGATCGCCATCATTCTCGTCGTGCTGCATCCGGTGCTCGGGCTGCTGGTTCTATCCGTGGTGCCGCCGCTCATTTTCGTCAGCGCGATCTTCCAGAAAAAGCTGCTGCTCAGCTCGCGCGACACCCGCAAGTTCAACTCGATGATCACCGCGTCCTTCGCCGAAGCGCTGCAAGGACTCCGCACGACCAAGACGCTGGTGCGCGAGCAGGACAACCTGCGCGAATTCCAGGGGCTTTCCTCGCAGATGTATGGCGTTTCGATCCAGAACGCCCTGCAATCCGCGGTGTATATTCCTATCGTGCTCACACTCGGCAGTGTTGCCGCAGGCATCGCCCTGTGGCGCGGTGGCGCGGGCGTGATCGATGGCAGCCTGACGCTCGGCACACTGGTTGCGTTCATCTTCTACGCCGGCCAGTTTTTCAATCCGATCAACCAGATCGCCCAGGTCCTCGTGCAAATGCAAGGTGCCCAAGCAGCGGGTGAGCGCGTGCTCAGCCTGCTCGCCACCGTGCCCGGCATCGGCGACAGCGAGGAAGTTGGAGCAAAATTGAAATTGTGGGACACGCCGGACCGCCCGGCGGACATCGCACCGGATGGTCATCCCGCGGGCATCGAGAATCTCGAATTCAGCCATGTCGATTTCTCCTATTCGGATGGTGAACCCGTGCTCAAGGATTTCAATCTGACCGTCCAGTCCGGCCAAACCATCGCCCTCGTCGGAGCCAGCGGCGGCGGCAAAAGCACGATCGTCAACCTGGCCGCGCGCTTCTACGAACCCACCGGCGGAAAAATCCTCGTCAACGGCCACGACCTGCGCGACCGCGGACTGGCCTGGTATCAGTCGAACCTCGGCATCGTCCTGCAAGGCCCGCACCTCTTCAGTGGATCCGTTAGAGAAAACATCCGCTACGGCAGGCTCGAGGCCACGGATGAGGAAATTGAGGCTGCCGCCCGCAGTGTGAATGCGGATGATTTCATCCGCGCACTGGAGAGCGGCTACCATACCGATGTCGGCGAGGGCGGCAACCGACTTTCCACCGGCCAGAAGCAGTTGGTTTCCTTCGCCCGCGCGCTGTTGGCGAACCCGCGGATCTTCATCATGGACGAGGCGACTTCCTCGATCGACACCGAGACCGAGCAGTTGATTCAGCAGGGTTTGAAGGCGATCTTCCAGGGCCGGATCAGCTTCGTCATCGCGCACCGGCTTTCCACCATCCGGACGGCGGATCGGATTCTCGTCATCGATAAAGGCCGGATCATCGAAAGCGGAACGCATCAGGAGTTGCTCGCCAGCAACGGCCACTATCACGCGCTTTACACACACCAGTTCCAGCAAGAACGGGAAGCGAATCTGTTCGAATCGGTGGGATAGGTAGATGGGTCAGAGGCGCGCCAGACCCAGATTACAGGACTCCATCGCCCGTAGAGTCACACCCGCAACCAGCGCGGCGCGGACCTCATCGAATCCCTGCTTGCCGATCTCGAAACGATCCTTCCCTAACATCCCGGCGAAAGCAGGAATCTGCTCGCCTAATGGGGTTTCGGCTTCTGGTCTTAGCTCACCAAAGAATCGGGACTTCGTAGGCCGGAAATTGGGGATCGCAGGTCACAACCGCCAAACTTTCGACCTTTGCTTGGGCGATGATGAGACGGTCGAACGGATCACCGTGGTGGTAGGGCAACGCGATCAGCTTCTGGAAGTGTGCCAGAGCGGTTGGCAGCAGGATGAAGCCGTTCGCGTCCAACACGCCGGGAAACATCGCTTCGAAATCCGGTTGCAGCCGCAACTTGCCGAGGCTGAGCTTGATGGCCATTTCCCAAGCGGTGGCATGGCTCACATGGCACTCGTTCCCACGGTCTTCCATTGCCGCCCGCGCCGTTGGGCTGAGCGACGGATTGCCCTCACAAAACCAGATCAGGGCGTGGGTATCGAGCAGCAATCTCATCCGGTGTAGTCCTTGAAGTCGGCCAGTGGCTCGTCAAAGTCGGGCGCCATCGCGATCTTACCCCGCAGGCAGCCGAAACCCTTCAAGTTCGCGGGAGCGGCGGTTGGCGAGATCACAGGTTCCATCTCAGCTTTCACCCGGATCGCCCCATGCCGCCACTCCGCGGGCACCGGCAGGTGCAGCGTGCCGTCTGCGGATGGCTCCAGAATGGCCGTGTAGGTGCTCATGGCGGCATTGTGGCTTGGGGTTGGGGGCTTGTCAAGGCGGCATGTTCATGCATTCCCACAATTTGTCGCCTTCAGAGGGGTGGGGCTTGAGGCGGGTGGACGGACTTAACGGACGGAACGGACAGGGGGTCAGAGCGGGCCGGGGGGCTTCTTGGTGCGGGCGCGGTAGAGGCGTTCTGAGAAGCCGCCGCCGGCTTCGAAATCGCGGGCCTGGCGGTCCAGCAGGCGCTCGGTGAGCCAGTGGGCTTGGGTGGCGAGGATCGCTCCCAGGTTGGCGGCTCGTTCTTCGGTGGGCTCCGCAGTGCCGGGTTGGTTCACCCAGGCGGCAGCCTCTGCCAGGGTCTTGGGCCGCAGGTTGCGGGCTTCGGTGAAGACGGGCTCGCCTTCCTGCCATTGTCGCAAGCCGTGGCGGGCTAGGTGTTTGAGGTAGTCCTTGCGGGCCTCGTCGATGCTGGAGCGGGCGACATTGGTTAGATTCATTTCCAACTTCTTGCTGGTGGCGCTATCCTCGCTGCCCTCCGCGATATTCTGGTAGCCGCTCCGCGCCGCCTGCACCATCTGATCGTAATGACGGTCGTTCTTCGGCACATAGCGGGCGCAAAAGCGGCAGGTGAAGTCATACAGCAACTCCGCCACCTGGTAGGCTTTCAGGTTCCGGTAGCCACTGTGCTGCCCATACACCCGCCTTGCCGCCGGCGATGACATCGCCTTGCCCTCGTCCCGTTCCGGGTCGGCCTGTCCGTTTGGTCCGTTCTGTCCGTTCTTTGCATTCATACCGCGCCTTGGACTTCGATGCTGATGCGTTTGGTTTTACTCATCGCTGCGGGTTTTCATGAATTCCTTGAATCATAAGCCTCGCCTTGTCCATCTCAAGCGTGAGCACCATGGCGGCGGTCGGGTGGATGGCAGGAAGGGACATGGCGGTGGAAGCTGAGATGCTGAAATTCTGAAAAGCTGAAAGAAAGAACTGGGGTCACGGGCCTTACCGCCCCTTCATCATCGCGAGGTTGGCTTCGGCGAAGGCCTTGCCCATGAGCGCGAAGGTTTTGGCGCAGCCCATGTAGTGATAGCCGGCGTTCGAAGCGCCGCGGGTCCACTTGGTGGCTTCCTCCGGACTGATCAGCTCGGCCTCGTATTTCTTGAGGTATTCCTTCTGCTGGGCCTCGTCCATCGCGCCGTCCTTGTTCGGGCCGTTCTTGTCCTTGACCCTGAGCAGGTAGCCCATCTGCTTCACCTTGGCGCGTTTCTGGTCGATCGCCGCGAGTTCCTCCGCCCAGAAGGGCGCGGTTTCCACGGCGGTGACATTGCCTTTGAATTCCGGCAACGACGCGGGAGCCGCCATGGCTTCGCGGAAGGCGATCGTGCTCCCCTTCGCATTCACGCCGTCCACGCCGAGCACTCCGATGACGAAGGGCATCTTGGGCGCTTTGAGGTCCTTGCGCACATCGTGGATGAGATCGGCCAGCCACCCGCTGTATTTCGAGTAATCCCGGGTCTTGCCATCCGGGCCGTTGGGATAGGTGCCGCCGTCCACGAGGTCATTGAAGCCCTGGAACCAGACGAAGCCGGCGACTTCATAGCCATCGGCGGGATCATAGGCCGGGCAGACACGCTTGGGATCGGCCAGCACGCTTTTCACGTGGTCGATCATGAAGCGATAGAAGCGGCCCGATTCCTTCGCCTTTTTGGCCTTCTCCGCCTCGATGTCCTTGCCCTGCTTCTGCATCTGCGCGAGCTGCGCCTCGCTGAACTCGTAGGGCCCGGCGCTGGGCGGGCGGAATTCGGTGCTCAGGCTCCTGCCGCCCCACGCCGTTTTGATGATGAGGACCGGCTCCTTGAGCGCGGCATCCATGGTCAGGCCGAAGGTGAACTCGGGGCCGATCTTGCCGCTGTCCTGCGTGGGATTGGAGCCCCGGGCGCCGAATCCCGCGGTGAGCTTGCCGGTGCCCTCGCCATTGGCGTTGCCTTGGTAATGTCCGGTCAGGTAGGAGATCCACACGTGGTCGGCGACGGCGGGTTTGCCGTCGGGGCCGCGCATCTGCTTGAGCAGCGGCGCGGTGGCGGGATCGTCACCGAGGTAGTCGAAGGTCTCGACGCGCGCGTGGCCCTCCATGTTCGACTGGCCAGCGAGGATGAAGACCTTGAGCGGTTTCGCTTCCACGCCGACGGTGGCGAGAAGCACGGAGGTTAAAAACGCAGCGGTGGTTTTCATGGATGGGGTGGATGGGGTGGAGGTGAGTCGTTTGGATGGCATGGTTGGCGGTGATGGGTCTGGGTTATACGACGCGTGACCAGGAGCGCTTGCAGGGACCGGGACGAGCCGAGTGGGAAGTGCGAAGATCAAATAAAGGGACGCCCACTGTTCACGCGCGTTGGAATGTGAATACGGGCGTTAGAATGTCCAATTTTGCTTTCTGGCCAAGGAAAATCGGATGGATCGAAAAGATTCCCACTATCCGGCACGCCGGGCTCACCTGAAAATTGGCTGGACAGTCTGCGGCGGAGACACTGGACGGAAAAACGCAAGGGGGCCGCAACAGCAGCGCTGGACCGAGCTGTTTCTCACCCTCAAGGCGATCGGACAGGACCTCTGAGCGCCCGGTTTACAATGCAAACCATCCGGTTGGTTTCTCCTGCGAGGCGCAATGCACCGCCACCCCGATCGTGCCGCAGGATTTGAGGCAGTTTCGCAGCAAGCGCAGGGCCAGATCGGGACAATTGCAGTCTGAACTGAGGTGACCGAGCACCACATGGCTCAATTCCGGATGGATGATCGCACTGACGAGGTCCATCACCTGGGTGTTGGAGAGATGGCCGTGGCGGGAACTGATCCGCTGCTTGATTGACCATGGGCGCTTCACATCGGCTTCGAGCAGGTCCTCATCGTAGTTGGCTTCCACGAACAACCCGTCGAGCTTGTGCAGTTTTTCGGTGATGCTCCGGGTGACGTGCCCGGCGTCCGACAGCAGTCCCAGGGATTTCCCCGTGTGCCGCACCACGAACCCCACCGGATCCACCGCGTCGTGCTGGGTCGCGAAGGGGTCGATCTCGGCGGCTCCGATGGCGAAGGTCCGGCCGCTCTCAAACACCTTCCAATGACGGTGCTCGACTCCGCCTTCGCGGACGATCCGGGCGGTATCGCGGGTGGCATAGACCGGAACCGGGTGCTGCTTGAGGAAAACCCGCAGCCCGCGGACATGGTCGCCGTGCTCATGGGTGAGCAGGATGCCGTGGAGCGAATCCGGCGGGATACCGACCGCCTCGAGCCGCAGCGTGAGTTGTTTCGCACTCAGCCCGGCATCGATCAACAGCCGGGCACCGGCGCAATCGACGACCGCCGCATTTCCCTGGCTGCCACTTCCCAACACCGCGAACTTCATGCGCGGAGCATCCCCCCTGCCCGGTCCACTGGCAAGCCGAATCATCTGACGGTGGATGGTCGGCTTGAAACGAAACGCAAAGGAGCGGAGGTCGCAGAGGCGGACGCGGAGGGGAGAGGAGATCGTCAGTGGCCGCGTTGGTCACAACGCGGCCAC
>JAIPKB010000170.1 GCA_021733795.1 Akkermansiaceae bacterium | reverse complement strand
TCGAGGAAATACTCCGCCATCAGGCCGCGTCCCGCGCTGTCGGTGACGCGGATGTGATAGGTGGATTCGTCACCCGGTTGCAGGATGTAGATGAGCTGGGTGGAGGTGAGGGTGTCCGGGGTGATCTGGGTGCCGTTGGCCTTGAACAGGGTGAGCACCGGGGCGAGGGTGGAGGTGGACGGCAGGCGCAGGGAGGCACTCACCTGGGTGCCGGCGGCGAGGTTGCCGAGGTTGAAATAGTCGCCGTTGGTGTCATAGCCCGCGACGTAGCCGCCGGTGGTGGCGCTCAGCGAGTTGCCGGAGAGGGTGAAGGTGACCGGGTCGGATTGGGAGATGGCGTTGTTATCCTCGGTCTCTACCTGGGTGCCGGGCGCGGCGAGGGTGGTGCGGAAGCGGTATTCGCCGCGGTAGTCGTGCCAGGGGCTGACCCGCAGGTAGTAGGTGCCGTCGCGGGGGATGACCAGCGGCGGGGTTTGCCCGCGGTAACCGCTCACGCCGTTGTAGAAGGACGTGAGATTGGTGCCGACTTCGTCATATACGTACCAGTTGAGGCCCGGGTTGCCGGATATGGTTGAGTGATCCACCGCGATGGTGAGCACCTCGCCGCGCTTGGCGGTGAAGCTCCAGTAGTCCACATCGTTGTTGTCGGTGAGGAAGCCGCGGCCGTAGCCGTGGACAAGATCCGTCGTGGTGTCGTCGGCCGCCAGTGGGGCGCGTGGGTTGCCGTCGAGCACCCGCAGGAGGTTTTCATCGTGGTCGATAACGACGATTTCGGGGAGTCCGTCGCCGTCGAGGTCTCCGCTATCGGCACCATAGTTGCCGTTCCAGTTGCGGCGGACGGAATTGAACCCGAAGGTGCCGTCGGCGCGGTTGGTCGCGGTGTGGAGCGCGTCGTAGCCCGGTGCCAGGAGGTCCGGCCAGCCGTCGCCATTGAAGTCAGCGGTCTTGAGGAAATAGTAATGGTAGCCACTTCCCAGATCGATGTTGATCCGGTCACCGAAGGTGCCGTCGCCGTTGCCCGGATAGATCGAGACTTCACGCGCGTAGTATGCGTCGCGGCTGACGGCGAGGTCCGGGTTGCCATCCTGATTGAAATCCGCGGTGACGATATCAGAGGGACCCCAGCCGGATGGAAAATCGAGGAATGTGGGATCTCCGAAGGTGCCATCTCCAGCACCCAACATCACCGCCACGCGGGTGTCGTTTTCGGTATCACCCACGGCAAGGTCCAAATCGCCGTCCTGGTTGAAGTCACCGAGACCGATCCCGTAGGGCCGGATTTTGGGGCTCAGTTCGGTTCCGATCTTGCTCTCGGTGAATGAGCCCGCCTGGTCATTGAGGAGCACCGAGATACAGCGTCCGGTGGTGGCGTTGGTGCCGTAGTTGCTGACCACCAGGTCCGGCCAGGTGTCGCCATTGACATCGCCGGCCGCAGCCATCCGCGGGTAATCACCCACCGTCACGTCCGCCTCGCGGCTGAAGGCCATCGTTCCGGGTGTCGAGTCATTGCGGAACAGCGCCACTTTGTCCGAGCCATACACCGTCACCGCAATGTCGAGGTCGCCATCCTGGTCCCAGTCGAGCAATTCCGCGTCGTGGGGTTCGTCGCCCAGGGCGGTGAAGGGATCCACCACCGTCAGCACCGCGGAGGCGGGGCTGCTTTGTTCAAAGTACTCCATTTTCACTCCGTAGCTGAGGCCGGAGGTCATGGTTACCAGGGGAGTGGTGTAGGTGGTGGTGCCTTGGGTGATCCATTTGTCAATCAACAGTTCTTCCGGTTCGTAGGTGCCGCTGCGGTCAAGATCGATCCACAGGCGGGTGCCGTCGTCGGTGGTGGTGGCGAAGGAGAATAGCCCGGTGTGTGGGGAGATGAACGAGCCTTCCCAGCGGGCGGAGAAGGTATCCACATCGATCGTGGGATCGGGGCTGCCGTAGCCCCAGTTGAAATTGATGGCCTCATCGGTGCGGCTAATGGATGTTCCGGTGAGATCATTGTTGTCGTAGTAGGTGGCGCTGAAGGTTTGGAGCCCGGTTCCGGCCGGGATGTGTTGATAGGTTGTGAAGGTTTTGTCACCGTTGCCCCGATGGATTCTCAGTCCATCGACCGAACCGAGATGGGTGGTCACGGCGTCGAGCTTGCCGTCGCCGTCGAGGTCGGCCAGTTCCACGTCGAATGGCCAGCCGGCGGTCGGGGTGGTTCGTCCGAAGTCGGCGAACGAGCCGTCGGACTGATTGGCGGCGACGTTGAGCGACAGCGTGTCGGCGGTTGCCTGGGTGTTGTTGTCGCGGTCTTCGAGGACCCAACCTGGCACACCTTCGATGGTAAAGTTGCGAACATGGTCGGCGGTGAGATTGTTGTTGAGCTTGTCCTTGAGGGCGGAGGAGGCGGTGAAGCGGTAGCTGTCCGGTTGCATGGGACCGTCCGGCATGAAATAGGACGCGCCCAACCCTGAGGAATAACCGGGCGAGTTGACAGTGTAAACAATCTCGTTGCCATCGTCAAAGGTGCCGTCACCGCCGGAGCCAAGTAACTGATAGTTGGCGGTGTTGTTGACGGTGGCGGCGATCATATCCTCGCTGAAGCCGAGGGTGAAGGACGAACCGAAGAAGGTGACGGTGGAGCCCTCCGCAGGCATGGAATTGGAGACGATGGTGGGAGGCTCCACGTCAGTAAGTGTCAGATCGACGAAATACTCGGCCATCACTCCGAGCCCGGCGGCGCCTTTAACCCGGAGATGGTAGGTGGAGTCGTCCCCCGTTTGGAGGGTGTAGACCAATGCGGTGGGGGTGAGGGTGGTGGGTGTGATTTCGGTGCCGTTCTGCTTGAAGAGCGCCAGTGTGGGCTCCAACGTCGAGGAGGATGGCAGGCGGAGGGTGGCGTTCACCTGGGTTCCTGCCGCGAGGTTGCCGAGGTTGAAATAGTCGCCGTTGGTGTCATAGCCGGCGATGTAACCGGCGGTGGTGGCGCTCAGTGTGTTGCCGGAAAGGGTGAAGGCGACCGGGTCGGATTGGGAGATGGCGTTGTTGTCTTCGGTTTCCACCTGGGTGCCGGGTGGAGCCAAGGTGGCGCGGAAGCGGTATTCTCCGCGGTAGTCATGCCACGAACTGACCCGGAGGTAGTAGGTGCCGTCACGGGGGATGACCAGCGGCGGGGTTTGCCCGCGGTAACCGCTTACGCCGTTGTAGAAGGATGTGAGATTGGTGCCGACTTCGTCATAGACATACCAGTTGAGGCCCGGGTTGCCGGGCAGTTCCGCATGATCGACGGCAATCGTGAGGACCTCACCGCGCCTGGCGGTGAAGCTCCAGTAGTCCACGTCGTCGCTCGCCGAGCGAAAGCCGCGGCCGTAGCCGTGGAGGAGGTCGGTGGAGGTGTCGTCGGCCAACAACGGCGAGTCCGGGTTGCCGTCAAGCACCCGGAGGAGGTTGGTGTCGTGGTCGATCACTACGATTTCGGGCAGTCCGTCACCGTTGAGATCGCCGAGATCGGCGCCGTAGTTGCCGTTCCAGTTGCGGCGCACGGAATTGAAACCGAAACTGCCGTCGGCGCGGTTGGTCACGGTGTGGAGCGCGTCATAGCCCGGGACCAGCAGGTCCGGCCAGGAATCGCCGTTGAAATCTTCAACTCTGAGAAAACCGCAGTGGTATCCGCTGCCCAGATCGACATTGACCCGGTCACCGAAAGTGCCGTCGCCGTTGCCTGGATAGATTGAGACTTCCCGTGCGTAGTATGCCTGGCGGCTGACCGCAAGATCAGGGTTGCCGTCCTGATTGAAATCCGCGGTGACGATGTCAGAGGGTTCCCAGCCCGTTGGAAACTCCAGGAAGGTAGGAGCGCCGAAGGTCCCGTCCCCGACTCCCAGCATGATTGCCACCCGCGTGTCGTTGTCCTGGTCTGCGGCGGCGAGATCGAGTTTGCCGTCCTTGTTGAAGTCCCCGAGGCCGATCCCGAAGGGCCGGATCTTCGGGGTGAACTCCAATCCGATCTTGCTTTCGACGAATGAGCCGTTCTTATCGTTGAGCAGGACCGAGGTGCAGCGGCCAGTTGTGGCGTCGGTCCCCCGGTTTGCGACCACCAAATCCGGGTAGGTGTCGCCGTTGACGTCGCCCACCGCCGCCCGGAGCGGTTGATCACCCACCGTCACGTCCGCCACGCGGGTGAAGGCCATCGCCCCCGGGGTCGAATCATTGCGGAAAAAGGCCATGAGATCCTGGCCGTAAACCGTGACGGCCACGTCGAGGTCGCCATCCTTGTCCCAATCTAACAAGTCGGCGTCATGAGGTTCGTCGCCCAGTCCGTCGAAGGTGATCGGGGTGCCGAAAGTCAGATCACCGTTGCCTGGATACATCCTGACACCGTCGACCGAGCCGAGGTGGGTGATCACGGCGTCGAGGCTGCCGTCGCCGTCGAGGTCGGCCAGTTCGATATCGTAGGGCCTGCCCGCGATTGCGGTGGTGCGGTCGAAATCCGAGAACGAGCCGTCCGGTTGATTGGCTGACACGTTGAGGGACAGCGGATCGGCGGTTGCCTGGGTATTGTTATCGCCCAGTTCGCTGGCGTAATGCATGATGCCGAGCACGGTGAATTCTTCCACATGGGGGGTTGCCATTTGATTGCTGGCGCGGTCGGTGACCGTCACTGGAATGGTGAGCCGGTGGGTACCCGGGGAAAGGATGGCGGAGTTGTCAAAGGTGAAGGTCGCCAGGTTTTCCAAGGTAATCCCGGTGAAGGTGACCGGGTAGTTGATGTCATCGGCGGTGCCAAAGGTGGCGTCCGCGCCGGCGGCGACGAGAGTGACTCCGGAAGCAAGCGAGGAGGCGATCATCGGTTCGCTGAAAACCACGCTGAGGGAGGCGTAGAGTCGGTCCAATGGGAACGGTGACGCGGGTGTGTAGCGTTCGATCGAATAGCTGCCCGCGTAGCCGCCGTGGCTGCTGGAAGTCACCCCGTTACGGGTGCTGGCCGTGTAGGATGGGGCACCGGCAAGGACGGTGACTCTGACGGTGCCGGTTTCCCCGGGTTGCAGCACGCCCGCATGGACGGCCGCCTTGGCGAGGCTGGAGTCATCGGTGTAGATGTCGGTGCCCCAAATATTGCCGCTGGAGCTGCCGGTAAGCGTGTAGAGGTAAGCCTCGCCGTCGTTGCCCCGCAGCGCGGTCATGTTCGCGGGCGCGAAGGTGGTCCCTTGCAGTGGCAGCCCGGAAACGGGCTCCGGAGTCACCGCCAGGACGCCGGGCGCCGAGGTGTCGCCGATGATGGCGGTGAGCAGGTAGCTGGCGTTCTGGCCCTGGCTGGTGAAATGGGCGAGGTTGGCGGTGCTGGATCCCTCCCACGCAGGCGAACCGGTGAGGGTGCCGGTGATCGCATTGGCGGTGGTGTCGGCGGTGGTGTCGCCGCTGCCTTCGCCAAACCGATAGTAGGCGACCAATCCGGATTCATCGCCGACGAGGGCGTTGTCGAGATTGTCGGAGATTTCGGCGGCGGACCGAGCGGTGTTCCAGATCCGGACTTCGTCCATGCTGCCCCGCAAATCCCCGGCGTAACCGGTGGCGAGGGTCAGCGGCAGCGAGCTGGCGGTGGCCGGAAAATAGCTGGTGTCGGCCTGGGCGACGAGTTTGCCGTCGAGATACCAGCGCAGTTGTTTGGGGTCGGAGGTGAAGTCGCGGACCAGGGCCAGATGCTGCCAGCGTCCGGCGCGCAGGGAGGTGTCGGAATTGAAGGTTTGGTAGGGTGAGTTGTTGCCGCCGCCGGTGCCGTAGAAATAGTTGATGGTGCCGTTGGTCTCGAGGGTCATGGTGCCTTCACCGCCATAGGCCTTGGCGTATGGGTTCTGGCGGCTGCCGAAATCGTCGGGCTTGATCCAGAATTCGATCGTCTGGCTGCCGGTGATTTGGAGGGCTGCGGGGTTGTCCAAGTTCACGGACTGGCCGCCGGTGAAGTGGAGGTTGCGGCCATCGAGGTCCGGCACCTGCAGGCGCACCCGGTAGCGACCGGTGGCGGCGACCGTGTGGACCAGCGCGGTGCCGGTGGCGGTGACCAGCGGGGTGGTGTTGGCGTCCTTGAACAGCGCCAGCACGGCCCCTGCGGTTGCCAGCGTCGAGGCGGACGGGCTTTGCAGCGAGAGGTTCACCGAATCGCCGGGGGCGAGGATGCCCAAGTCGCTCCAGTCCGGGTTGCGGTCGAGCACGCCGGCGACGACGTTGCGGAAACCCCCGGCTTGGGGCACGGATGAGGGGGTGTTGGCCAACTCGGAGCGGTCGTTGTTTTCCGCTTCCAGCCCAATCCGGCGACCCAACATCGCATGGAGCGAGAATTCCGAGGCATTGGTATTTGAAAACACCGCGATCTGGTAGATGCCCGGATTGGGGATTTGCACGTTTTCGAGCGAGCCAAAGCCGTCGGCCGCACCGGTGGATTCCGCCACGGTGGAACCGCCAGAGTTGGTGAGCCGGAGAATCGGCCTGCTGTTGGAGGAGTTGGCGGTGCGGATGTAAAATGACATCTTGTCTCCGCCCTCGGCGTTGAACACCCAAAGTTTGGCATTGGCAATCCCCGTGCTGACGTAGGAGTCCGCGACTTGCGCGGTGAAAAGTCCCCCGGCGGGTGGCGATTCCTGCAGATTGAGCAACTCCTGGGAGTGGGCCGGACCCACCCACATCATCGGGATGCAGGCAATGAGACGGATGAAACATTTCATGATTCGCGCACCCTGGCACGACAGGTATTCCAGTCAAGAAAAAAACGCAGGAAATCTCACCCCGAAAGCAATTGGCGCGGATTCTGCATTTTAGCTTGAATTCCTGTTATCATCGCTCAGTTTGAGTGCCGATGAGTGCGGGAAAAAGTCGATTTCGGAAAACATGCGGAAAATTTCGCCGATTCCCGGAGCTGTGCGGGTGCTTGGCGTTGGCCACCGGAGCGTGGGCTGCCGAGCCGCTGGCACGGCAGGCACCAGCGATGCCGGTGGTAGTGGTGATCGATAGCGGGATAGCAGCCGGGCACCCCGCGTTTAAAGGGCGGTTGCTGGTCAGTCAGGTGGTGAAACCCGGTTTGCCAGCCCCGCTGCGGGTCGCGGAGGGGAAATATTGGGGGGGATGGGACTTTGTGGAGCGGGATGCGGACCCGCAGGACGGAACCGGCCACGGCACTCATGTGGCGGGCCTCGTCGCGGGCGCTTTGGGACCGGTGACCGACTCCCAAGCGCGGGTGGTGATGTTCCGCACCGGCGACCAGCGGCATGAACTGGTGCCGGTGGCGGAGGCGCTGGAGGCCGTGGTAGCGCTCCGGGAGGCGGGGTGGGACGTCCCTGTGGTGTTGTGTGCCTTCGATTACCGTCGGCGGACGGAGGACGGGGCTGCCTACGATCGGTTTGCGAAAGCACTTGGCAAGCTGTTGGAATCCGGCGTGGTTTGCGTCTGTGCCGCTGGAAACAGCCGCAAGGACCTCGACAGTTCCCCGGATGGAATGGCTCAATACCAGGTAGCTTTCAGAAATCCGGCCCTCATTGCCGTCGCCGTTTGCGCCGACGACGGCCAGCTGCTGGCTGCCTCCAACTACGGGGTCAAGTCGGTGGCCCTGGCTGCGCCTGGACTGGGGGCCGTTTCCGCCGCCCGGGAGGGCGGGACCGTCGCGATGAGCGGAGCCTCCCAAGCCGCCGCCAGGGTGGCCGGGTGCCTCGCGAACCACGCGGTGACGGCCAAGGAACGCCGGCCTGAGGTGCTCCGCGCCTGGTTGTTCAAACAGGTCCAAGTCCATCCCAGCCTCGTCGGCCGGGTTGCCTGCGCGGGCTTTCTGCCGCTGGAGGCGGTGAAAAAGAGCGAATAGGGGCGGGCACAAGATTATCCATCATCATATCCAGATATGATGATTTGTTTCTTGAAATCCGCTGGGGACGGGGTAGAGTCCGGCCATGCCGCAAGCCGACCCCACCTCCGCATTGAAACAGTCCCTGACCGAACGGATCCTCGTTTTGGATGGGGCGATGGGCACGACGATCCGCTCCTACGGGTTGGCGGAGGCGGACGCCCGGGGTGCCCGGTTTGCCCAAACTGACAAGGATCTGCTGAACAACGGGGACATCCTCTCGCTCACCCGTCCCGATGTGATCGGCGACATTCACCGGCGTTTTTTCGAGGCCGGGGCGGACATTTGCGAGACCAACACGTTTTCCGCCACCAGCATTGCCCAGAGCGAGTTTTTCACTGAGGACCCGCGTGAACGCGGCGGGCGCAAGGATCCGGCGTTCTATCAGGAAATTCTCGGGAGTTCGTTCCTCAACGAATTGGCTTGGGAAATCAACGTCGAGTCCGCCCGGGTGTGCCGGAAATGGGCCGATCAGGTTGGTTCGGACACCGGCGTCAGGCGCTACGTGGCCGGGGCGATCGGGCCGCTGACGGTGTCCCTGACCAACTCGCCGGACCCGGAGGACCACGCGTTCCGGGTGGTCACTTTCGACCAGGTTCTGTCCGCCTACAAACACCAGGCCCGCGGCCTGATCGAGGGGGGGGCGGACATCCTGATGATCGAGACGATTTTTGATTCGCTCAATGCCAAGGCGGCGGCGGTGGCGGTGCAGGAGGTGTTCGAGGAACTCGGTCTGCGGTTGCCGATCATCCTGTCGGCGGCGGTGGGGATGGGCGGGGAGACGATGATTTCCGCGCAACGGGTGGAGGCATTCTGGAACGCGTTCGCGCACGTGAAGCCGTTGGCCGTCGGCTTGAACTGCTCGCTGGGGCCCGACCTGATGCGTCCGCACCTCGAAGAGTTGGCCGCCTGCGCCACCACCCACGTGTCGTGCTATCCGAACGCCGGGCTGCCCAATCCACTGGCACCCACCGGATTTGATCTGGAGCCGCAGCACATGCACGACTATCTGGCCGAGTTCGCCCGGGCCGGGCTGCTCAATCTGGCGGGCGGTTGCTGCGGCAACACGCCCGAACACGTCGCCGCCATCGCCCGCGCCGTCGCCCACCAAGCCCCGCGCGAAGTGCCGGTGGTGGGTTAGCATTCACCGCAAAGACGCGAAGAACGCGGAGAATCGCAAAGCAGAACAGGAACAAAGCAGAAAAAGAACACTTATATAGGAGACACCGGATCATGAAAGACTATTTGAACAAGCTGTCGAAAGAAGTGATAGGAGCTGCCATTGAGGTTCATCGTGAGCTGGGTCCCGGATTGCTTGAAACGAGTTATGAACTGAGTCTTCAGCACGAATTGACATTGAGGGGAATAGGATCCGAACGGCAAGTCAGGCTGCCGATTGTTTACAAGGGACTGGTTGTGCCCGAGGCATATCGGATCGACTTACTGGTCGGGAAATGTCTGGTAGTGGAAATCAAGGCAGTGGAGGAGTTGCTGCCTATCCACCAGGCCCAAGTGCTGACCTATCTTAAAATGTCTGACAACCGCCTGGGTTTACTCATCAATTTTCACACCGTCCGACTGGCCGATGGCCTCAAGCGCCTTGTCCTGAACTTTCCAACCTAACCATAGCGCTCCTTTGCGCTCTCCGCGTCTTTGCGGTTCATCCCTTCCAAGCCATGACCACCATCCCCAAAGCCCTCCGCCTGTCCGGCACCGAAGCCTACAACCACACGCCCGACAAGGGGTTCATGATGATCGGCGAGCGGGCCAACGTCGCCGGCTCACCCAAGTTCGCCCAACTCGTGAGGGCGGGCGAGTTGGAGGCCGCCGTGGAAATCGTCCGCCAGCAGGTCGCCAACGGGGCCAATGTGATTGATATCTGTTTCGATGACGGTCTCATCGAAGGCAAGGAGATGATGTCGCGGTTCCTGCACCTGCTCCAGGGTGAGCCGGATGTCGCCCGGGTGCCGTTCATGGTGGACTCCTCGAAGTGGGAGATTATTGAGGCGGGACTGAAGTGCCTGCAGGGCAAGGGAATCGTCAATTCGATCTCGCTCAAGGAGGGCGAAGCCAACTTCATCCGGCAGGCGCGGCACATCATGCGTTACGGCGCGGCAGTGGTGGTCATGGCGTTCGATGAAAACGGCCAGGCCGCCTCCTATGAGGAAAAGATCCGCATCTGCGAGCGGGCCTACCGGCTGCTGGTGGATACCGCGGGTTTCAATCCGGAGGATATCATTTTCGATCCGAATGTTCTAACCGTAGCGACCGGGATCGACGAACACAACAACTACGCGCTTGATTTCATCAACGCGACCCGCTGGATCAAGGCGAACCTCCCCGGCGCGCGGATCTCCGGCGGGGTCTCCAACATTTCCTTCGCCTTCCGCGGCAACAATGCGGTGCGCGAGGCGATGCACTCGGCCTTTCTTTATCACGCCTGTGCGGCCGGGATGGACATGGGGATTGTCAATGCCGGCATGTTGGAGGTGTATGACGAGATTCCCAAGGAACTGCTCGAACACGTCGAGGATGTGCTGCTCAACCGCCGGCCCGACGCCACCGAACGCCTGCTCGAACTGGCGGAACGCTTCAAAGGGCAGGGTGGCAAAAAGATCGAGGAAGATCTTTCCTGGCGCGAAGGGCCGGTGGAACGGCGTCTCGAACACGCGCTGCTCAAGGGCATCGACCGCTTCATCGACGAGGACACCGCAGAGGCGCTCGAGATCTACGGACGTCCGCTCAAGGTGATCGAAGGTCCGCTGATGGACGGGATGGGGGTGGTGGGGGATCTTTTCGGGATGGGCCGGATGTTTCTGCCGCAGGTGGTGAAGTCCGCCCGCGTGATGAAAAAGGCGGTGGCCTGGCTCACCCCGTTCATGGAGGCGGAAAAGGAGGAGTTTCTGGCCGGCGATATTGCCGCGGTCAAGCAGGCGAATCCTGGAATCAGCGGTCAAGACGCGCTGCGTCTCGCCGTCCGCAGCCGGTCCGCCGGGCGTTTCCTGATCGCCACGGTCAAGGGGGATGTCCACGACATCGGTAAGAACATCGTGGGCGTCGTACTGGCCTGCAACGGCTATGAGGTGACCGATCTGGGAGTGATGGTTTCCTGTGAGAAAATCCTGGCGAAGGCGCGGGAAATCGAAGCGGATGTGATCGGCCTCTCCGGCCTCATCACGCCCTCGCTCGATGAGATGGTGCATGTGGCCAAGGAGATGGAACGCACCGGATTCACGGTGCCGCTACTGGTGGGCGGAGCCACTACCTCGTCCGCCCATACGGCGGTGAAGATCGCGCAGCATTACTCCGGAGCGGTGGTGCATGTGCTCGACGCGTCGCGTTCGGTGCCGGTGACCACCTCGCTGCTCTCGGCGGATCAACGGGATGGGTTTGTGGCGGAGAATCGGGTGAAACAACAGGTGCTCCGGGACAACTTCCTCGGCGGCCCGAAGAAGGAGGTCCTTACTCTAACCGAAGCCCGCGCCGCAGCGCCGGCGTTCGACTGGTCATCCTATCAGCCGCCGCAGCCGGCGGGTGGCGCGGGGGTGCGGCCTGCCATCACGGTGCCGTTGCGTGAATTGCTGCCGTTCATCGACTGGAGCCCGTTTTTCCATGCCTGGGAATTGCGCGGAGTCTGGGACCGCACTGCGAACCAGCTCAAAACCCGCAACGCCGAGGCCGCGGTCGAGGCCGGCAAGCTTCATCAGGATGCGCTCGCCTGGATCGAACGGATCATTGGCGAAAACCGCTTCACCGCCCGCGCCGTGTTAGGTTTTTTTCCCGCCAACTCCGCTGGCGACGACATCATCGTCTGGGATGGTTCCTCCGGCACCCGCGAGCGCACCCGTTTCCACACGCTGCGCCAGCAAACGAAAAAGACCACCGGCAAACCGAATGTCGCACTGGCGGATTGGATCGCCCCCGTGGCGGCAACCGAGCGCAGCGAGATGGAGCGACTAGCTTCACCTTCAATTCCTCGCTCAATTTCCAACCGCCATGCCAAGAATTTCCCAGCACCCTTTATTCCATCTTACTCCAAGCCCACCACCAAAACCTCAAAACCCACCTGGGGCCACCTTCCGCACTGGTATCGTCCAGGCTGCACCTATGCTGTCACGTTCCGTCTCGCCGACTCGTTTCCAGACTCCGTGCTTCACGCATATCGCAAGGAAAAGGACGAAATCAAACAGCGAATTGCCCAAGCGGACGATGCTGGCGATTCCGGTCTTGCTGCGGATTTGCGGGTGCAACTCGGCCTACTCTACCGCACGAGAATCGACGCAGCGCTGGACGAAGGCGGCGGCGCTGCATGGATGAAGGATCCTCAGGTCGCGGACATCGTGGCGCAAGGGATTCAGCACTTCGCCGGTCAACGCTACGAACTCGGTGCCTGGTGCGTGATGCCCAACCATGTTCACATGATCGTTAGTCCTCTGGACGGTCATACACTGCCGGAGATCCTCCATTCCATCAAACGTCATACGGCGCTAGAGGCAAACCGCTTGTTAGGCAGGAAGGGCGGATTCTGGCAGAAGGAATCCTACGACCATATCATCCGGTCCGAGGACGACTACTGGAGCCAGCGGGAATATATCCTGCGGAATCCGGAGGGGCTGGCGGGATGGGAGTTTGTCGGCGAAGGCCCACAGAAGGTAGATGGGGCAAGGCGGTTGGAAATTGAGCGAGGAATTGAAAGTGAAGCTAGTCGCTCCATCTCGCTGCGCTCGGTTGCCGCCACGGACCACCTCGGAGCCTTTGTCGTGGGGATTCACGGAGCGGACGAACTCGCGGCGGAACTGGAGGCGGCACACGACCCCTACGGCTCGATCATGGTCAAGGCCCTGGCCGACCGGTTCGCCGAGGCGGCGGCCGAGTGGCTGCACCAACAGGCCCGCATCGACTGGGGAATCGAGAGGGTGGGGGAGATGACTCCGGATCAACTGATTGCCGAAACCTATCAGGGGATCCGCCCGGCTCCCGGCTATCCGGCCCAGCCGGACCACACCGAGAAACTCACGTTGTTCGAGGTGCTGGACGCCACGGCGGCCACCGGAGTGGCACTCACCGAGTCTTGCGCCATGCACCCTGGAGCGGCGGTCTGCGGACTGATTTTTTCCCATCCGCAGAGCCATTATTTCGCGCTCAGTTCCTTGCAGCGTGATCAGATCGAGGACTATGCCCGCCGCAAAGGCATGACGGTGGAGGAAACGGAGAAATGGCTGGGACCGTGGTTGGGGTATTAGTGGCTGTCTGAAAAATGGCTTGGCAGGGACCTTTTTCCGAAAGGTCCGCGAGAATGGGTAGCGAATGAACGGTCGATCCGGCATTTTCATTCTCAGTTCATTCACCCGGACGCTTCGGAAAAGCGTCCCTGCCATTTTTCAGACAGCCTCTTAGGATTGGCAGGAATCCAACACTGGAAATTAGGGCGATTGGCCTAATCAGCCTCTGTGTAAGGAACTGTAAAGTTTTTTGAGATTTACCTAGACATCGGTGCTGATTTTGTCATGTTAGCCGGGTTATGAACCCACTGCACATTTGTTCGACGCTGGATGAAGCCTCCCAAGGCCTTGAAGT
>JAIPKB010000169.1 GCA_021733795.1 Akkermansiaceae bacterium | reverse complement strand
GCCCTGACTGGAGGACCGCAAGCTCACCGAAGAAAGCGTCAGCAATCCCACCGCCAGCAACGTGAGCAGGATCATCAGACTGAGGGTGATGACCAAGGCAAATCCCTTTGAATGCCCGAGTGAAGCCACTCGGCGGATGCTATCGGCTGGGGTTTTCATGATCGTTCATAGCTGGGGGTTTTCGGATTGAATTTGCTCTACCTACGACAAAATTTCGCAACCGAACACCCGCCAATGAGCATCCAATCACTCTGATCGGGACACCTCAAGACGTTGCCACACACCTGATTTCGGCACAAGCAAGGGACCGCGCCAAGTTAAAGGTTGTAAGCCTAATGTCAATACAAAAACGAAAAATGGACTGCTCGTTTTTGTGCATCGCGCCCCTTTTGATTGAACCGGTGAAAAAACATCAGATTTCCGGCGTGGACAGTGATTTTCTCAAGTAAGCACCCTGATCCGTCACATTCAGAGTTGAATCGGTCCGGATTATCCTTCACAAATCGCGCGGATGAGAATTCTGGTCGTTGGTAAAGGCGGGCGCGAACACGCGCTGGTGAGGGCACTGGTGGAATCCCCCGGGCACCCTGAGATATTCTGTTTTCCGGGTAGTGAAGCGATTCATGAACTGGCGAAACCGGTGCCCGCCGATGGTTTGGAGTCGCTGGTGGCGTGGATGCGGGGAAACTCCATCGATCTCTGTGTCGCCGGAGAAGAGAGCTATTTGGTGAAAGGCCCCGGGTTGGCCAATCTTTGTGCCAGCGCCGGCATCCCCTGCTGGGGGCCACCCAAGGAATCCGCCCAACTGGAAGCCAGCAAGGAATTTGCCAAGGTTTTTCTGCTGCGCCATGGCATCCCGACCGCCCGGGCGTGCGCTTGCGACAGCTACGAGGAGGCCGTCGAGGCGATCGCCGGCCACTACCCCACGGTGCTCAAATTCGATGGTTTGGCGGCGGGCAAGGGGGTGGCGGTATGTCCGGATGAAGCCACCGCGCGGGCCTTCCTTGATGAAGTATTTGTGCAGCGCCGCTTCGGTGACGGCCGGGTGCTGGTGGAGGAATGTCTGACCGGACCCGAGGTTTCAGTGTTTGCGGCCATCGTTGACGACCAATACCTGATCTTCACTCCGGCGCGGGATTACAAGCGGATTGGCGAGGGCGACACCGGACCCAATACCGGCGGCATGGGCGCGGTGGCCAGCCGCAACCTGATCACCCCGGAAATGCTCCGGGAAATCGAGGACCGGGTGGTGGCACCCACGGTCGCCGGCCTGCGCCGCGACAGCCTCCCCTACCGCGGCTTCCTTTACTTCGGGCTCATGCTCACGCCGGAGGGCCCCAAGGTGATCGAATACAACTGCCGCTTCGGCGACCCCGAATGCCAGGCGGTGATGCCGCTCGTCCATGGCGACTTGGCGGGTTTCTGCCTGGCCGGCGCCCAAGGCAAACTGCGCGCCGACCTGCTTTCATTCGACGAAGGCTGGAGCGTCTGCGTGATTCTCGCATCCGCAGGCTACCCGGAGTCCTCCCACTGCGGCGACCTCATCACCGGACTGGATGCCGCCGCCCCTGCCAGGGTCTATCACGCCGGCACCTCCAAAACCGCCGATGGCTCATGGCAAACCAACGGTGGCCGGGTGCTGACCGTCGTCGCTGGAGCCCCCACCCTGACTGCTGCCGTCACCCGCGCCCACGCCTGCGCGGACCAAATCCGCTTCGAGGGGCTGCAACGCCGCCGCGATATCGGCATCCTCCATTTCACCTGATCCAGCTCCCCACCCGCCATGCCACTCACCCTAAACGCCGACGACATCGCAGCCGGGATCGCCCGACTTGCCCAGGAGATCCGCGAAAAATCCGCCGGTGCCACCCTCTCGTTCGTCGGCATCCGCAGCCGGGGCGATGAAGTCGCCACCAGAATTCTCACCCTGCTCGCCGAAAACGATGACCGCGAAATGAACTTCGGCATCCTCGATATCTCCCTCTACCGCGACGATTTCGAGCACCTTCATGAAAACCCGAAACTCCAGGGCAGCGACATCCCGTTCCAGGTCGATGGGGCCCATGTGATCTTGGTGGACGACGTGATCTTCACCGGACGCACCACCCGCGCGGCTCTCGATGCCCTGTCCGACTACGGTCGGCCCGCCAAAGTCGAACTCGCGGTCCTCATCGACCGTGGCCACCGCGAAATGCCCATCCAACCCGATTTCACCGGCATCTTCATCAACACCCACCGACTCGATCACGTCCTGGTCTCATTGGAAGGCACCGACGGCACCGACTCGATTCAAGTCGTCGAAGCCCCCACCCCATGAGCCCCCTGCCCCAGCAAAAGAAAACCCCCGCGGAGCTTGCCAAACTCCGCGAAAGCCTCGGGATCCTGGCCGCCCCCGAGACCGACTCTGTGGCTCCTGAGGACACTCCGCCCCCCACCCCGGTCGAACACCTGCGCCTCCACCATTCCCTGAAGCGTTCGGAACGGGTCGGGGTGCCTGTCGCCGCTCCGGCGGCCCTTGGCGAAACGGTGCCTCACCTCGATGTGCCGGGCTCCGCCGAAACGGTGCCTCACCTCGACGTGCCGGGCTCCGCCGAAACGGTGCCTCACCTCGATGTGCCGGGCTCCGCCGAAACGGTGCCTCACCTCGATGTGCCGGGCTCCGCCGAAACGGTGCCCCACCTCGACGCGCCGGCCCCTGCCGCCCAGCCCTCCCACCGCGGGCCCCAGCGGATCCGGTCCCTGAAGCGATCCGAGCGTCAACCGCCCCCCTCCCGACCCCGCGCCGCGCCCCCGGTAGCGAGTGGAAAACTACCCGGCTACCGTCATAGTGCCGAGGAACTCGCCGAGATCCGCCGCCGAAGCGCCGTCGAGGCCATCGCCGAGGGTGGGTTCGAGCTTCCCGCCTCTGCTTCCAAGCTCCTGCTCGGATGCGGCTACCTGCTGTCGTTGGGCGGTGCCGCAGCTCCCACCGTGCTGGGCCTGCTCGCCAAGCTCACCGACTCCTACCGGCTGGGCATGGCACTCGATGAGGGTTACCACCTGCTGCTGGCCGGCTGCCTCACTGCATTGCCGGTGGCCGCCTATATTGCCTTGCGCAAAACCCAGTCCCGCCATCACGCCGCGTTCATCACCATCATCGCCTTCTTCGCCCTCATCTTCGCCACCCTCCACTACTTCCCCTTCCTCAGACATGGCCCGTAAAGATCTGCTTGATATCACATCCCTCGACCGGCAGGAAATCGACCGCCTGCTGGATCAGGCGGCCCCTTTCAAGGAACTCTTCACCCGCTCCGTGAAAAAGGTTCCCGCCCTCAAGGGCAAGTCCGTGCTGATGCTCTTCTACGAGCCCAGCACCCGCACCCACTCGTCCTTCGAGGTCGCCGCCAAACGCCTGTCCGCCGATGTCACCAACTTCGATGTGACCCAGTCCTCCATCACCAAGGGCGAGTCGGTCCGCGAAACCATCGAAACCCTCCAGGCGATGCGCACCGACTTCATCATCGTCCGCCACAAGTCCTCCGGCCTGCCCGGCGTCATCGCCAAACTCACCAAGGCCGCCGTCGTCAATGCCGGCGACGGAGCCCACGCCCACCCCACCCAGGCGCTGTTGGATGCCTTCACCATCAAGGAACAATACCCCGACCCCACCGGCCGCAAGGTGCTTATCGTCGGCGACGTCCTCCACTCCCGCGTCGCCCGCTCCACCAGCACCATCCTGAAAAAACTCGAGGTCGAGGTCGCCTACCTCGGCCCCGGCTCGCTGGTGCCCAAGGTGGGACCGGAAAACATCCGGCGTTTCACCAATTATGATGAAGCCATGGCCTGGCAACCTGATTTCGTCTATCTGCTCCGCGTCCAGATGGAGCGCCAGGATGTCCAGTATTTCCCCAGTCTCCGCGAGTACCACCGCCTCTACGGCGTCACCGAGGCCCGCCTCGCCGAAATCCGCGACCGCGGAATCTATATCATGCATCCCGGCCCGGTGAACCGCGGCGTCGAACTCTGCGATGCGGTCATGGACTACGAACGCTCGCTCATCAACGACCAGGTCGAAAACGGCATCGCCGTGCGCATGTCCGTCCTCTACCACCTCAAACCGGAAAGCGGGGACAGCTGACGCCGCATCCCAATCCCCCAGATGGCCCTGTACCCCCACTTTCCAGTATTCAGAACATGATCACCCGACTCAAAATCTCCCGCTTCAAGGGGCTTCGTTTTGCAGAAATTGAGCTTGGTGGGAACGTCGTCTTCATTGGCCCGAACAATTCCGGCAAATCAACCGCCCTACAGGCTCTCACCTTATGGGATGCCGGTTCGCGCCGCTGGGCGGAGAAATGGGAAAAAACAGACACCGAAGGCAATTTCGTGAAGCGCCCGAAAGTAAAATCCGGCGTCACCATCAACCGACGCGATCTTCATGCCATCCCGGTGCCCACCGCCAGACTGCTGTGGAACGATCTACATACCCACGACACGGCCGGAACCGGGAAGGAAAAGAAAACGATGAATGTCCTGATGCAGGTTGAGGTCGAGGGGGTTTCCGCGACCGGAACATGGAATTGTGGCATCGAGTTCTATTATGCGAACGAGGAATCGTTTTATTGCCGCCTGATGGGGGGTGCCGACCAGCACCTTCCGCAGGAGGTCTTTCAGCACCCGGTGGTCTTTCTCCCGCCCATGTCCGGTCTCGCGGATCGGGAATTCCGCAAGGAGCCTGGAGAGATTCGCATGCTCACAGGTCAGGGTCAAACCGCCCAAGTGCTCCGCAATCTTTGCTGGCAGCTCTACTCACGGGAAAACAAGGATCCGTGGAATCGTCTCGTGGCCCATATCCAGGAGCACTTTTCGGTCATCTTGATGCCTCCGCTGTATGATCCGGTGAATAGCAGCTTGTCGCTTTCCTACAAGGACCAGCACGGAACCGAGCTTGATATCTCCTGTTCCGGACGAGGTTGTCAGCAGCTCACCCTTCTGCTCTGCTTCCTCCTGCAACACCCCGGAGCCATCCTGCTTCTCGACGAGCCCGATGCCCATCTGGAAATCCTCCGGCAACGGGACATCTACACGCTTCTCACGGAGATCGCCGCAGAGCAGCACTCGCAAATCATTGCCGCCAGCCATTCATCCACCGTCATGCAGGTGGCCGGCGAACGGGACGTGCTGGTCGCCTTCCTGGGCTCCTCCCCCCACCGGGTGGACACCAGGGCGAGACAAAACCAGGTCAAGAAAGCCCTCGAATCCATTCCGCTCTCCGACTTCTATCTGGCTCAACAGGCGGGATGGATGCTCTATCTCGAAGGCACCACCGACCTTGCCATTCTCCGCAAGCTCGCCATCCGAAAGGGCCACGAAGCGGCCGCCATCCTTGCGCAAAGGGTTCCGCTGATCTGCCTGGGAAGCAACAAACCCGGCGATGCCCGGTCTCACTACGAAGCCATGCGCGAGGCCATGCCCCGTATCCCGGGTCTTGCCATTTTCGACCGTCTCCCCAACCCGGAAACACAGCTATCCACCATGCAGGGACTCCGTGAGGAGATGTGGCAGCGCCGGGAGATCGAAAATTACCTCGTCTCCCGTGAATCAATCCTCGAATACGCCACGTCAGGATTCGACGTCGACGACCTCTTCACGGCAGCCGAGCGCGAACGCCGCATCAAAATCATGACCGAGTGCATCGGCGAGCTTGAGCAGGCGCTCGCTGTCACGCGCAAGCCAAGTCCATGGAGCGCCGACCTCAAGGTGACGGATGACTTTCTCGATCCATTGTTCGAGAACTACTACCAGCAGATCGGAACACCGCAGCTCACCTACAAACGCGACTACCATGGCCTTGCGGAGACCATTCCTATCGAACAACTCGATCCCGAAATCGACGCCATGCTCGATGCCGTTGTCGCCACCGCCGGCACGGCCGCGCCGGCTTGATGAGACAAGGAACATGCCATGAAACCTGAAGAGGAACCACGGATGAACACCGATGAACACGAATTATAAGAAAGCACATGATCAAATCATCCAATCCGCGTCCATCCGCGTCCATCCGTGATTCCTCTTTTCCCGGGACCTGCGACCTTCGACCTCTGACCTCTGACCTCTTCCACCCATGAACCTTCTGATCACCAACGCCCGCCTCGCCACCGAGAACTCTCCGGAGTTCACGCCCACCGACGCCCTCATCAGCGGAGGCGTGATCCAACAAACCGGCCCCGGCCTGACCGCGCCGGCAGGCACCACGGTCATCGACGCCGCCCGTCGCATCCTCATGCCCGGCATGTTCGATGCGCACGTTCATTTCCGCGAACCCGGTTTCGAGACCAAGGAAACCATCGCCACTGGTAGCGAGGCTGCCATCAACGGCGGGATCACCGGCGTGGTGATGATGCCCAACACCAACCCCGCCCTCGACAACCCGGCGGTCATCGCCGCCGTGCTCGCCTCCGCCGCCCGCCACGCGCGCATCCCGGTGTTCACCTCCGGCTGCGTCACCAAGGGCCGCGCGGGCAAGGAACTCGCCGCCATCGACGGCATGCGCGCGCTGGGTGTTAGAATGCTCACCGATGACGGCGACACCACCCACGACCCGGCCGTCCTCTTCCGCGCCATGCAATACGCCAACGAACTCGGCATGTTCTTCGCCAGCCACTGCGAGGTGCCGGAACTGGCCGGTCCGCGCGCCATCAACGAGGGCGTGATGAGCTACCGCCTCGGCATCAAGGGATCCCCCGCCTGCGCAGAGGAAATCATCATCGACCGCGATATCCGCCTGGCTCACGCCGCCGGTGCCCACATCCACATCCAACACGTATCCTCCAGGCTCGGCATGGAAACCATCCGCTGGTGGAAAAGCCGCGGCGACGTCCGGGTCACCGCCGAGGTTTCCCCACACCATTTGCTGTTCAACGAGGAGGACATCGGCGACTATGACACCCACTACAAGATGAATCCCCCCCTCCGCACCCGGGCCGACAACGAAGGGTTGGTGCAGGGTCTCATCGACGGGGTCTTCGACCTGATCGCCACCGACCACGCCCCGCACACCCCGTTTGAAAAATCGCAGGATTTCGTCGCCGCCCCCAACGGCATCACCGGCCTGGAAACCGCGCTGGTTTCGCTTTATCATCACTTCGTCGCCACCGGCATTTTCGGTTGGGATCTCATGGTCAAGCGCTACGCCGCCGAACCCCGCCGCCTGATGGGCATCCCCGTGCCGGAAATCGCCCCAGGGCACACGGCGGACCTCATTCTCTTCGATCCCGAAGGCTCCACCACTTTCACCCCGGAGTTCATGAGATCCAAAGCCCAAAACACCCCCTTCCTCAACCAAACCCTCAAAGGCAGCATCGACCTCGTCATCCTCGGCTCCAACATCCTCAAATCCATATTCTAACACCCATCCCTCTCCACCTCTCCACCTCTCCACCTCTCCACCTCTCCACCTCTCCACCTCTCCACCTCTCCACCTCTCCACCTCTCCACCTCTCCACCTCTCCACCTCTCCACCTCTCCACTGATTACTGATTACTCCCCTCCCATGCGCCCCCTCACCCTGGCCCTCATCCTGGCAACGGCCGCACCGGCCGCTGACCTATGGGAACTGCCGCCCACGCGTTATGCGGGCACCCCCGCCACCGATCCCATCGCCCTGCTGGCCGCCGATCTTGCCAGCGGCAGGCGCACGCTTGAAGGCACCACTCCGCTTGAACGCCTGCGCACCGTCCTGCGGCTGTTGGAAATCCCGGTGGAGTCCCAGATCCTCGTCTTTTCGAAAACCAGCAAGCAGAACAACCTGATCACCCCCACCCGTCCCCGCTCCATCTTTTTCAATGAAAACGCCTACCTCGGCTACGTTCCGGGCGGTGTCATCGAGGTGATCGTCCACGATCCCGCGCTCGGCGTGGTCTATTACTCGATCAACCCCCGCCACTCGGTGCTACCCGCCGCACGCATCCAGCGGGATGTTTCGGACTGCCTGTCCTGCCACGGCACCGCGCGCACCGAATCAGTCCCCGGGATGTTGGTCCGCTCGGTGTTTCCGGATCGCACCGGCCAGCCGATCCTGCCCCTTGGCTCGTTTCTAACCGACCACCACAGCCCGATCGGCGAGCGCTGGGGCGGCTACTATGTCACCGGCACCAGTTCGCTGCCGCACCTCGGCAACCGCACCTTCGAGCCCACCACCAACCGCCCGCCGGCAAGCGCCACCCCCACCATCCAGACCCTCTCGGGCCGGTTCGACACCACCCGCTACCTCCGCCCCACCAGTGACATCGTGGCGCTGATGATCCTCGAACACCAGTGCACGGTCCACAACCACCTCACCGCCGCCGCCATCCAATACCGCCGCAGTGCCTGGCTCCAACAATCGCTCGACCCCGGGTCCGACCCCGCCACCGGCAGCCCCGGCCAGCAGGCGGATATCGCCGCCCACCGGATCGTCGATCTGCTGTTGTTCAAGGACGAGGCACCTTTGGGGGCCGATGGGATCGAGGGTGATCCGGCCTATCAGGAAGCCTTCACCGCGCGCTTCCCGCAGACCCCGGAGGGCCGCTCGCTGGCCGACTTCAACCTCTATGACCGGATATTCAAGCACCGCTGTTCCTTCATGATCCACTCCAAGGCCTTCGCCGCGCTGCCGCAGCGGGTGAAATCCGCCGTCTTCGCCCGACTGCGAGAGGCTCTGTCCACCGAGTCGGAGATCGCCCCCCACCTGTCCCCGCAGGAACGCACCCGCATCGATGAGATCCTCCGCGCCACGGTGCCGGGCTACCGTTAGGAGAGCCCGGAACCCAGCAAACGACCTCCGGTGGCTGGGGGACACCCTTGGCTGCGGCTAACTTCTTTTGCAAAAGGACAGTCCCGCTGCATCCAAAACTTCCAGATGAGGCGACCTCATGGCTGACATCGGATATCAGCCGAGAGAGCATCTATGACACCTGGACATGGGTCGGTCGTCGATTATTCCGAACATAAACCGAACATAAACCTTGACATCCTCCCTGATTCGTCCATTCCTTAATGCGTGCGGAGGATTCCACCATTTGGTTCTCGATCCAAACAGCGCTTGCCCCGCCGGTTTCCGGTGCCGCTGACCACAGCTCCCGTTCCTGCCGTGGCCATTCATCGCGACTGTGACTACGCCGACCACCTTCGCCTGGTGATTCTGACCGTACTCCGCATACTCTGCGGCGTCGTTCCCGCCCGCCTATGCCTACGCCGCCGCCGGACCCGGGGCATCCGCCGCCTCCGCCCGTTTGCCACTACCCCGCCCATCTACAGCTACTCCGGTCGCCTTCCAGCCATACTCCTTCCAACATCCTCCACCGCCTACGCCTACGGCGACATTCCGACGGCACCCGGTTTTCAACCCGCCACATCCGCTCTGTCACCGTACTCGTTCCGCCAGCCTCCACCCCTACGCCGCCCCCGAAGCGGTTGCCGTAGCCGACCCTCCCCCACACCAGGTTACACCTACGTCCACAGTCAGGTCGCAGTTTGGCCATCCAGGGATCCGATCGGGGAAAGGGGCGGGGTGAATCTATATGGGTTCTGTGGCAATGAGCCAACTGATTGGGTCGATATGCGCGGACTAGAAAAGATATCTGTTAAGAAGACATCTGATTGTAAATTCTATATCCTTGCAGGACACGGATGGTTCCCCGAAGGTGAGAACGACACCCCTTCCCTGGACAAAAAGAAGCCTAATGCTCACCGCGGAGATCCGAACAAAAACGAGAAGTTACTGTCGTATCTGCGTTCGATGAAGCCAGGAGACCGCGTGTCTCATGTGAGTTGCTTTGGAGGTGATATAAATGACTGGCTGAATAAACACCATCCTGATAAAGCAATACCTGATTCAGGCGGACACCGGCACGATCCCCACACTCCTCTCTGGGTTCCAGACGGTACAGACCTGAATAAGGATCCTGATTGGAACAAAGACCAGCAGGGTTTTCTTAGAGTAGACCAAGCCATCCATGTTCTGGAAAGCGAGGTTTGGACTGCTATGGATCAGGCGGAAGATGAATGCAACAACAAGGACTCTTGTTGCAAATCGGTCACCATCGTCGTAAATTGTATGGACGGTGGGCGACCCGACTTCGGTGTGATTGCCAGGAAAACCGAAGAGGGCAAGCGACTCTGCAATAAGGAGCAGAAATACGATTGCTCGACCAAGACCTGGACAACAACGAACAAAATCAAACAATAGGTATCGGTATGAACAGGTACTATTCCAATATTGCTCTTGTGTCGGCAATCATCCTGATGCCTTCGATTGCGTTTGGAGAATTTCCTGAGTTTCAGAAGGCAAAGTTCGTTCAGATTGTTGCAACAAAATCAGCATGCTTTGCGCAATTCGATCCACCTCCTGGCGAAAATGTTTCTGGACCAATTGATTGTTCGTTTTACATTGGGATGTCACCGATTCTTCCCGTGGACACCCATGATCTCGAAAAATTCAAGACTCCAGGCTTCAGGAATTCTGTTCATGTTCTGAGCGTGTTCGATGATGATAGAATACTTTTGGATCCGGGCCAGCATGTTCTTGTTCTTGACGAACAAAAGAAGCCATTGTTCCTGATTTCCTCGCAAGGAGATACTTCATACCTTTCATTTGTTGATGATTGTGGAGATGGACTTTACCAGAATAGCAGGAAGACGACGCAAGAATTCCGCATCAAGACAAGCCTCGTTTTCAATCGTACTAGCCTGCCTGTGATGTGGGTTGCTGATGATGCTAACACAGCTTCCAAGGCCAACAGCCAACAACCAAACAACGGCAAGGGTTTGCCCGTTCCTACCGGAGAGTCCGGTGGCAACCACCTCGACAAGGTGTCAGACAAGTAATCACAAGATGACTGGGGTCCCCGCCCGAGCCGTCGGCTCCGCGCCTGGTTCCGCGCCCCCGGCGCGCTGTCACGCGTGCTGCTTGCCTCCCAAAACCCCACCGGTTTGCCTAAAAATTCCCAAAACCCGGTAGATTTTCCTTCCTTTAGCCGCCGTAATCGTCAGGATGGCGCGTGAAAAGATGACCTGTAGCCTCTCGGAACCTGCGCCTGCGCGCCGCCCACTCACCGCGAAAAACCGCGTCTGGGAAAATTTTCGTTTTGCTAACAAACCGCGTCCTGCAAACCGCCGCCAACCCCCGCAACCGCTCCGGAAAAACCGCCCTGCGCCTACGAAACCCGCGTCGGGTATCCCTAGTTGGCCATCGAGGGATCCGATTGGGGAAAGGGGCGGGCTGAACCTGTATGGGTTTGTGGGGAGTGATCCAATTGATCTGTTTGACGCATATGGACTATACCCATACACATCCGACGGACATCATCTAATACCTCATCAGACATGGGGGAAAAACCCGGATGTTTGCGATGAGCTCAAGGAGGAGTTTAATAAGCATAGAATCAAACCGCTGGATGGGTCTCTTGTCAAGCATACCAACCCTAGGGCACACAGAGTCTATAATTCACGAGCTCAGCATTACCTTGATAAAGTCCTTAAAAAGCATGGGCTGGTTGGTGGTGCTTGTCCCAAATGTCCGAAATCGATAGCGGCTGAAGTCATTGGATTAATCGAGAATGATGAGTACATGCGTGAGTTCAACAATCTGATCCGAAACGGCCGCGGCACCAAGGGAGAATTGAATGCCTTGCTAGATGCATTTGATAAATCTGGATGGAAGAGGACGGGAGGCTGGGCCAGAAAGGCCCTTAAGAAGCTCCCAGCCATAGCCGTATTAGTTACCCTTGGCGGATTGGCAGTCAATGTTGCTGAAGGCCAAGATATCGGTCAGGCTGGTATGGATGTTGTTATGGAGGTGACCAACGCTGATCTTGCGGAGGCAGCGATAATGGGACTGGCAGACCCTGCCCTCAAGGCAATCCAGGAACGGGATTCGGAAATGGCTCGTCAATACGAAGAAATTACGGGCGAAGATTTTGAAACCGGCAAGCGTCTTGAGCGTGAGTGCTGCGACCCCTAAAGTGCTTCAAGCGGGCCGCTGTTGCCGTAGGGTCATACGATAGGCTTATCATTAGAGCTATGAAGAGAAACGGGAGACGAGAGTTTGCGGAAAAAATATCTGCAGTTCTGGAAGCGCATCATGTGCAATACCGTCCTTATTCCGACATGGCCGATCTCATTGACGGCCCCTACAACGGACCTGGTCTTGAATCCGAGGACGCGCGAACTATGTTTCAGAAGGAATACGCGGAGGCTAGGGATCTGTTTGTTGAGGTACTGCAGAGCGAAGGAGTTAAAACTGAACTCATGGACATTATCGATTTCATGCAGGGCAGTCGATGTCTCGGGGTCTTTTTGGGTAGTCATGTTTCCCAACTTTCCGGACTTATCATTGCCGCAGAACGAACAATTGCCATTTTGGCTGAAAGGCAGCATTTTTACGGTGTGAGCATTGATGCAGACTACAGCTTCAGGGTGGGCAAAGGTGTTTCTACCGACCATTGGTACATAGGTCTGACCCAAAACAACCTTCTTTGTCATCATGCCCCATCGCCGGTGGGGGCAGTAGTAGAGTGAATTGTTAAAGGCCGAATTATCATCGAGTCGTTTTACCAAATTACTGTCGTAGGTGTTAGGGCGATATTTGCCTCTGGCCATGCCGGTTTGTGCCTGCGGCATTCAGGATGCCGCCGCGAGGCGCGGCTTTGTGCGTTCCACGGTTTCATCGTGCTTGGGGGCCTGTTTGATCGTAGAGATCTTCCGATTGTTCCACAAGGTTTCCGGACTGCGACGCACCGGGGCGTCCTCCTTCGCATGGCTACGGCGGACAGGTTGTCCCAAACCCCAGGATTTTCCAGGGCATGGACGGAGGCTCGCCCGTGGAGTCTGACACGGACAAAAACTCGCAGGGGGACGCTTGCGGCCACTTCCCCTGCCTTCTTGAGCGGCAACTCCAAGTGGTGTCGCCTTTGTGTTTATAGCAGGTTCAAAGTTCCCAAAGTTTGGAGATGGGCACGGCGAGGAACGGTCCATTGCCGAGGGGCAGGATGCTGGTTCCCGAGTAAAATACGATGCCGGCCGCGAAGTCGTCTCCCGCCTGTTCCGCGAGCCGGCGGAGGCCCTTGGTGTCAGCGGCAGCCACCGTTTGCGACGCTTTGACCTCCACCCCCCAGATTCGGGAACTGCGGCTGATCACGCAATCCACCTCCACCTGGTCCTTGTCCCGATAATGCCAGAACCGGATTGCGGGATCGGTCCAACCGGCCTGAGCCACCAACTGCTGGACGACCATTGATTCAAGCAGCCTGCCGAATGATCCGCGCTTGCCGTTCCAGTCCTCCGCCTGCAAGTCCATCAGCGTGGCCGCCAGCCCGGTGTCGGGCAGATGAAGCTTGGGTGCCTTCACAAGGCGTTTGGCAGTGGTCCGATGCCAGGCCGGAAGCACGCGAATCAGGAACAGCCGCTCCAGCACCTCCAGGTAGTGATCCACCGTAGCGCGTGCGAACCCGAGGTCCCTGCTGACGTTGCTCGTATTCAA
>JAIPKB010000168.1 GCA_021733795.1 Akkermansiaceae bacterium | reverse complement strand
CCAACCCGCGACTCGCCCCGCCCGTCCGGATTCAAAGCCGGCAGCGGTCCCGCCCGTCCGTGAAGTGAGACCCGGCGCGGTGGCTGGCCAACCCGCGACTCGCCCCGCCCGTCCGGATCGGCGCCCAAGCACCGCGCGGCCCGTCGCTCCCGCCGCACCCGCTGCCACCGCGGCCGACCCGCGCCAACAGGAAGTCGCCAAACAACAACTCGAGCAGGCGCGCCAACGCCAAATGGAAGAGGCACGGCAACGGCAGGGTGCCGTGGTGAAACAACAACAGGCGGCCGAAGTGGAACAGCGGCAGGCGCGCGACGCGGAAGCCCGGCGTCAGGCAGCGCTCGAAGCCGACCGCCAACAACAGCAGGAAGCCGCCAAACAACAACAGGCGCAGGTCCGCCAGCGCCAAATGGAAGAGGCGCGCCAACAACAGGCGGCCGAAGTGGAACAGCGGCAGGCGCGCGACGCGGAAGCCCGACAAAAGCAGGCTGAAGCAGCCCGCCAACAACAGCAGGAAGCCGCCAAACAACAACAGGAGCAGGCGCGCCAGCGCCAAATGGAAGAGGCGCGCCAACAACAAGCGGCCGAAGTGGAACAGCGGCAGGCGCGCGCCGCGGAAGCCCGACAAAAGCAGGCTGAAGCAGCCCGCCAACAGCAGCAGGAAGTCGCCAAACAACAACAGGAGCAGGCGCGCCAGCAACAGGAGCAGGCGCGCCAACGCCAAGCCGACGAATCCCGCCAACGCCAGCAGGAGGAGGCGCGCCAACGCCAGGCCGACGAATCCCGCCAACGCCAGCAGGAGGAGGTCCGCCAGCGCCAGGCCGACGAATCCCGCCAACGCCAGCAGGAGGAGGTCCGCCAGCGCCAGGCCGACGAATCCCGCCAACGCCAGCAGGAGGAGGCAAGGCAGCGCAATCAGATGGAGGAAACCCGGCGAGGGGCGGGCGAATCAGGCCGGCCACGGAGCCGCTGAGCCGCTGAGCCGCTGCCATCCTGAGGGCGAACCTGGCCGTCAATAAGGAGCGCTGGTATCAGCCAGCGCTCCGTCGCCCGCGCCGAGGCACTTCCGGGCATGCGCGTCAAGTTAAGACAAAAGGCTCGATAGGTGACCTGAGAAATAAGGAGCCGCGACCTTATTGTCGCGTCTTTGTGCATGAAAAAGTCAAGAGGAAGAGGGGGACAATAAGGTCCCCTCTCCTTAACTTGACGCGCATGCCTTCCGGGGCTGCAAGCCAGCCCGCAACGGCTTCGCTTGCTTATCCCAGCGACAGGTGGACCGATGTTCATCCTCCTTATTTCCGGGGAGTTTTTTGCTGGCGGGATCGTTCCGGATCATCAATCGTCCGGCCATGCGACAAATCATTCCTGGTGTCATCATGGCCGTCTTGGCTCTTGCCGGACTTTACGGCGGCGAGACGGAACCCGCCGGGCGCAAGGCCCTGGAAACCTATGTGGCCACCCTCGACGGCGAACGCCGGGAAGCGGGCGCTTTCCTGCTCGAATACCTGCCAGCTCCCGATGCGCAGAATCTAACAGTCGAATTGTTCCGTGAAAACCTCGAACAGGCGTTCGAAGCCCGGCGGACGTACCCGTGGACCAAGGCTCTGGACAAGGACCTGTTCTTCAACGACGTGCTGCCTCACGCGCTGGTGAACGAAACGCGGGACCCATGGCGCAACCGCCTCCGCGAATTGTTTGATCCGCTGCTTGCGGATTGCAAGACGGTCGAGGACGCCGCCGGGGTGGTCGGCTCCCAGATCGGCAAACTCACCGGAGTGAAATATGACACCAAGCGCGAAAAGGCCTGCCAGAGCCCGGCGGAGTCGATCCGCCAGGGAATGGCCAGTTGCACCGGCTTGTCGATTCTGGCGGTCGATGCCCTGCGCGCGGTCGGCGTGCCCGCCCGCCTCGTTGCGATCCCGTTGTGGGGGACCAAGGAAGGCAACCACACCTGGGTGGAAATCCAGGACGGCGGGGACTGGCAGATGACCGGTTTCGGCGGCACCCCGAACAGTTGGAACAAGGGCTGGGAGATCGCCCGTTGCGCCTATTCGGATCCGGCCGAACCGATCACCGGCATCTATGCGAGCTCCTATCGGAAAACCGACATCGGTTTCCCGACGATCTGGGATTGGCGGTTCGAGCGTCGCGGCGCACCGCCTTCACCGGCGGATGTCTGCCGCCAGCAACGCGGGGACGACGGAGTCCTGATCAAGCTGGAGTGGGGGCTTCAGCGCCTGGTCGTGCCTGGAATCGACCGGACCGCCCATTATCTCAAAATGGCGGGTGGTCGCAAGGTGGCCATTCCCAAAGGCATGGCCAGCATCCCCGTCCGCGCCTACCTGAAAGGGACGGAAACCCGGGTGGATGTCCCCTTGCGGGTGTTTCGCGGCGAGGAGTTGATCTTCGAGGGCAGAACCGCCTCGGAGTCCCAGGACCTCAACGATTTTGTGAGAGTCGGCTGCCCGCCCGGATCGCTGAAAATCGAATACCGCAAGGCGGGTGGTGAATGGACCCCGATCGAGATCGAGGCCGAGGCGAACAAGGAAACCCCGGTGGAAATCGAAATTTCGGAGGCCGCTGCGGCAGGCATTTTCACCATCAAGCAACGCCAGGACCTCGCCTCCTGGTTCCGCACCGGCGGCGGCGCATGGCCGGCGGGAATCGAATGGCCGGCGACCCAGGACGCCGCGTCCACCGGACAAATCAAGGCGGAGTTGTGGTCGATCTACCGCGAGGCAAAACGGCTGGACGATGCCTCAAAGGAACTCGGCCCCCTGCCACAAACGATCGACCAACTCATGGCGGCGGCAAAGGACGGCAAACAGGGACTCAGCCCCGGCAGTCTCACCCTCGGAAAATACCGGATGCCCTTCGTCCTGATCCGCAAGGAGAGTGCTCCGGTGCCGGATCGTGGCCGGGCGCTTTTCATCTGCCTGCACGGCGGTGGCTCCAACCCCAAAGCTGCAGGCCCCCACGAATGGGACATCAACTCCCGCGAGTGGCAGTCCCAGGCCAATCTGGCCGCAGGGGTTTACGCTGGCGAGGGGATCTTTTTTGTCCCGCGGATGGCGGACGACCGCCTCGGGCGCTGGTGGCACGCCCATGTGCAGCAGGCAGTCGATCAGGTCATCCGACATGCCCTGCGCGAATGGAATGTGGATCCGGACCGCGTCTATCTGATGGGGATTTCGGAAGGGGCCTACGGCACCCAGATCCTCGGCCCGTTTATGGCGGATCGGTTCGGCGGTGCCAATGCGATGGCCGGCGGGGTGGGCGACGATGTGCCTGCGGAAAATCTGCGCAATCTCGCCTTCCGCACCGATGTCGGGGAGCAAGACACGATGTTTGATCGGGTCGGACTGGCGAGGAAATTCCATGCGCGGATGGATGCCGGCGGCAAGGGCTACGGCGGGTTCACCAACCACCTGGAAGTCCAGGCCGGCAAGGGACACGGCGTGAACTACAGCCCCGGAGGCCAGTGGATGATCCAGCACCACCGCAATCCGCGCCCGGACACCGTGGTCTGGACCGCCAAGGATCTCGGCGGACAACGCCGCCCGGCATTCTACTGGTTGGGACTCGACGGCAAAGACCTCAAGGGTGCCATCCGCCTAACCGGAAAAATCAACCGCGCGGAAAACCGGATCGATCTCACCGCCCTGGCCGCCGATGGCAGCCCGCTCCGCGATGCCGCAGTCTCCGTGATGCTCGACGAATCAATGGTCGATTTCACCCGCGCGGTGACCGTCACCTGCAACGGCAAGACCGTGTCCTCCGCCGCGCCGCAACGGAGTGTGGAAACATCCGCCCGCACCCTGCTGCAGCGCGGGGATCCGGCCATGGCATTTCCGGCAGAGGTCGAGATCAGCCTCTAGCCTGAAGTTACCGGCCGGAGGCCAACATGCAGACAACACATGGGCGCGCACCATATCCTCTTCACGGTGAAAGATGGGCGGAAATTGCCAATTGCTTCGGGCCTTTCCCGATCAGAGGAACGAGCAGATGCCCTCGGGCACCTCGCGGGTGAACCCGCTGTTGCCAGGAACAACCTTCCCTTGTGGACAACGGAAAGTGGGGCATCTGGGGAGCTATCCGCAGATTGTCTTCCAGTAGGCGTCCCAGGGAGCCCGCCTTGGCTGGTGGATGAGGGCATTGGCCTCCGGGTCATCGAACTGCAGGGTGGTGGAGTCGAACTTGAGGCTCTTGTTGATCCGGTGCGCGGTGATGCCCATGTTGACCAGGGTGCAGGAGCGGAACCCATTCTGCTCGTTGAGGGCGAATTTCTTCCGGGTGCGGATGCACTCGTGGAAGTCCGTGTTTTGTGTCGGCGGGTCGGGCAGTTGTGCAAGCTTTTGCGCGAGGTCGGGGATGTCGGACCGGAAACCGACAAAGATCTTCCCCTTGGAGCCCTCGATGTAAGCTGCGGACTTGTCCTTGTTCTCGCCATCCAGGATGACCTTGGTGCCATCGGCAAAGGTGTATTCGATCCGCCGCCATGAGCCGACCGCATCGCTATCCTGCGGGTCGGCATCAATCTCAACGCTGACCGGGGACTCATTGTCCTTGCCGAGGATGTATTGCACCGGATCGAGGTAATGTTGGCCCATGTCGCCGAGACCGCCGCCATCGTAGTCCCAATAGCCGCGGAACTTGGCGTGGGTGCGCAGGATGTTGTAGGGCTTGACCGGGGCGGAACCAAGCCAGAAATCATAATCAAAATGCTTGGGCACCTCCTGGACCGGCAAATTGGTTTGGCCGGACCAGACGAATTTCCAATCGAAGCCGGTGACGCCGGAGACGGTGATCCGCAGCGGTCCGTCGCCCAACAGGCCATGCATGACCGCCTTGCGCAGGTCCTTGACCGGGACGCCCATTCCGTAAAAATTGTCCTTGAAGCGGAACCAGGTGTTGAGGCGGAAAATCCGCTGGTGTTGTTCGACGGCTTTGACCATCGCGAGGCCCTCGCCGATGGTGCGGCTCATGGGTTTCTCGCACCAGACATCCTTGCCGGCCCGCGCGGCGGCGATCGCGATCGGCGCGTGCCAGTGCGGCGGGGTGCAAACGTGAATCAAATCAATGTCCTTGCGCTCGAGGATCTCCCTGAAATCATGGTAGCCCTTGATCCCGTTTTGCTCGGCCTTGGCCTGCCGCATGCGGGAGGCAAGATGCTGGGAATCCACGTCGCAGAGCGCCAGCAGCTTGCCGGGCATCCCGAGATGGGACTCGCTGATGCCCCCGCAGCCGATGATCGCGCGGGTGATCTGCTCGGACGGCGGGGTGGTGCCGCCGGCCAACAAGTGGCGCGGCAGCAGTTGGATGGTGGCCAGGGAGGCGAGGGTCTTGATAGCACTGCGGCGGTTTTGCATAACGCACCGACCCTGCGCGAACAAGCGCCCGACGCAAGAAAAAAATTCAGAATCCAGCGTCCTGCGGATAAACGCCCGCCGCCGATCACCGTGCCATGCCTGGGGTTCAGTGTAGCAGTGGCAATTTTGTCCCAAGGATTTGACTTATCCCCGGGAATCGACTTAATCGCCTTGCGTGCCGCCGCCCGAAATCCGGTAGTTGGTCCCGCCCGAACCTTCCCTCTACCCATGCAAACCAACCCCATCCTCGGGATCCTCTTCCACGGCCTCGGCGCGGCCTCGGCCTCGAGTTGCTACACTCCCCAGAAAAAAACCACCCTCTGGGCATGGGAAGTTTACTGGATCGCCACCGCTACGTTTGCCTGGCTGATTCTGCCGCTCGCCGGCGCGTTCCTGACCATCCCCAACTATCTTGAGGTGGTCAAGTCCGTGCCGCCCACGGTGATGCTCAAATCCTTCAGCCTCGGCCTGCTCTACGGGGTCGGCGGCCTCACCTTCGGCCTCGGGATCCGCTACATCGGGTTTTCCCTCAACTACGCCATCGCGATCGGCCTGTCTGCGGCCCTGGGCACGCTCCTGCCCCTGATCTGGACGCCCAACGAGGGGTTTGTCTGGGAGATTGTCGGCGCCTTTTCCAGCGGCCCCGGCCTGATCGTGTTGGCCGGCATCATCATTTCCCTGCTGGGAATCTTCATCTGCGGGGTGGCCGGCACCTTGCGCGAGAAGTCGAAGGCCATCGGCACGCAGGCCAAAACCGGCAGCAACCTGAAACTCGGCCTGATTTTCGCCACGCTGGCCGGGGTTCTCTCGTCGGTCTTCAACTTCGCGCTGCTGGCCGGCCAACCGCTGGAGACCGCCGCGCTCGACCAAGGGGCCAGCGAACTGCTCAAGATGAACGCCATCTATCCATTCTCAAACGGCGGCGCATGGGTCACCAACGTCGTCGGCTGCCTGATTATATTCTCCCGCAACGGCACCGCCTCCCAATTGTTCCGCCTGCCGGCTAACCACAGCAACGGCAGGCTGGGCTTCTATTGGCTGATGGCCGCCCTCAGCGGCGCCTTCTGGTATTTCCAGTTTTTCTTCTACGGCATGGGCCACTTCCATATGGGCACACGGTTCGGCTTCACCAGTTGGGCCCTGCACATGGCGATGCTGATCCTCTTCAGCAACATGTACGGGTTCTTCTTCAAGGAGTGGGTGGGTGCCGACAAGCAACCGAAGCGCATCCTCCACCTCGGCATGTGCTGCATCGTGATCGCCTGCGTCCTGATCGCCTACGGCAATTACCTCGGTAACGCAGGCACCGGCCACTGAGCCGCCGCGTCCGCCCACTGCTTGGGAGCGCCGTTAAAGGCTGCTCCGCCTCTTCCGTCTGCGGGGTCCAGACATGACTTCTGTTAGATCCCCCTCTCCCACCCGCCGGGGTGATGGGAAGAATGGGAAGAATGGGAAGAATGGGAAGAATGGGAAGAATGGGAAGAATGTTGCGGTCCAGTCTCTTCCCCATATCTCCCATCCATCCCATTTGTCCCGCCATAGCCAACGGCGGATTCTTTCACTCTCCAGATACGAGTATTTCAGTGGAATCAGCGGTTCTCTGCGATTCAGCGGTCAAATGGTCCCGAGTATTTCGCTGAAGCCCGCCTCAACTTGACGCGCATGTCCGGCGCGGGGCGGAAACTCTGCCCGCAGGGGACAAAAACGCGGGTTTCGCTTGCGAAACGTCCGCATCCGGGTGAACAATCGCGGGCCATCCGGCAATTCTCATTCAACCCGCCCCTCAGCCACCATGTCCCAATCATTCGAACTCGAAGGCACGCTCAAGCTCATCTACGACACCCAGACCTTCGCCAGCGGCTTCGCCAAACGCGAATTCGTCGTCGAAACCAAGGACGACCGCTACCCGCAGTCGATCAAATTCGAGTGTGTCAAAGAAAAGACCGCGATGCTCGACACCTTTGAACTCGGCGACACCCTGCTGGTTTCGTTCGACATCCGCGGCAACGAATTCAAGGACAAATACTACGTCAACCTCAACGCCTGGAAAATCGCGAAAGTCGGCGAAGGGTCCGCCGCCGCACCACCGGCCAGTGACGGCCCGCCGTCGTCGGACGATTCCAAGTTCGACAACGAACCGGACCCCACCGACGACATTCCGTTCTAAACCTCAAGGAGGGTGGCGCGTCCCGCCCACCTTGCCCATGAGCCGCGAAAGAAGTGCGCCGGACGCGCCTTCCTTTCTCATTTCATTGGCCCACGCCACCGGCCTGGCCCTGGCAATTTATCCTGGTACAGCCAAAGGCGTCGCCGGATCAGCGTTTACCGCAACGCCGCCCTCATCCCCTTCTTCCTCCGCGTCCTTCTTGCCCGGCATAGCCCGAAGGGCGACGACGGGGGCGTCTTTTTGCCCTTCGGAGCCTCGGCGGAGCAGGGGGCGGTTCAAACTCTTCTCTTCAAAGCGGTTTCCAATGGTCACAATCCAAGCAGAACCCTCGAATTCCACAACCGCCCGAAAAAATCTACGCCTCCGCATCATTTGCCGCTTCCAAAACCCACCGTTTCTGTCAGATTTCTGCCGTTAGGGAAAAATCCGACACTTTGAACTCAATCCACCCAGCATCGTCCGCAATCCGTGCCCCCACAAGGAGCGTGGACCTTATTGTCCACGATGCCAGGGAATCGAAAAAAGACGCACCCAAGGACTCTTCTCGTTTCCCCTCCCGCCTTCCTCGGCGAAAATTTCTAAAATATCCGTTGACATCAGGGTATCAATTGGTAACTTCACCGCGTGAGCCCTTCCAATGAACTCCGTCGAACCTCTGCCCCAGAACTGGCGCGAAGCCGTTATCCGGATACTTCGCGGGGGTGCGCCCGCACAAATCCGATGGACGCTGCGAGCCCAGATGGATTGGAGTCAGTTCGGTCTTCCCTATCAAGCTTGCGAATTTCTCGTAGGCGCCTTGCAACGGCCAGGCGTCTGGGGCGAGCACATTGCGGGGATGATGCCTTTGCCCGGCGCTCCCAAAGGCGCGAAGCCTCCCCAGGCCTTTGCATTTCTCTGCAAGCATCCATTTGGGCTATCCAAACCGCTCTATGCCAAAATCGGGCTCTACGATGACCACCTCAGCATTGATTTGTTCTCACTTCACATCGACCTAAAGGGCGACCTTGAGATACGCATCGCCCAAGCTCAGAAAAATCGACCATGAAAACCAAGAAAGTTCCCTTTGACATCTACATCCCCGCCACCGAACACCGACCGGCGGTCAAGGTGGACACCATCTTCATTGATGTCTATACCGACGATTTCGGCAGCGAGATGGTGACGACCACGTCCACCGAATTGATTCAAAAGACCCAGGCCCGCTACATGGGCTTGCTAGCCGGTGCGGATATCCGCGCCCTGCGCGAACGCCTCGAAGTTTCCCAGGACCAACTCTCGGACCTCCTTGGCTGCGGCAAAAAATCCCTCTCACGCTGGGAAAACGGGCGGGAGTATCCGAGCCAACTCGTCAACACCCTGCTCCGGCTCCTCGAAACGAACAAGGTGACCCCGGAAGACCTGCGCTCCGTCCGCCAGCCGCGCCTGACAAATTGCGAAAAGATTATTCACTTCATAGGTAACCGCCGAAATGCGCCGCACACCTATACCGGCGAATGGTGCCAGGATAGCGGAACAAAACCCATTGCCATGTGACCCATGAAACTCGCGCCCCTCCAACTCACCGATTACTTCGTCGTCTCGCTCCGCGTGGAGGCAATGGCCGATTACGACCCGGCAAAACCACAGGATCTCGATGTCGCCAATCTCCAGGTTGCGGAGAAATGCATCCGCACGGATGGGGATCACCCCAACCGCTTCTCCATCGACCTCGTCATCAAACAGGATGCGCTGGAAGGCAAAAACCTCCCTTATGCCTACGACCTGCACATGGTGGGGTTCATCGAAGTCCGCCCCGGCTTCCCTGCGGATCATCTCCAGCGCGCGGTGGAAACCAATGGCCCGTCGATGCTCTTCGGAGCCGCCCGCGAAATCCTCCGCTCCGCCACGGGTCGCGGTCCCTATGGACCGGTGTTGATCCCCTCCACCACCTTCTTCAAGGCGGCCGATGCTCCCGCGTCGCAACCACCCGCAACTAAAACCACCAGAAAGCGCCCGAGCACCCGGAAGCCAACATGACAGCAAATTCTCACAGTACGGTCACAGCAGAATATTTTGCACAAGATCCCCATGCCTTGCGGAAGCCTCTTGCACCCCCATCACTTGAACCTTACCAAACTCGCCGCCTATCAGCTTTCAACGGGTATGAGTAGACCGCCGTATTGTGCTCAATTCGCCAGAAGTGGGGTACCTAAGATTAGAACGCAACTGAGCGACTCCCAAGAACTAACTATACCAGCACAATTCAACAAACTCGTTTTGCAGACATGAGCCACCAGTTTTCCTGGATTCACCTATCCGATCTTCATTCTCGGACCTCAACCCTCTGGGAATCAGACCGCGTTACAACCGGACTGCTCGCTGATTTAGAACAGAAACGCGACGCTGACGAATTCCGACCCGATGCGCTCTTTTTTACTGGAGACGCTGCTTTTGGCTCCGTTGCCGGGGAAAACATTGCTGATCAGTATACTCGATTTGGCGAACTCCTTGATAAAATAAGAAACACATTCTCGCCTGCAATTGCAAAAGAGCGGGTCTTTATAGTTCCAGGAAATCACGACACTGATCGGGATCAGGTTCTTGAAACCGATACTGAGTGGTTGCGCCGCCCCGAACGTACGGAAGAAGAGATTATTAGGCATCTAAGCAAGCCCACAAAAGAGTGTATTCACTGGATGAAGCGTCTCGCCTCGTATCAAACTTTCATAAGAGAATATGGGCTACATCATCTTTCGCCCGACGAGTCTCGCCTCATATGGTCACACAAATTTGACTGCTGTGATCACACCGTTGGTATTGCAGGTTTAAATTCAGCATGGTCATGTGCAACAAACAAAGAAAAGGCTAAACTTTGGATGGGGGGCAAGTGGCAAATCGGAGAAATGGTGAGACAGCTTGGCAAAGTGGACTTCTCAATTGCTCTGGTACATCATCCTGCAAATTGGCTAGTCGAAGAAGAGGACCCTCAGGTTGGACGTCTTTTACTGAGGGATTTCGATTTGGTTCTACACGGACATGAACATGCAGACTTTGTTCGGCAAGAATCAGACGGCACCATTCAGATTTCCGCTGGAGCTTCCTATGATCGATTAGGTCGCCCAAAAGAATATAGCTTTGGATCTATCAACCTAAAGGGCACCGGAGGCGGATTGTGGCCGCGTGTGTGGGATGAAGTTGGAGGGGGATGGGTTTCTAAAAATATCGCTGGAAAGGCTCCCGATGGCAAATTCAGTTTTGACCCGTGGCGGAGAACGCAAACTGGAAACCGGACCATAGGCGAATCTGGATTTAGTACTGCAAATAAGCAGAATCAAATTCTATCAATCGAGGGACCGCCCACGTCGCATGCTCTGGATGACAAGTTCAGACATCTCCGCAGGCGGCCGTATGGCTTCGAACGCCACCATTCTAGAATTCGACTTGCTCTACGCGCAGAATTTGAAGATGTGCTATCCCGGGAGCGACTGGCCTGGCTCGTTGCTGATTGGCAAATGGGCAAGGAGGGATTCATTTCTGGAGCACTCAACAATCTCGGTAGCACAGAGGCGTTGGAGGCGGTCTATAGAATAGATTGTGGCAAGTCTGAAACTGTCGAACAGATACTGGACGAAGGCGGAACTCAGCTTGGAATTGCGTTCGTCGAATTTGCCGAACTCATTAATCGAAGCGGACAGGCCACGCTGGTCCTTGAGGATGTTCAGATTGCCTTGGTTCGGGCTCAAACGCTCAAAGCTGAACTTTTCTCAAAGCTGCAAGCTATTCTGAGTTTCTCCCCAAAACTCAGAATTGTTGTCGTACTTCGTCAGTGGGCCGAAGGACTCCAAGGCGAATCTGTATTTCGACTTCAAAGTCTAGAGATCTCAGAGATCGAAAATTACCTAAAAGCACACCCTGATGGAAGAGACTTAGCAAAACGCGTGGAACGACTTGAAGATATTTACGCTCACACAGGAGGCCTCCCCACTGCACTCGACCGCCTAATAGTAAAATCGAAATACGTGGATCTTGAAGATATTCTTGATGATCATTCTGCTATTGAAGAATCCCCAAATGCCGAACCGGCGCCTCAAACTCTTGTTGATGCCGTTTCAAAGGTCTTCCACCCACAAAACGGACTTGAACAGCGAACCCTTGCTCTACTGAAACTTCTTACGGTCTTAAAAGATGGTGAGACCCTGGAATCTGTAAGGCGAATCTATCCAAGAAAGCCGTTTCGTGAGGACGATGTCATCGCACTTGCAGACCTTGCGCTAATCGAAACATTACCGATCGAGCAACGAACAGGCAATTTTGTAACTAACAAGCGAGCTGCCCTCTCGCTGGGATCCTCTCCAAAGCTAATAAGGGTTCCTAGGCAAGTTCGAGACTATGTATTAACCTTGATATCTTCCGAAGAGAGGACAAGAATATTTAATACAGTTTCTCATTCTATTTTTGGAGAAAGATGGTATGAAGGAAAAATCAAACTGCGCAGGGCAATTGTGGTTGCCTACAAACAAAGCACTATCGCAGGTCCAGCTAACGAATTGCTTGCCGCCCAATTCCTCCTTCGCAGCGCTCTCGATAAGAATAACCCAACTCGAATTGAACGGTTTGCGAGCCTTGCTGTTGACTATTGCCAAAAGCTTATTGCTGAAGATCGCTTTCGAGACGCAGCAATTGCATGCCGGGCACTCTTAAAAATGCTCGACGAAAATGCTAACAGGAGTCACTGGTCTTTATGCGCATATTATTATGGCCGGGCATTGAGGATGACTGGACAACTTGATGCGGCAATAGATGTGCTAGAAAGAATTGTCGGCGTAGGTAAGATAGAATCAAAGGGATTTCGCGCCGACATCTACTTGAATCTCGCATGGGCAAATAGCTCACTAGAGCGCAAGGGAAAGGCGAAAGAGTATGCCCTTGAAGCCATTGAAATCAGCGAGAAAGAAGACGACGATTGGCTTCAGGCAACTGCGCTGGTTGCTCAAATCGAGTTAGATGGAGGCCAACTGGATGCAGTATTGAGAAACCTGCTTGGTGTTGCTCGCCGGAATCGAAAGATCACAGCCGCAAACAACATCGCGTTGGATTTGGCGAGAAGAGGAAAGTCAATGGAAGAATCACTAAGGCTTCTTGACGAGGTGATTGCCAGCGCTAAGGATTTATATAATCAAACTCGTGCCGTGGTCGACAAGGCGAAGTTGCTTCGAAAATCAGGTCGAATTGGTGACCTGAAACCCGAGGAAGAAATCGGCTTATGTGCAGCATATGAATATAGCTGCAGCCAGCGCCTTAGCGGGCTTCTTGACTCCTGCCACGATGCTTTGTGGGATTACTGTTTAGTAAAAGGGTTTTGGTCAGGGCTCTTTCGGATATTTCGGTTTTCATCATTTGTTTGGAGATTAACTGATCGTTCAGATCGCGAATCTAATTATATAAGTAAGCTTGTCGAGACTCGTGACGCAAACATGGAGTCTATCGGAAATTTGGTCGAGGTTGAGATTGAATATCTGGGACAGCGAATTGAGCAGCAAGCAAACGGCACGGATCGACACTTGAACACCCCCGCTGTGACGAAGCAGATGACTTGAGTCCTTGCACAATTGCATCCTATATCTGGCGATGGCGGGACTTCTTTCTCTGCGTAGTATTCCCACTCACCCTACCCGCACTGCCCGTTCATGAGCAGTAAGCGTGGTCTGAGGCACCGTATGATCTTTGTGGCGGCCGGGTCGTAGCGGTCATACTTTCGGGCGCTATGACTGAAACGCACGACATTATCCTCAAGTCCGACCGGCGCGGCCGGCTCCGGTTTTCTCCCGAACAACGCTCCGCGCTGCTGGATGCCTACGATACCAGCGGCTTGAGCGGCCCAAAATTCGCCCAACTCCACGGCGTCAACTACCAGACCTTCGCCGGCTGGGTCCAGCGACGGAAACGCGCACAGACTTCGGTTGCGACCGGCACAGGCCTGTTTACTTTGCTGGAAGCCAC
>JAIPKB010000167.1 GCA_021733795.1 Akkermansiaceae bacterium | reverse complement strand
GGTGTTGGAGGTGTGCCAGGGTGTGGGCCAGGAAGTCGGGGATGGCCGATTGATCAGAGAGGGTCCACTGGCCGAGGGCTGGCTCGGAGGCGGTGAAGCCAGCACGGGTGAGCGTGGCAACCGCCAGTTCTTCGGCGGCGGTGTTACGGACTTCGCAGCGGTCGGGACCTGCGAGGCGGGGCAGGCCGGGTTGGCCGGGTTGGCCGGGGATGAGCGCCGGTGAATCGCCGTAGTGGATGGACAGCCTGGCTTTAAGTTGTTGCCGCGAGCCATCGAGCGCCAGTGCGATCAGGCAGGGTGCCGGAACGAAGTGGACGGATTGGATCCAGCAATCCGGCGGAAACTCGAGGCCTCCCTGGAGGGTTTCCAGTTCGCCGAGGAAGCTGGCGAGCGGGAGTTCCACGGTCTGCCCCGCAAGCAGACGCTCAACGACGGCGCTGCCGGTGCGGAGTCGCGCGAGGGTGCCGGTGGCGGCAGAAATCCGCCAACAGGCATCTCCAACCCGCAGGCTTGGGGCGGTTTGCGGTTCCGGAACCAGGCGAACTGCGGTTCCCTGCCGGGTGAGATCCAGCAGTGGCAGTTTGGCGTCGTCCAGGATTTCAAGGGGTGTCTGATCCGGTGCGGCAGTCAGCCGGGGGTGGCCGATGAGGCAGGCGAGGAAATCCCCCAAGTGGGGGGCGGTGAGTTGGAGGTGCTGTGGCGACTTGGCTGCGGGAGTGCCGACGCTGGCAAGCCAGTGGCAGAGGGCGTCATCGGCCGGGGCAGGAGGATCGGCGCAGTGGCTGAGCGAAGCGGCGAGGCGGCCCCGCGCCAAGGAGTCGGGCCAATTTGGCGGAAGCTGGATGTTCCATGCCTGGGAGGGAGGAGAGGCGGCGGCGGTGAGGCGGTCGGGGTCGCGGGGCTGCGGGGGGGCAGGGCTGGGGGCTACGGGTGAGAGGGTGGCCAATCCCAAGGCGACGGCGTGGGCGCAAACCGCGCCGGTGGCTTGGTTTTCCGGGCAGGAGCAGTGCGCTTCGAGGTAGCTCGGGGAATGGGCGGTGGCGCGGGTCCCGTGGGGTCCCTGGCCGACCCGGACGCTGCCTTGAAATCCGGTTGGGGTGGATTTGACCACGGTGGCGACACCGCGCCGGGCGAGATTTTGGCCTTCCTTGAAGGCCTGCCATGAGGCGGCGGCACGGAGGGTGGATGCTGACAGGGATGACATGGAGGAGTGGCGAAACAGGGGATCTACGGGTTGCGGACCAACGAATGGATGCGATTGGAGGCCCAATGCAAGCCAATTTCCCCGACCGCCAAATGGCTGGTCAAAACACCCACAGGGAAGGGGGGGCGGCCTCCAATCGTTGGAAAAGTTTGGCTTTTGACGGTTTCTGCTTGATTTGTCGGAGGATGGAGCCTACCCAAGTGCCAGCACATATGGGTCAACAATCGAAAAAAATCGTCAAACGCCGTCGTCGTGCGGATTATCTGAAGCGGAAGAAGGAACTGGCCAAGCTGGGTGGCGTTGTGAAGCGCAAGCCCGCAGCCAAGAAGCCTGTGGCGGATAAGCCCGCCCCTGCCAAGAAAGTCGCAGCCAAGAAGGCCCCCGCCAAAAAGGCTCCTGCCAAAAAGGCTCCTGCCAAAAAGACCGCGAAAAAGGCTGCTGAGGTAGCAGTGGAACCGGTGGAAGTTGCGGCAGAGGCCGCACCCGAGGTGGTCGCTGAGACTGCGGTGGAGGAGACTCCCGCGCCGCCCGAGGCGTAGTTCCGAGCGGAGGCGTGACCTCTGTGCGCTTGGATTACGGGATGATCGGCGGAATCAGCAACCCGGGGATCTCGAGCGGATCGGCCGACGGCCGGTCGCACCTTGATGCCGGGTCATGGCTGTTGAGCAGGGTCACTCAACTTCCACACAAAGCACCGAAGCGATCTCGTCGGGTGCCTGCTCCGGCAGCCTCACGGTGAGCTTCTCACCTGCCGCTGAGAGTTCCATCTCAAGCCGCTTGCGCTCCGGATCGGCCAGCATGTATGCCCGCTTGATCCTGCCGTTCACGCCGCTAACCGCAAACGTTCCAACAGGATCTCCTCCAGCGCCCGTGGCAGGCCACTGGAACAAGTGGAAATAGAGTGTTCCCGGCTTGCCCCAGGCCCAGTCAAATGGCTGGGTCGTGCAGCGCCAGGCGGATTTCTCCAACTCATCGCCGAACGGTGTCTTGCCGGCTCCATAAACCGCCTCGCCATTCACCTTCAGCCACTTTCCGACCCTGCGCAGAATATCCTGGCTCGGTTGCGGAATGCCGCCATCGCCCATGGGTCCGACGTTCAGCAGGTAATTGCCGCCCTTGCTCACAATATCCACCAGCTTGAAGGTGATATTGTCCGGTTGTTTCCAGTTATGGTCGTCCTTTTTGTATCCCCATGTGTCGTTAATCGTGGCGGCGGTCTCCCATGCGCCTGATATCACCCGGTGCGGAATTTCGTTGTCACCCATGGACTGGTAATCATGCAGATTGCCCTCACCCAGCCGGCTGTTAATCAGTGTTGCGGGTTGGATCGAATGGACAAGATCCGCAAATAGCTTCGAGCGCTGGGCCGTCATCATCACCGGAACATCGAACCAGATCAATCCGATCGGCCCATAGTTGGAAAGCAGCTCCTTGACCTGCGGGAGGGATTTGTCACGCAAGTACTGGTCAAAATCCTTTTCGTTATCCGGTTTGAAGTCCCAGTCATTCATGCCGCCGTTCGGCTCATGCCAGTCGGTCGCCTGTGAGTAGTAGAAACAGAGTTTGATACGGTGTTTGCGGCAAGCCGCCTGGAGTTCCTTCATGGGGTCGCGTTTCCACGGCGTGGCGTCATAACAGTTATACTGGCTGATCTCCGAATGATACAGCGCAAACCCGTCATGATGCTTGCAGTCAAACACCAGATACTTCATGCCCGCATCTTCCGCCAGCTGCGCCCACTCCTCGGCGTTGAATTTTCCGGGATTGAACTGCTTGGCAAGTTGTTCATACTCCTTCACGGGGATCTTGGCGCTGTGCATGATCCATTCGCCGATGTTATCGAACGGTTGCCCGTTCCACTCTCCAGCGGGGATGGAATAGAGCCCCCAGTTGATGAAGAGCCCGTATTTGGCCTCATCGAACCACTTGAGCTTGGGAGCGCGCGGTTTTTCCGCCCTTGCCGTGATCTTTACCCCGGGTGCATAAAGCTGGAATTCCTCGATCGTCGGGACGTCACTCGCCTGCTTGATGTTCAACCTGAAATATCTCGCGGTAACGGGCGTGAACTTGAGCACCTTCTCTCCGGCAATGGTGTTTCCCTTGGCGAGCTCGTGCCAGTCCCCTCCGTCCTTGCATTCAATGGCAAAAGCCTCGGTGCGCTGATAGGCCAATTCCTTGAGCACTGCGCAAGCAATCTCGGTGTCTTGCCCAAGGTCGACTTCCAGCCAGCCGCTCTTCGCATCGGGTGCGGCCCCCCAGCGCGATTCGTCATCGCGGTCGTTCGCCTTGCCGGCCTCATAGCCGGCGCTCCAAACGCTTGAAGCTTTGACGGGTTTGCCCTCTGACAACGGTGTCGGCGGCGGATTGGCGGGTGACGGGGTTTCCGCGCCACAGGTCACTGCCGAGGTCATCACCCCTGCCATCATTGCGATCAATGGTTTCTTCAGGTTCATGGGCTTCCTTTCTGGGTTTCGTTTCATGGGTTGTTTCATTCTTGAACTGCGACAATCTCAACAGGGTGGGACTGCATGACAAGCGTTATTGCGAGGAAATTGCTTTTCGTCGCCCGGGCACGGTGAGCAGGGTGGCTGCTCCGGTCAAACGTCCGTCTCCGAGGCGACCGTGCCGGGTTCCGGGGCGGGCTTGGTGTCCTTCCAGGTGGACTGGACGTAAACCTCGCGCAGTTGCTTGAGATCGATCTGGCAGGGGCTGTGCGACATCAGGTCGGCTCCCTTGTTGTTCTTGGGGAAGGCGATGACCTCACGGATGCTGTCCTCGCCGGCCACCAGCATGGCGATGCGGTCCAGGCCCAGGGCGAGACCACCGTGGGGTGGGGCACCGAACCGGAAGGCGTCCAGAAGGTGGCCGAATTTGACCGCTTGGTCCTCCGGTCCCACGCCGAGGATCTCGAACATTTTCGCTTGGAGTTCTTTTTCGTGGATGCGGATGGAGCCGCCGCCGAGTTCGTAGCCGTTGAGCACCACGTCGTAGGCCACGGCGCGGACTTCGGCGAGTTTCCCTTCCTCGAGGAGCGCGAGGTCCTCACTGTTGGGGCGGGTGAAGGGGTGGTGGACCGCGCCCCAGCCGCTGGTTTCCTCGTCGTAGGCGAGGAGGGGGAAATCGACCACCCACAGGAAGTTGAAGGCGGTGGAGTCCTTGGTGAGTTCCATCATCGTGGCGACTTCGGTGCGGACCCGGCCGAGAATGGTGGAAACCGTGTCCACCGCACCGGCCCCGAAGAACACGATGTCGCCTTCCTCGATGTCGAGGGTGGCGATGAGCGCCTCCTTTTCCGCAGCGGTGAAGACTTTCCAGAGCGGGCCTTTGTATTCGCCGTTTTCGCACTTGATGAAGGCGAGGGTCTTGACCGGCAGTCCGGCCTGAATGGCGATCTCGTTGAGGCGGTTCATCTGGCCGGTGGTGATGCCGGCGAAGCCTTTGGCATTGATCGCGCGGGCGACTCCGCCGCCCTCGAGGATGCTGCGGAAGAGCTTGAACTCGGTGGCGGCGAAAACATCCCGCAGGTCGATGATCTTCATCCCGTAACGGGTGTCCGGCTTGTCGGAGCCGTAGGTGTCCATCGCCTCGCGATAGGTCATCCGGGGGAAACCGGTGCCGACGTCGAGGTCCAGTCCGGCCTTGAACATCGCCTGGAGCAGGCCCTCGACCAGGGAAATGATATCATTCTGCTGGATGAAGCTGGCTTCGATGTCGATCTGGGTGAATTCCGGTTGGCGATCGGCGCGGAGGTCCTCGTCGCGGAAGCAGCGGGCGATTTGATAGTATTTTTCCAGGCCCGCCACCATCATCAGCTGCTTGTATTGCTGGGGGGCCTGGGGCAGGGCATAGAACCGGCCCGGGTTGAGGCGGGACGGGACCAGGAAATCGCGGGCTCCCTCCGGGGTGGGGTTGGAAAGGATGGGAGTTTCAATCTCGTAAAAGCCGGCCTCATCCAGGTAGCGGCGGGCGGCGGAGGTGATCACGCTGCGTTGCCGGATGTTTTTGCTCATCCGGGCGCGGCGGAGGTCGAGATAGCGGTACTTCATCCGCAGGTCCTCGTTGGACAATTCCTTGTCGAGCGGGAATGGCAGCACGTCGGCCTTGTTGACGATTTTCAGTGAGGTGGGAACCACTTCGATCGAGCCGGTGTCGATCTTCTGGTTGTCGGATCCATCAATGCGTTTGACCACTTGGCCGGACACCTGGATCACGTCCTCGTGGCGCAGCTTGTGGCTGGCTGCCATCGCCTCGGAGTTTTCCTCGGAGCGGAAAACGATTTGGGTGAGCCCCTCCCGGTCCCGGAGATCGACGAAGATGACGCCGCCTTGGTCGCGGACGGTATTGACCCAGCCGATCAGGGTGACCGTCTGGCCGATGTGGGATTCGCGGAGTTCGTTACAGTGATGAGTGCGCATGGTTTTGGGGATGAGGAGATGGAGAAGACGCAAGACGCAAGACTTCAAGACACAAGAGGAAGATGTCGCTGAAGAGGCGCTTGGTTCATTGGCGGTTGGTTAGGGCGGGGAATCGGGAAAGTGGATGAGGTGGGAGTGGTATGCTGAATCTTGTCTTGCGTCTTGTGTCTTGCTGTCTTGTGTCTTGCTGTCTTGTGTCTTCAGGCCAGCAGGGGGCCGTCGGGGGCTTGGAGGCGCTGGGTGAGCCAGTCGGTGGCAGTGTCGGCGGGGCCTGACTCTTCGGCGCGGCTGGAGAGGGTTTTGAGTTTGAGCTCGGGGTATTCCTGGCCGACGACGAGGGCGAAGCGGGCGCGGGCGCGCTCGGCGGATTGGAATTGTTTGGCCACCTTGGCCCGGTTGAGCGAAAGGTCGGTGCTGATTCCGGCGCGGCGCAGGGTGGTGACCAGGCGCAGTGCGTCGTCGCGCTTCGATTCATCAGCCACGACGACAAACACCTCGCAGGAGCGGGAGTTCCGTTGGAGCCAGGTTTCCATTTCCATGGCGGCGTGGGCGGTTTCCTCGATGAGGTTGCGGATCACGTAATCGCCCATGGCGAATCCGGTGGCCGGCAGGTCGGTGGCACCGTCGGAGATGGTGGCGACCAGGGTGTCGTAACGGCCGCCGCCGGCCACGGCCCGCATCGATTGGCGGGCATCGAACACCTCGAACACCACTCCGGTGTAGTAGGCCAGCCCGCGGATGATCGAGAGATCGAGTTTCACGAAGTCCCCGTAGCCACGCGCACCGAGGTCCGCCAGGATGGCGGCGGAGGCCGGCGAGGCGTCGGCCGGCGGGTTGGCGATGAAGCCGCGCACCTGATCGACCGTGAGTGAAAACGCGGCGAGCTTGGCCGCCAGGATGTCGGGTTTTTCGCGTTCGAGCTTATCGATGATACTGAGGAACTCCGGCACCTGTTCGTCGGTGATGCCGTGGGTTTTGGCAAAACCCAACCAGGCCTGGCGGTCGGAGATCCGGACCATGAAATCGTCGCTGGAGAAACCGAGGGCGAGCATGGTTTCGATGGCCATGGCGATGAGTTCGGCATCGGCCGCCGGACCGGCCTCGCCGAGGATATCGACGTTAAACTGATAGAACTCGCGACCGCGGCCCTTCTGGGGTTTTTCGTAGCGGAAACACTGGCCGATCTCGAACCATTTGAGTGGCTTCGGGAAATCGCGCTGGTGCTGGGCCGCAATGCGGGCGAGGGAGGCGGTCACCTCGGGGCGCAGCGTGACATCCCGCCCGCCCTGGTCTTGAAACCGGAACAACTGGCCCGACAGCTCGCCGCCGGATTTTTTCAGATAGAGTCCGGTGTCCTCAAGCATGGGCGTTTCATACTCGCAGTAGCCGCAACGGCGGGCCACCGTGCGCCAGGTTTCGAACAAATAGTTGCGGATCGCACAATCACGGGGCGTGAAGTCGCGGAATCCTGGAAGCGATTGAAAGGGAAGTTCGGCCATGGGCGGACCGGGAGAATGCACGCGAATGACGGGAGATCAAGGCGGAATACGGGAAATCAGAGCGAAATCCAGACCGGTTTTTGCCGTTAGTCCCGCCGGGTCAGCTCGACGAAGACGTCTTCGAGGGTGGCGTCGTGACGGAACAACGAGCGGAGCGGCCAGCCGTATTGGGCCACCAATTGGGCGATCGGCTCGCGGGCATCGGTCCCGGATTCCGCGAGCAGGTCAAAGCCGGGTCCTGCGGATTCGGTTGGAACAGGTTTCAGGCGTAGGCAACCGAAGCCCAGGGGATTTGTCACATCGGGCACTTGGACCTGGATCGCGACAACAGTCCGATGAAAGTGGAGGCCGGGGAGTGGAAGGTTTCATTGTTGATAATCTGTTGTGAGGAGGGAGCGGGATAGGATGCACAAAAGAAAATCAATCCAAGATCACTCTCAGTCTGAGAAAGCCCCCGGGTTGGCCGCTGAACGATGCCGGAAACTCCACGATCACTTCGGTGGTTTGGTCGCCGAGAAGCGTCTGGTTGACGGTCGCAGAGCCGGTCCAGGCTCCGTTGGCGGATTTGGTGGCGATCTGCTGCCAGGTTCCCGGCACCAGATCCGGCGAGGCGTCGATCGAGAGGGTCACGTCACCGAGCGGCACAGCCGGCAGGACGAAGCGCAGGGCGAGATGATCCCCTGTCATGATCGCCTGCGGCAGGGCCGATAAGGGCGTTCCTCCATCCGCGACCAGAGCGTATTCAAACAGATCGGTGATCCCGTTGCCGTTGTTGTCCTGACCGGCCAGGCTTGGGTCCTGCGAGAGACCGTTGTCGGCCGCCCACTGCGCGTATGTGCTGCCAGCCTCTCCCTGCATGGCGAACCGCAGCGGTTCGGGGCCGGTCCCATGATTGAGGAAGGCCAGGTAGTAGGTCTGATCCGGAGTCCAAGGCCAGTAGGCCCAAAAGTCACGGGCGAAATACCCGTTGGTTTGGCTGCTGGTGTAATCGGCGGTTCCAGTGAGGGCCGGCACGGAGCCCTGCTCGATCCGAACCTCAATGTTGCTGCTGCGGGTGGAGGTATGAGACCAACGGAGCGCGTTCGGCGGAGCTACGACCTTGTAGTAGCGGTGCTCGCCGGGCGGGATGGTGATGTCGATCGAGCCGCCGGCGAAGGCGATCTCGGGGATCACCCCGATGGTCTCCGGGCCGACCGAGGAACTCACGTCGAAGACCGCGTCTGAGATCGCTTTGAAGCCGAGGTAATAAACGCTGCCGGGTCGCACGGCCGGGGGACTGAAGGTGTAGGTGCCGGGCGTCGAGAGCGAGTAAGTGCCGGGAATGCCCGGGTTCTTTCTGTCGGCGGCCCAATCCCGTTCATAGAGGCTCGCTCCTTTGCTGTTGGCTCCGAAGTAGAAGCTCAATCCGGGCGGGATGGTGTCCCGCAGGGTGAGGTCGACGTCGCCCTGCTGTTGGGAGTAGGTGACGCTCCACTCGCTGGGTGCGTCTTCCGGGATGATGACGCGGTAATAGCGCCAGTCACCGGCGGCGAGGAGTTGGCTGTTGGCCACGCCGCCATCGAGGGTCAGGTCATCGATCGTGCCTTGGGACAGGCGCAGGCGATAACGGGCATTGGTGTTGCCGGCGGCCCGGACTGCCAGATACCAGCGACCGGGTTGCAACCGGGTCTCAGTCTGGCCGTCAAACGGAACGAAGTTGCCGTATTCGGTCTGGGTCGCGGCATTCAGGAGATAGTCGAAGGCGGCATAGCCCGGGGTGCCGTAGGGCGGCGATAGGTGGTCGATGGTTGGAATCCATCCGTGACGGAGGTAAAGGTCCGGATTGCCGTTGATGGCCTCCAGTTGGGCCCGCAGCAAGCCGCCGTTTCCTTGCGGAATGTCGATCGCGTAGTAATGATAGCGGCCGTTTTCGAGGTCGAGCCCCTGATCGCCGGGCAGGGAGGTGCCCGCCTCATCAAATCCGGTGTCTCCGAAAACCGGTGCGCTCAGTCCGGGGGTGGGCGAAGGGGCTCCGGGAATCGGCATCGCCCAGACGCCGCGTTCAAGCGTGAGCGCCTCGCTGATGAGATCGAACTCGGTGGCGCCGCCACCCTTGACCTCCACATACCAGGTTCCTGGTTCCAATTCCGGAGAGGCGACGATCAGCGAGCGCAGCGCCCAATCCGTCAACGAACCACCGGTTTGCTCGGTACCGTCCGGCAGGGATCCCTTGCGGACCCGGATTTCGGGTTCGCCGGCGGTGGCGGGAATCTCGAGTCGCCAGCCGATCACAGGGACACCATCGACCATCGCGGGAACCTCCACCTCGTAGAAGGTCCGCTCGTCATCGGAGAGGATGCCGCCGGCCGTGTTGCTCCGGCCGTTCCCATTCTGGGTGGCGGAAAAATTCAGGGCGGGGGGAATCACAGAGGTCACCACGAGCGTGTAGCTGCCGGCCGCGAGGAGGCTGGGCGGCGGCCACAGCCTGGCGGGGTCCATCACGACCAAGCGGTAGCTGCCGGCGGCCGGGTTCGCGAGGGTGGTCCGGGTGAAGTCGCCGCGCTCGGCGTACGGGCCCGCGTAATACCCGTAGCCACTGCTTGCGTTGATTCCCCGCGGGAAGCTTGGTGCGGTCCATCCAAGCGAAGCGAGCGGATTGCCGACGCGGTCCTCGAGCCGGACCTCGAAGGCAGGCATTCCCGGTGGCACTTCAAATTGCAGGAACTCCAGATCTCCTTGGTCGAATCCGCCGGCCAGCTGCAGTTGGCCTCCGATCGGCAGGCTGCCAAGGTCGTGGACGGGTGCCTCGCCGTGACTGGTGACGGTGGCCGCCGATGTCCCGCTGCCGATCCGGTTGTAGTCAACGGGGTTTTGCCCCTCGCTGACCACCATCAGGTCGTAGCGGCCCTCCGGGAGGACCGACGCGCCGACCGGCGGCATCAGCGTGTAGTGTTCGTCGCCGTCCTTATTCAGCCGCACCAGCGATCCGGCGAAGGGCGAGGCGGCGGGAGAACTGGTGGTCTGCGAGGTCGGAATCGTGCCTTGATTGATGTAGAGCGCGCTTTCCCCGCTGTCAGCGGCGAGCGAAACCCTCCAGCTCGGGGTGCCGGCCGGGATATCGACGGTGTAGTAGGCCACCTCGCGGGCCGGCAGGTTGCCGGTGGCGGCCGTTCCGCCGGCAAAGGCGAGCGGCTGCGGGGCAAGTGCCATGCCGCTGCCGATCGCCTTGCTGCTGAAGGTGAAGGTGCTCGGGTCGGTGCTGCTTTCGTTGTAGAAAGCAACATAGTAACTGCCAGGTTCGAGCGGTTGTCCCATCGCTGCCCAGATCCCGTAGCTCTCGTTCGTCTGGCTGCCGTCGGCCGAGGTGGTGCGGGTATCGGTCCAATCGCCGGATTTGACGGCCCACTGCGCCCCGCTGGTCCAATAGGTTCCCAATGCGGGATTGGATCCGCCCCAGGTGCCGTAACCCGGGCTGGTAATGATGCCGGCCGGAAGCGAATCGCGGCGCACCACCATGACCGGACGAGAGCCGCTCCAGGAAGTCACCTTGACCTCCCAGCCGAGGACGTCCTCACCGCCAATCTGCGCCGGGACGTCGACCCTATAGAAACGCCAGGTCCCGGGCGATTGCCCGGTCACGGTGTCGCCACCACCATCGAAGGTGAGGGGCAGCTCTCCGACAGCGGTCACCCGCAAGGTGTAGGAGCCCGCCGCCATGGGGCTCGCCAGATCGGTTTCCCGGGAGGGATCCATCACGACCAGCCGCCAGACGCTGCCGGGCGTCGGGTTGCTCAGGGTCAGGATGGAATCCGAGGTGCTTCCGTATTTTCCGGAGTAATAGCCGTAGCCGTAGCTGAGGGGGAAGTCCGCTTCTCCGTCGGTATGGAGGGCAAACATCCAAGGGTCACCGACCCGGTTCTCGAGTTTGACCTCCAGAGCATTGACGCCATCGGGCACGGTGAAGGTGTGGCGCTTGAGCCGGCCGAGCCCGTAGCTGTCGTTGTGGACCAGATCGGTTCCGATAGTCACGGTTCCGAGATCGGTGGGTGCCTCGGCGAGGCCGTGGCTGGTGAGAGTGGCGGAGGAGGTGCCCGTCCCGATGGAATAGGAGTTGGCGGGGCTCTGGCCCTCGCTGACCACCATCAGGTAGTAGCGGCCCTCCCGCAGGGCAGTTTCGCCGACCGGTGGTAGGAGCGTATAGTGCTCGTCGCCATCCTTCTGTAGGCGCGGTATGGTAGAATCGTAAGGGGGATCGTAGGATTGACCGGCAGCCTGGGAGGTCGGGATGCTGTCGTGGTGGATATAGAGCGCGCATTCGCCGCTGTCGGCGGTGAGCGATACGCGCCAACTCGGGGTGGCGGCCGGGATGTCAACGGTGTAGTAGGCCACGTCGCGGGCCGGCAGGTTGGTGATGGCGGCCGTCCCGCCGGTGAAGGCGAGGGGCTGCGGGTCGTGGCCCATGCCGGCACCGATCGCCTTGCTGGTGAAGGTGAAGGTGCTCACCACACTGGGGCTGTCGTTATAGAAGCCGACGTAGTAGGTGCCGAGCTCGAGCGGGTGGCCCATGGCGGCCCACATCCCGTAGCCTTCCTGATACTGGCTGGCGTCCGCCGAGTAGAGTCGCCCGGTCCAATCGAAGGAAGTGTTGGCCCACTGGTCGCCGCTGCCCCACAGCGCTCCCCACTTGTAGGGAGTGCGGGGCGGATAGGTCAGCCCCCAGATGCCGCTGGTCACGGTGGTGGTGGGCAGCGAGTCGCGGCGCACCACCAAGGTCGGCCGGTGGCCGCTCCAGGAGGTGACGTTGAGTTCCCAGCCGAGGACATCCTCGCCGCCGATTTGGGCCGGCACATCCACCCGGTAGAAGCTCCAGGCTCCGGGCGATTGCGCGGTCACGGTGTCGCCGCCGCCGTCGAGGACCAGCGGCAACTCGCCGACTGCGGAAACCCGCAGGGTGAAGGAACCCGCCGCGATGGGGGTCACCGCGTCGGTTTCCCGGGAGGGGTCCATCACCACCAACCTCCAGACGCTGCCGGGGGCGGGGTTACTCAGGGTGATGATGGAGTCGGACCGGGTGCCGGATCTCCCGGAAGAATACCCGTAGCCATAGGTGCTACCGAAGCCTGCGTCTCCATCCGAGTAAAGGGCCGACATCCACGGGTCGCCGACCCGGTCCTCCAGCTTCACTTCCAAAGCATTGATCCCCGATGGCACCGTGAAGGTGTAGCGTTTGAGCCGGCCGAGAGCATAGCTGTCGCTGTGGACAAGATCGGAGCCGACCGCCACCGTCCCGAGATCGACGGGGGTCTCTGCGGGTCCGTGGCTGGTGAGGGTGGCTGAAGAAGTGCCGGTGCCGATGCGCGAGGAATCCGCCGGGCTTTGTCCTTCGCTCACCACCATCAGGAAATAGCGGCCCTCGGGCAGAGCGGTTTCGTCAACTGGTGGCAGGAGCGTGTAGTGCTCGTCACCCGTTTTCTGCAGGCGTGCGAGTTCGCCGGCTCTCGTAGGAGAGGGCGCGAAAGGGGATGCATTGGATGTGCCTCCGGCCTGCGAGGTGGGGATCGTGGCCTGGTTGATATACAGCGCGCATTCCCCGCTGTCGGCGGTGAGTGAGACGCGCCAGCTCGGGGTGCCGGCGGGGATATCGACATGGTAGTAGGCCACCTCGCGGGCCGGCAGGTCGGTGATGGTGGCCACTCCGCCATTGTAGGCGAGGGGCTGCGGGTCGTGGCCCATGCCGGTGCCGACCGCCGAGCTGGAGAAGGTAAAGCTGCTCGGGGTGGTGGTGCTCGCGTTGTAGAAGCCGAGGTAATAGGTGCCGGGCTCGAGCGGGTGGCCCATGGCGGCCCACATCCCATAGCTTTCGGGTTGTTGGCTGCCATCCGCCGAGGAGGTTCTACCGGTCCAGTCAAAGGAATCGACTGCCCATTGGTCGCCGGAAATCCACAGTGCTCCCCATTTGTAGGGATAGCGGGGAGGATAGACCAGTCCCCAGGTCCCGCTGGTCCCTTGATTGGCGGCCAGCGAGCCGCGGCGCACCGCCATGGTCGGTCGCGCACCGCACCAGGAAGTGCCTTTCAGCTCCCAGCCGAGGACGTCCTCGCCGCCGATCTGCGCGGGCACATCCACCCGGTGGAAACTCCAGGCCCCGGGTGATTGTCCGGTCACGGTGGTGGCTCCGGCGTCAAGGGCGAGCAAAGCGGGGGCCTCGTGGCCGGACTTCAGGGTGAAGGCCCCGAGGGCCTGGTTTACGGTGTAAACGCCGACATACCCCACGTCGCTTTCGTGGTCGCGGTGCTGCAGGAACCCCAGGGTGGAGGAGGCGCCGCTGCGGACGGATTGGAGGATGCCCGGATTTCCGTTTTGGCGGTACTGATGGCGGCCCGGGAGGCCGCCCCGGCGGATCGCGATCTCGGTGCC
>JAIPKB010000166.1 GCA_021733795.1 Akkermansiaceae bacterium | reverse complement strand
GGCGAGCTCGGCATAACTGGTGACGGCAGCCGCACGCACCGCCGGATTCTGGTCATCCATCAGTTTCAGGGGCGCCGGCATGGCGGCAGCAATCCGCCGCTGCCGGACCAATTCGAGCATTTTCAACCGCTTGGCTTGGTCCGGGGATGCCAGCGTCCCGATCACAATCGCATCCACCTCGGCACCCGGCAAGCCTGCCAGACCGGTGGCCGCGGCCTGCGCCACTCCCGCGTCCGGGTCACCTAACAATCCGATCAACGGCGTGACAGCTGCGGCATTCCCCAGCTCGGTGGCCGCCTTGATCGCCGCCACCCGGGCGGTGGGATCGCCCGCCTCGGCGAGGGTAATCAATGCCGGCAGCGCCGCGGCATCACCGCGCCTGCCCAGCACACTGGACAATTGAATCTGCCGCGCCGGTGGCACCTTGCCGAGTTCGTCGGCCAGCGCCATTGACACCTCGGCCCCTTCCATTTCAAGCGCGATCCGCAAGCCCGCGGTCATCAGTTCGGGATGGGAGCTGCGAAGCGCCTCCAGCAGCAAGGGCAGCCCTGCCTGCCGCCGCTCCAGGATCGCACCCCGCCATGCCCCCGCCAGTACTTGGTGCGGGGCGTGCGGCAGCGCCCGCAGCTTGTCGTAAATCACAATGGCCGGGGCTGCGTGGCCCTCGGCGACCCGTGCCTCGGCACAGCGGAAAAGCCCCTCACAAAGCGCCAGTTGATTCGCCGGGGGGGCTCCGGCCAGCGCGGCTTCAAGACCGGTCACGGCCTCGGCGGTGGCGAGCATGCCCAAAGCCCGGGCGGCAGCCTGTTGGACTTCGGCGTCGGAATCCTTCAGGAGTCCCACCAGGGCCCCCACCGCCTGCGCATCCCGGCGCACCCCGATGCTGCCAATCACGCCGACTTGCAAGTGCCCCTTGAGTTTGCCGAGCGCCTCCCGCAAGGCCACATCCACCGCCGGGTCGGAGATCGGCTCCAAGCCGTAGCGCGCCATGTGGGCAAGTTTTTCATCGGCCAGCAGCGCGGCCAGCGCGGGCACTGCCGCGGCCGTGCCGATGGGCGCCAATTCGCGACAGGCGTCGGACTTGGCGTTGAAATCCGCCGTTGAGTTGAGTACGGCGATGAGCTTGGTCTCCTGCTCCTTGGCGGCGGTTTGTCCGGATGATGGAAGCATCGCGCCGCAGCACAGTGCGGCCAGCAGGGTCAGTTTGAATTTCGATAGTGACATGATGTTAAGGTCTTTCAAGTTGGGAATTTGGTTAGATGATCCACGGTTCACGCATCGCACGCGACCGCAGGCGGTTGGCTTCCGGGTCGTCAAGGAATTCGGCCTTGACTGGGTCGAAAGCCAGATTCCGCTTGAGCCACATGCAGATATTGGCGGCATGCACGGTGGACATCGAGCGATACATGACTTCGGCATTTGCCACCGTTTGGCGCCGCGTTCTCATGCAATCGAAGAAGTCCCGCACGTGGTTCATCGGGCGCTGCGTCCGGGCGATGTATTCGGCGATGACTTTCTTAAAATCCGCCAGCAGGGCCGGAGAGGACGCGGCGGGCATGGCATAGCCGTCCGCGGCCGCGACCCAACCCTCCGGGCCGTCGAAGCGCTCGCCGCAGGAGCCGTGCCAATACTTGTCACCCCGCGACAAGACCATCTTCACCCCATTGGCAAAGGTGGTGACCATGCCGTCGCCGGTCGGGTTGTCAACGTACTGGTATTGGACCGGCGAAGTGTCCAACGCATCGATTCCCGCCTGGGCTTGGGCAAAGGTGTGGGCGCCCCATTCGCCGATGCAACTGGTATGGAAATCATACAGCCCCCGCCAGCCACCTTGCACATAACTGGAGTTGTAGGGGCGCCAGGGACACGGCCCCAGCCAGATATCCCAGTCCACCTCATCCCTGGGCGGCTCCGGTTCGGCCGGCTTGCGGTCGTTGCCCATGATGGCCGCATCCCAGGGGGCGATGTGCGCATAAGCGGTATGCACCTCGCCCAACCGGCCGGAACGCGCGGTTTCGATCGCGAACACATGGTTCGCCTCGCTGAGCCGCTGGGCTCCCGTTTGGTAAACCCGGCCGTATTTGTTGGCGGTGTCAACCACCGCCTGGCCTTCGGCGATCGTCATGCAGGACGGCTTTTCGGAATAGACATCCTTGCCGGCCCGCATCGCCAGAATGGAGGCCAGCGCATGCCAGTGGTCGCCGGTGGCGATCAACACGCCGTCGATGTCCGTCCGCTCGGCTAGAAACTCCCGGATATCCCGGTGCATCGTGCAATCCTTGGTGCCGTACTTGCTGTCGATGGCATGCTTGACGGCTTCCCGGCGGTCTTTTCTGATGTCGCAGATGGCGACGAACTGGACGTCCCGCTCACCCATCATCCAGTTCAAATCGGAGCCGCCACGGTTGTTGATGCCAATGCCGCCCATCACGATGCGCTCGCTGGGAGCCACCGCACCGCCCCTGCCGAGCGCCGAGGCCGGAATGATGCACGGCACCGCGAAAACCGCGCTGGCCGCCGCACTTTTTTGGAGGAATCGCCGGCGGGAGAGGGACGAATTCGGGATTGGGTCAGGTTGCATGATGGTTGCCTTTCGGTCTATTTCAATTCTTTCAGATAGAGGTTCTTAAACTGCACCTTCATCGGCGGTCCGGGGTGCATCTGGAGCGCGATGATGCCGGGCTTGCCCGCAGTGCTGGCGTCATGGTCGGTGATCTGGCACATCAACACGCCGTTGACATAAAGCGTGATGTCCGGCCCCTTGCAGACGATCCGATACTGGTTCCACTGCTCTTTCTTATAATGCGCGAGCAACGCGGCTGGATCGCCGACCTTCTGGACTTCCTTCTTGCCATCGGCGGTAATGGTCACCTGCTCGCCCCGCGCGGCGATCAGCCCGCGCTGGTGATGATAGACAAAGCCCACCAGGCTGCCGTCGCCGGTCATGTCCGCCTGGTAACCGTAGGTATCCCAATTCGGCCGGGTCTCCGACCGGAGTTGAACCCCGGAATTGGCGGAGGCACTCAATTTGAACTCACAAGTCAGTTCGAAATCGGCCGGTTGCCCGCCTTGCCAGACCAGGTAATTGCAGGCCGCGCACGGTCTTTCCGGCGTACTTTGGGCCGTGAGTGCGCCGTCCTCCACGGTCCACCAACCGGGTGCGCCCTTCCAACCGCTCAGGTCCTTGCCGTTGAACAGACTGACTCCCGCGTCTGCGGCCGGCGCAGTTTTCCCGTCAGGAGCGGGAGCACCGTCGGCCGCCAGCGCCAAGGCCGGCATGAAATACGGCAGTGCCAGGATTACGCCGGCCATGGCCCTGATGCTGAGAAATCGTCTGCACCAGGTCGCCGCGTTCAATGAGTCGTACTGCATGCCCCCATTACTTGGGATTCCGCAGATCTTTATCAGTTGAATCCTTTTTTATCTGAAGATAGCGCTCCCAGAGGTCCTGCCGGATGTTGAGAAGGAGCAACACATCCGGGCGCAGGCCGTAATACGCCGTGTGATATGGATCGCGCAAGAGCGGATCCAACCGCTCTTGCAGGTCGGCACCGACGATCATGACGGGCGCGTCGGGCGCTGTCGGAATTTCACTCCAGTAACCAACCCGCTTGAACTTCCGCAAATAATACGGCATCGGCCAGTAATCGGGGGTGATGAAATGGACCTGCATCGAGCGCCCGTCGGGATGGAGCGCGGCGATCTCGTCGATGCGCCGGGCCAAGCGAACCACATCGGGCACGGAGTGGGCGTAAACGTAGGGGTTGCGCGGATCGGCACAGAAGCGGAAGTTGGCGCGCGCGGCTTGGGCGGCAAGCTGCCAGGTGGCGGCCAGCAGGAGCAAGATCCACGCGGCGCGGCCACTGCGCCAGGGCATCCCATGAAAGATCGCAGCGGCCCCGATGCCTGCCATCAGGATCAGGCCGTGCAGAAAGCCGAGCAGGTTCCACGGGGTCTTGTACGGAATCAGCGCGTAGGCCACGGTCATGCACAGTGTGTAAATCGCCAGCAACAGCGCCAAATCGGGGTGAACGCCCGGACCACCGGTGGCGCGGGCATGGCCCAATGATTTCAAGGCAGTCAGTTGGGTTTCTTCGCTCCGGTTCTGCCCGCTGCCATTCTTGGCAAGGCTCGTCCTGACGGTTCCCGGCTGATTGTTTCGAGGCACCCGCCCCCACAGGCTGGTACCGAGGCCGACCACCGCCAGCACCAGAATGAGCCCCTCGCTCCACCACGGGCCGGGCGCGTCCTTGGTGAAGGCCAACATTTTCAAATAATAGTACCATGGCTGCCGGTGCATGGCGGCACTCCCATCGCCACCAGTGCGCTCGAAATAATGCAGGAAGGCTAACAACGAATCGACCGGCCCCCGGGGATGGGCGAGAAAGGATGAATAAAACAACCCGGCCACCAGCGCGGCCACCCCGCCTGCCAGCAACAGCATGAAACCCTGCCGACGATGCAGCTTCCAGAGCGGGAGACCCGCGCGGGAACGCCGGCGCAGGATGAGCCAGCCATAGGCCGCACTCATCGCGCCGCAGTAGATGACGCTGGTTTCCTTGGTGGCATACATCAGCCCGACGGCCAAGCCCAGCAGTGCGGCCAAGCCCGCGCGGCGCGAGCGGTCGAACCGCCACAAAGCGCCCAGCGCCAGCGCCGCGAACATGACCAGCATCATTTCCTGAATGTAATAGCGGCTGAAGAAGACCATCGCCGGCGATACCGCAAGCAAGCCCGCGGCGGTGAGCGTGGCCACGCCGCCCAGCCCACGACGCAACAGCAACAGCAGCAGGATCAGTCCCACCCCGCACAGCACCGGCACCAGGCGGAAGTCGGCATCCCTGGTTTCGGCGAAATTCTTCGCCCCGCTCAACTTGAGGATCGGAAGGGTGAAATAGTACAGGCTGGGGCCGTGAAACTCAAGCGGGTCATACCGATAGTGGCCGCTATCGAAAAGCTCACCGGCTTTGACGGCCTGCACGCCCTCATCCAGATGAAACGGGCGGTGCTCCAACTGCTGCAAGCGGAAGTCGAGCGCGCCGGCGGCAATCAGCAAGACCATCCCGACTGCCAACCCACCCCGCCAGCCGCAGAGCCAGCCGAACCCCGGTCGGCACGCTTTGGTGGGGGACGGCGCGACCAAACCCGCCGCTTTCGAATTCGTCTCCATCAGGGTCGCGCCGCGGTTTCAAGTCACTCCAATGCCTTGCCGTATGCCTCGACCTCGATGTAATGGTTCAAGTCGTTGGAGGTGTTGCCGTTGCTGTAGAGCCGGAGGTAACGCCCCTTGGCCCCTTTGCCGTCGAGAAGTTTGCCTTCATACGTTTCGAGGTATTCCTTGTCCTTGCCCGCGCCCAGCCCGGACGAGTTGTCGTCGTCGTTGTTGAACAGCGTGACCACCCCCATGATGAAGTCCGGATCTTCCGCCACCTGCACGACAACATCGCGATACACCCGCGCCTCCTGGTGGAAATGCCAGACGACGAGCGCGGCGAGTTGCACCATTTTCCCCAGATCGATCTGCACGTATTGTTTGCCGTAATCCAGTTCCACCATGCTCCCCTCCGCCCCCTCCTTGCCCTTGTCCGTCACCAGGTCCAAAGTTCCGATGATCGGGGCCGGATCGCTGCTGGTGACCGGCTTGCCCGCGGAGAGCAGGGTCGTGCCGGCGGGAACCTGATAGATCGGACGCTTGCCGGGAAGTGGTTTCTCCAGATTCGTGGACTTGATGTTCTTGGGCGTACCGACGAACAAGGGCTTGGGCAGTTGGAGTTCCAACGCCTGGGTACCCGGTGCGCTAGTGGTGGTCAACCCTGGCTTCACGGCGGTCTCTTCAGCCGCAGCGGCCAGTGCGACGGTCAACCCCAGCGCGGCGCCGACGACCCATCTCACCCCCGTCCTGGGGGCGGAACGGTTGGAAAAACACAAAAAAGGAGCCGCCCGGGGCGGTCGGCGGACAGGATCACACCAAAAGATGGACGTTGGCGGCAGATTTATCGGAGTTATTCTCACACCCGAAAAATACTCTTGCCGCCCCCGTTGCCAAGGAAAATCGGAGGAAGTTTCAAGCAAATCACCTTTTGAGCGACGCGGAGTTGCTCAAGGGTCTGGGCGGCATCTACCACAGCGGGATTGTGGCGGAGGTGGAGCAATGGCTGACCAAGGCCAGAAAGGATGGCAACGCCACCTGGGCGGCGGATATCCACGCCCAACACACCCACCGGATGCACGATTTGAGCCGCTTCATGCGGGATTTGATGCGTTTGGATCGTCATCGGGATAGGTTTGAAATCGTCTCGTTCCGACCAAGATCTTCGATAAAAGACCTGCCCCCATCGCCGTGCGGCGGTGGCGGCACCAGATGCTGGGGGGCTGAGGCCGGTTCCGTGGGCCTAGCTGATGCCGTCGCAGGGAACCAGCTCCTGCGCGCGGCCGACCCGTTTCGCCTCGAGTTGGCCTTCCCTCCCCACCCACATCCGCGACCTGTCACACACCATCAATGCGCCGCCAGCCAGTCCGGGCCGGTGCCGGCTTCCACCTCCACCGGCACCTCGTGCGGAAGTGGCAGCGCGGTTTTCATCAGGTGGAGGATTTGCGGCAGCAGCTCGTCACGCTCGGAAGTGGCCAGGTCAAACACCAGTTCATCGTGGACCTGAAGCAACATCCGCGTTTGATAGGGTTGGCTCCGCAGCAACTCATCGATGCGGATCATGGCGAGCTTGATCATATCCGCGGCCGTGCCCTGGATCGGAGTGTTGATCGCAGCGCGTTCGGCGTTGCCACGGACGTTCTGGTTGGCCGAATGCAGATCCGGAAACGCACGCCGCCGCCCGCTGAGGGTGGTGACATAGCCGTCCTCGCGGGCCTGGTTGACCGTGCGTTCCATGAACTCCTGGATCGCCGGATACTCGCGGAAATATGCCTCGATGATCGCCGCCGCATCGCTCCGCGGAATCCCCAACCGCTGAGACAACCCGAAGGCGGAAATCCCGTAGATGATCCCGAAATTGACCATCTTGGCGGTGCGGCGCATGTCCGAGGTGACCTCGGCGCCGGCCACCTCGAACACCTTGGCGGCGGTGGCGGCATGAATATCCTCCCCCGCCCGAAACGCCGCGATCATCGCCTCATCGTTCGCCAGCGCCGCCATCACCCGCAACTCAACCTGCGAATAGTCGCAGGCAAGAATTTCAAATTTCAAATTTGAAATTTCAGATTTCCGCGCCACGAACGCCTTGCGGATCCGCCGTCCGGCTTCCGACCTAACCGGGATATTCTGCAAATTCGGATCGGAGGAGGCCAACCGTCCGGTCGCCGCCACCAGTTGGTGGAAATGGGTGTGGACCCGCCCGGTCGCCGGGACGATGTGCGAGGGCAGCGCGTCAAGATAGGTCGATTTGAGCTTGGTGGCTTCCCGCCAGGCGAGGATGTCGCTGATGATCGGGTGTTTCCCCTCTAGCGCGGCCAGTGTTTGCTCGTCGGTCTTGTATTGGCCGGTCTTGGTTTTCTTCGCCTTGTCGGCCAACCCCAGTTCATCGAACAGGATCTGGCCGAGCTGTTTTGGGGAGGCCAAATTGAACGAGGTGCCGGCGTGTTGTTGGATCGAGGCCGCCAGCGAGTTGATCTGCAACTGGAGTTCATCGCCGATGGTGGCGAGCGACGCCGGGTCGATCGAGATCCCCTCCATTTCCATCCTAACGAGAACCGGCAGCAACGGTCCTTCGATTCCAGTTAGAACCAGCTCCTGCCCGGACTCCTCCAGCAGCGGGCGCAGTTTCCCGGCGAGTTGCCAGGTCACATCGGCGTCCTCGGCGGCATATTCGGCGAGCTTCGCCAAGGGCACCGCCGCCACGTCGAGATCCTTGCTGGCCTTGGTCTTGGCGGCGAAGTCGAACAGATCGCCGGTCGGCTCCGGCGCGGCGACCACCGGCGCGGCCAACTCCGCCAACTTGACCGGCGTGTAGCCGAGCATGGTTTCCGCGAGGTAGTCCATCGCATGCCGGCGCTCGGGAAACACCAGCGCGTCGGCGAGCATCGTGTCAAAGAATGGTCCGTCCACCTCGACGCCGTGATGATGGAGGAGCGACAGATCGAACTTCAGGTTGTGGCCGATTTTCTCCGCCGGGGAGGCGAAAACCTGTTGGAGGACCGCACGCTCCGAGTCCAGATCCCCGACGGGCAGATACCATCCCTCGTGATCCTGCCACGAGAAGGCAATCCCCAGCAGCCTGGAACTGAAACGATCAAGCCCGGTCGTCTCGATGTCGAAACAAAAGCTTGGCTGGCGGGACAGCTCGGTTAGAAGACGCTGCCGGAGTTTCGGGGTATCGGCCAGGTGGTAGCAGTGGGGCACGTCACGGATCGTGCGGAAGGCCTCGAACAAAGTCGGCTCGGCGGAAGGTTCCGGAGCGGAACCACCCTCCGGAAACAGCCGTTTGGTGAGCGTTCGGAACTCGAACTCGGAGAGCATGGTCTTGAGCGCTTCATCATCGCGCGGGCTCAGGACAAGGTCATCCCAGGTGACTTCGATCGGCACATCGATGATGATGGTGGCGAGGTCTTTGGAAAGCAGGATTTGATCGGCATAGGCCTCGGCATTTTCCCGCTGTTTCCCCTTGAGCCGGGGGATGTTGGCCAGCATGTTTTCGATCGATCCGAACTCGGCGACGAGTTTCTTGGAGGTTTTCTCCCCCACCCCGGGCATGCCGGGGATGTTGTCGGCGGCGTCGCCCTGGAGCCCGAGGATATCGATCACCTGTGCGGGCCGCTCGATCTCCCAGTTTTTCAGGATGGCGGGCAGATCGAGGATTTCGTGATCACTGCCCTTGCGGCCCGGCTTCCAGATGAAGGTGGTCTCGGAAACGAGCTGGGCGAAGTCCTTGTCCGGGGTGACCATGAACGATTCGAACCCGGCGGGTTCCGCACGTTTCACCAGGGTGCCAATGATATCGTCCGCCTCAAAACCGTCGAGTTCCAGCACCGGAATGTGAAAGGCGCGGCAGAGGTTTTTGACGTGGGGGATGGAGGCGGCGAGTTCCTCCGGCATGGCATCGCGCTGGGCCTTGTAGGCGGGAAACTTCAGGTGTCGCGGAGTGGGTGCCGAGGTATCGAACGCCACGCCGATATGGGTGGGCTTCTCGCCCTCGAGAATGCTCAGCAGCGTGTTGATAAACCCGTAGAGTGCCGAGGTGTTGATGCCCTTGGAGTTGCGGATGGGTGCCTGGATGAAGGCGAAGTGGGCCCGGTAGATCAGGGCCATGCCGTCGAGGAGAAAGAGGCGCATGGAAGTGGATGGTGGGTTAATGGTGGTCAATTGCCAGGATAGGGTGCGGGGGGGAAATGATCGTTCGGGTGGGCATGTCGAGGCTACCGTGGGGAAATCCACCGTCTTTCAAATCCCCAGCATCAGCGAGATGTGTTTGGCGGTGAGTTCCCCCATTGATTGGCAACTGGCGAAGGTGGTGGTGCCGTGGATCCGGTCGAGGTCCCTGGCCAGACTGACGACGTGCTCGCGCGGGGCGAGCTCCTCCCGCCGCATGATCCCGAGCAGGGCCCGGAGCCGCCCGCTTTCCACCTTGGCACGGCGGGTCATCTGGGCGTGTTCCTCGGCCACATACTGATCGATGGTCTTGCGGTTGAGCACCTTGAACGCGAGCCGGGTGATGGTGCGGTTGGAGCTGTAGCGCAGCGCCATGTAGGTATTCCCGTGCCCTTCGTAGGACTGCTCGTCGAAGTCGATCGGCCGCACGCGGTATTGAACTTCCTCGAAGTCCGGGGTGATTTCCACGACGTAGTTGGACGCGCGCATGTCGCCTAACAGGAGGATGAAACAACGCTCGTTGAACTTGGTGAACTCCTTGGCGATGCGGACCTTGTTGAGCCCCGGCTGCGGGAGGTGATTGCGCAGGAACACGTCGCCTGGAATACCGGCGATGTGTTCCTCGATCAGGGTGGTGCCATTGACCAGATAGTTGATCCGGTTAGGTGACAGGATGTGCTCGAGTTCGAGACCGTAGATCCGCGAGGCGTCGGCCTGCTTCACGTAGAAATAGTCCGAGTTGTCGTTGAACACGTTGGTGATCCTGACCCGGAACGGCTTTGAGTTGCCGAAGTCCCCGAAATCGATCCGGTCCACCAGCAGATGCTCGTGCTGGGTGACATCCCGGCCGAGTTTGAGTTCGGTGTAGATGCTGGTGAGGCGCGGCCGGAGTTCCGCGAACACCTCGGGCGGATACATCACGGTGACCCACAGGGTTTCACGGCCCTTGGGGTCCTCGTATGGCACCGCACCGGTGAACCGGCACATCTCCCAATAAACCTGCGGAATCTCGCGCTGCCGGTCGAAATGATATAAATACTGCCGCAGTGTGGAAGACACCGGATATTGCAGCTTGCGGCGGGAGATCATGACCGGAACATCAGGTGGACGGAGCGGCGTCTCCACCGGCCAATTCGACGAGCACCGCTTTCTGCGCATGCAGGCGGTTCTCCGCCTGTTGGAAAATCGTGGCGGCGTGCCCTTCCAGCACCTCATCGGAAATCTCCTTGCCGCGGTAGGCGGGCAGGCAGTGGAGCACGATGTGCCCGGTGGCAGCCCCTGACAGCAATGAGGCATTGACTTCAAACCCGGCAAACTCGAGTTCCTTCTCCTGTTGCTCCTCCTGCCCCATCGACAGCCAGACGTCCGTATTGATGACCGCCGCGCCCTCGACTGCGGCCACCGGATCCGCGGTCACGGTCACATTGGGGGCGGCCAGGGCCTGCATGAACTCCGCCGGCGGCTGGCAGGAGGGCGGCGAAGCCACCACCAATTCGAATCCCAAGCGCTTGGCGGCCCACATCCACGAACGGGTCATGTTGGAGAAACCGTCACCGACAAACGCAATCCGACGCCCTTCCCAGCCTCCCAAAACCTCCCGAATCGTCAGCAGATCGGCCAGAATCTGGCAGGGATGTTCGTCATCGGTCAGGGCATTGATGGTAGGGATGCCAGAGAAGGCGGCGAAATCCACCACCTCCTGCTGCGCGAACGTGCGGATGACCGCGCCGTGAACCATCCGCCCGAGCACCCGCGCGGTGTCCTTGATCGGTTCGCCGCGGCCAAGCTGGATGTCGTTCTTCGACAAAAACATCGGAAACCCACCCAACTCGCGGATCCCCACCTCGAACGACACCCGGGTCCGGGTGGACGACTTGCAGAAGATCATCGCCCAGGTCTGGCCGGCCAGCGGTTGGGCGTGGCGGCCGCGATCGGCCTTGAGCCGCGCGGCGGAGTCCAGCAGACGATGGATATCGTTCGCTCCGAGTTGTTCAATCGATAGGAAATGGGACATGATCGGTGGGGGTTTGCAGTAGGAAATTGATAAAGTGATGAACTTGTGGGCTGTTGCCTACGCGCTGAGAACCCGTCTCAGGATTGCCAACGCTTCGTCCACCTCGGCATCGCTGACGTTCAGGGGTGGCAGCAGACGAATGGCATGAGGTCCGGCGGGCGGTGCCAGCAGCCCCGCCTCCAGCAGCTTTCCGGAAATGGTTAGCGCGGGAGTCTTTCCATCCTCCACCGCCACCAACGCCGGATCGATCGCCACTCCCAACAGCAACCCCATCCCCCGCACCTCCCGGATGACCGGCAGTTTCCATGACTCGATGAGTTTCCGGATCCGGAGTTCCTGCCGGCGCACATTCGCGCACAAGTCCCGCTCGCGGATTTCCCGGAGCACCGCCAGCGCGGCGGCACACACCAGCGGATTGCCGCCATAGGTCGAACCGTGGGAACCCGGCCCCATCAGGCTGGAAAGCGCGGTGCCGTCGGCATCAACCGCACGGTCACTCAGCCAGAACGCTCCGATCGGCACCCCCCCGCCCATCCCTTTCGCCCAGGACACCCCATCCGGTTGGAGTTCCGGCGCGAGCACCCGCCAGGCCATCAGCTCACCACAGCGCCCGAACCCGGTCTGGACCTCATCCAACAACAACAGCAAGTCGTGTTTCCGGCACAGCGCGGCAACCGCCCGCAAAAACGCCGGCGTGGCGGGATGCACCCCGCCCTCACCTTGAATCGGCTCCAGCAGAATCGCGGCGGTTTCCGGCCGGATACCGGCCTCAAGCGCCTCGATATCGTTGAACGGCAGATAGCGGAACCCGGGCAGCAACGGATCAAAACCTTCCTGAATCTTCGCCTGCCCGGTGGCCGACATCGCACCCAGCGTGCGCCCGTGAAATGACGCCTGAAACGTGATCACCTCATAGCGCGGCGAGCCATCCGCCTGCGTGCGGCGATGCCCGAACCGCCGCGCGGACTTGATCAGTCCGTCGTTGGCCTCCGCCCCGGAGTTGGAGAAAAACACCTTGCCCGGCAGGCAAATGGCATGGTTGTTGATCTCCTCCGCCAGTTCGCCCTGGAGCGTGGTATGATAGAGATTGGAAACATGCAGCAAACGGCCCGCCTGCCCGCAGATCGCCTCGACCAACCGCGGATGGCAGTGCCCGAGCGAACAAACCGCGATCCCGGTGCAGAAATCCAGGTAGGACCTGCCCGCATCGTCCCAAACCCGGGTGCCTTGTCCCCGCTCAAGGATGATCGGAAACCGGCCGTAGGTTGGCAGCACGTGTTGTTGATGAGTGGATATAACCGTCATGGGAAGGGCGGAGCCTAGCACCCTTCCGGCCAATGGCAAACCGGAAATTGCGGGCTGGCGGATTGATCACTTGTCCCGCCCAGGACCACGAGCCTCAGTCTTGCTCGTAGGGCTTGCTTTCGTAGGCAATTTTCGCTTTGAGTTCCCTGAACTCGACCAAATCCTCATTCATCTGCCGAACGCGCCGGGATAACAGGCGGAGCAGCCCCCACATGACGCTATGGCCCGCTTCGGCATCGGATTCGATGAGCCCGATCAACTCACTGCGGGAAATCGACCAGATCAGGCAGTCGGCGCGGGCGACGACCGTGGCACTCGCGGTCGAGGGATCAAAGAGGTTGACTTCACCGATCACATCGCCTTCGCCGAGTTCCGCCAACCGCAGCGGGTGATCGTCGCGAGAGGTCAGCACGTGCAGCTCGCCGGCCAACACCAGGCTGAGCGATTCCTGAGGGCTCCCTTCATGAATGAAGGGAGTTCCTTTGGTCGGGCGGTGGAACTTGCCGAATCCGGTGAGAAAGGCGCGATGTGCCGCTGGCACCTCGGCGAGGAAGCCGACAGCCGGGAGTTCAGACAGGGGCGAGGATGTGGACTGCATGGTCAATGAGGGTTGGGGCTGGGACTCGACAGGAGTCCGCGCTACAGGTGGCAGTGTAACTCCGCCCGCCCCGCTGCCAATCAAAATCCGCACCAAAATCGGAAAACCAAATCCCCCATCTGGGGTTCCTTCCGTAGCCTTGTTGGTCACAACACGAGCGGTGGACTCCGCGCGCGCTGCGCCCCCGTCCCCACCTCCCCCCCGCATTCTGACAAATGCGCCTACGGGCGAAAGCTCGGCACCCTCCGTAGGCGTGTTGGTGACAACACGGGTGGCAGACTCCGCACCCGCTTCGCACCCTCACCCCCCCCCCGCATTCTGACGAATGCGCCTACGTGCGAAAGCACGCCACCCTCCGTAGGCGTGTTGGTCACAACACGGGCGGTGGACTCCGCACGCGCTGCGCCCCCGTCCCCCACCTCCCCCTCAGCATTCTGACGAATGCGCCTACGG
>JAIPKB010000165.1 GCA_021733795.1 Akkermansiaceae bacterium | reverse complement strand
ATACCGAGATGCCTCGCCAATCCAAATTATTTGGAAGATCTAATGAAAATTCTCCCGCAACTCACCCGCCCGCTACTGACGAAAAACATTGACAATCAGAGGGTTCCAGTCTCTAGATGCCTCCGCACTCGACAGCTTCTGAATACGGTATTCTGATATGCCGGAGTGAGAATAATACTGTTAGCAGGAAGGAGATCGCGAACTATGAATCAAGAAGCCATTAACGAAGACGAGTGGAAGAATTCAGACAATTGGACTGGTCCGAAGTGGTTATCAGTCTATTTTAGCAAGCGCGACTCGCGGGTATGGGTGCCGAAACAGATTCCGGGTTTGGGCTGGACGATCAATCTTGGTCGGCCGGGAGGTGTGGCGTGGCTGTTTGCAATCATCATAGGGCTGCCGCTGATTGTCATCGGAGCCTGTGTGCTGATCACTGGAGGACGATGACGAAAACTGCGAATCGGGTCCCCGGGGGTAGTTAGCCCCCGGGTCCCACACCACCCTGGGTACGGCTCCGTACAGGGCGGTTCCAATCAGACTCGGGCATCAGGCCCGTAGTGCAGGACGATCCAGACGGCTCTCATGTCCGGGACTCCTTGTTCCTCCAACCATCGATTGTTCAGCGCGAATCGCACAATCTCGTTCTGGCTCATCCGCCAGTAGCCTTTGCGGCTGCGCCTCAGACCAGGCGAGATGTAGGTTGGTAATGGTGAGTGTCGGGAGGTGCGGGGGGCTGAGGCACCGCCTCGTTAGGATTTCAAATTATCTGTGTTCTCCCTTTTCCCTGGATCCTGAAAGACGGACTCGGACCGGATATGGTTCCGGCGACGGGCATCTCGGCGCTATGGAAATTTTTCATGAGCTGCTACGTGGGTCCCGCAATCCTGCTTTTTGGCTCCTTAGATCTACTCCTTCGGAGAGTTGGTGATCCGGATAGTGCCACTTCGCAAAAGGCATCGATTGTCTCATGGATAGCGGCGATAATTGCGGTCTCCGCCCTTTCATTGATCTTTGTGCAAATCATTTTTCGACCATAGAGCGTGGATGCTTGCAGACACAAGACGCGTCTGGACACTGGAATGCCCCGAATGCTGTGAGGATTAGAAGATTCTTGTGCGTTCGGAAGGCTCTCTGGGATGCCCCCCGCCTCGTCCCTAGAGCCTGGCAGCCTTCCCGGAAACCCTAACCCGTTACCCCACACCGCCCCGGTCTCCCAGTGAGTCCGGGGCTTTTTGCGCCAGCCACATGCCCAGGATTGCGATCCATCCCCAACCGACCGGATTTCAGGCCTTTTCCGGCAGGATCGGGTACTGAGGCACAAATCCACAAGCCTAGCACCTAAAGGCGCTCTCAAGCGTCACATAACGAGTCAGTTACAGTCAATTTAGGCAGGCAGGTTGGTTTGATTGAAAACCCGGATTTGCCTTTTGGCGGGAATCCGGCTTTAGTTGGGCCGCGTCGGCGATTCCGGTCTGACTCCCCTTTCAGCGAATCGCCCACATTTCCCATTTTTCCCCCATTTCCCCTTACGTGCCACCGTCCTCCACCACCGCCGCCGATGCTCCCGAGTATGTCCCACTCGGGAGATATCCCGCGGTGGGCGCGGCCTTCGAAGAGGCGCTGGTCATTCTGTCGATGGGTCTCGGCTGTCAAATCGACGAGCATCCGGAAGGCGGCTACGTGCTGTTGGCGGAGCCCGCTGAAGCCGGGCGGATCGAGACCGAGTTAACGTGTTACCGGGAGGAACAAGCGGTGCCGCCGCCCCCACCGCCGCCACCCACGCCTGATCATGGTTCGGGCAGTGTGATGACCGCGTTGTGGATTCTCGCTCTGGCCTGGTCGTTCTGGATGCAGGATCAGTCACCGGCATGGACCGCCCGGGGCGTGTCCTCGCCCGAAAGCATCTTTGGCGAAGGCGAGTGGTGGCGCCCCTTCACCGCCCTGTTTCTGCATGCCGATCTGGGCCATCTACTCAGCAACATCGTGTCCGGAGCCTTCATCGGGACCTGGGTCTGCCGCTCGCTGGGGCCGGTGCGTGGTTGGTTGCTGATCCTGCTGGCGGGCACCGCCGGCAACCTGCTCAATGCCGCCGCGCGCCGGGGCGAGGCGTTCGCCTCGCTGGGTGCGTCGACGGCGGTATTCGGCGCGCTCGGCATTCTAACAGGTATTGCATTGCTAGAGGCGATGCATGACCGCAGCCGCCGCGGCCGCTTCCGTTACCTCCTGCCCATCGGCGGAGGAATCGCGATGCTCTCGATGTGGGGTGCCAGCCCGGATCCCCGCACGGATGTTTCCGGCCATGTCTGCGGCTTTCTCTGCGGATTGCTGCTGGGAGCCGCCCCGGCATGGAAGGCATTCAAAATGCCCGACTGGCGGACGTTGGACTAGCGAGGCTTCGCCTCAGACCCAAGACGACAAGACGCAAGACGCAAGACGAAGAATTTGACTTAACGACAATCCCTCCCCGGATCCCTCCCCGAATTGACACCGGGGAAAACTGGCGTATGGTTGGCCGCTGGGAGCAATTGGAAAGGCCTCCGCCGTTTCAGGCCCCACCCAGCCAGCAGTTCAAATGACAAATAACGATTCAATCGCTTCGCAAGGCTCCACCCGGAGCAAGCCCCCGGCTTGGAGGGAGGTGGTGGCACGCTACCAGAAGGCCTCGACGGGGCGTGCGGTGTGGCAGCTCGTCGACACGATTGTTCCCTATCTGGGCCTGTGGTTTCTGATGTGGCTCTGCCTCGACGTTTCCTGGTGGTTGGTGGCACCGCTGGCGGTTTTGGCGGGTGGGTTCATGGTCCGGGCGTTCATCATCTTTCACGATTGCGGCCACGGCTCGTTCTTCAAGTCCAAGAAAGCCAACTCCATTGTCGGGGTCATCACCGGCATACTGACCCTGACGCCCTATTATCACTGGCGCTGGGAGCACGCGATTCATCATTCCAGTTCCGGCGACTTGGACCGCCGCGGCACCGGCGACATCTGGACCCTGACCGTCGAAGAGTATCTGCAGGCGTCGCGCTGGAGAAGGTTCTCGTACCGACTGGCCCGCAACCCCTTCGTGCTGTTTGTCCTTGCGCCGCTGGTGCTGTTCCTGTTCATCAACCGGGTGCCCAAATCCCGGGCGCCGCTGCGGGAGCGGCTGTCGGTGTATTTGACCAATCTCGCCATCGTCTTGATTGCCGGCGCATTGAGTTGGGTGTTCGGGTTCAAGGAGTATCTCATTATTCAGACGGCAGTGATCATGGTCGCCGGCTCGGCGGGCGTGTGGTTGTTCTACGTGCAGCACCAGTTTGAGGGCGTGTATTGGGAGCGCAATGAGGGCTGGGATTACGCCACGGCCGCGCTGCAGGGCAGTTCGTTCTACCAGCTGCCGAAGGTGCTGCAGTGGTTTTCCGGGAACATCGGCTTTCATCACGTTCATCACCTCAGCCCCCGCATTCCGAATTATCATCTCGAGCAATGCCACCGGTCCGAACCCCTGTTCCAGACGATCAAACCCGTGACCTTGTTGGGCAGCCTCAAGTCGCTCACGTTCCGGCTGTGGGATGAGCAGAGGAACCGGCTCGTCGGATACGGGTACCTCAAAACCCTGCGCATGGAGCAAGCCCAGGCCCGGCGCGGACGCTAGAGTCGTTGAAACCGGAACGTCTTTGCAAATGAGTCAAGTTTTGAGCGCCCGATTGATTGCCGAGGCCCTCCGGCCTTGCCCTTCGGGCTGTCACCGCTTCGCGGGACAGGCTGTCTCACTCCGCTCGGCTGACGATTGATGAGTGTTGATCTGGAGCTTGAGCGGTGCGGAAACTCGTTTTCAAGCTCACTTCGCAAATCAAAAACCAGCAATCGGAAATCATCAATCCTCACCGGGAATGAATTGCTGGTCTGAGGCTTTGCCTCGCTGGGCAATCCGCGTGCTGCCGGAACTTCGGGCAGCGCCAGATTTGCTGGCAAGGATCAACGCCATGCCACGGGCGGCGGCCTACTTCGCGGCGGGAGCCGGGAGAAACGGCCGACTGCGGGCGGCCAGCAAGCGGTAGCCGGCCTCGCTGAAATGGAGTTTGTCGGGCAGGAACAGGTCGGCGCGGGGCTGGCCGTCGGCGCCGACCGACATGTCGGCGCAATCGACGAATTTCAGCAGCGGGTGGGCGGCGGAGTAGGTTTTGATGTAGCCGTTGAGCGTGTTCCCTTGCGGCACCTCCTTGATGCGGGCGATGGTGGGGCACAACCCGAGGTAAATGATTTGCGTCTGGGGCAGCTTGGCGTGGACCGCCGCCACGAAGGCCTGGTAATCGGCGAACACCTGTTCCGGGCTCTTGCCGTTGTGGATGTCATTGGTCCCGGAACGGAAGAAAATCACCCGTGGCTCGACTGGGAAAATCAAGCGGGGGGCAAAAGCGGTGGCATCCACAATCTCCGATCCGCCAAACCCACGATTGATCACCCGGTGCCGTGGAAAATCAGTCGCCAGCGATTTCCACATGCGGATGGTGGATGAGCCGATGAACAGCACGCCACCCTTCGGCGGCGGATGGACTTGGTCCGCGGCTTCCATGGCGGCGATCTCCCTTTCCCACCGCGCCGATGGATTAACGGCAGCGGTCGGTTGTCGGGGACTCGGCGGCGACCACCCGGCCGGGCAGTGCCAAACTGGAAAAAAGGGCGAACAGAGGGAACAGGAATTTCATGCGGGCCAATGATGCAGGTGCGCCGTGCCGTTGTCCAGTCCGGGAGAGCGGGCCGCGTTGCCATGAATTCCCGCCATACCCTCGGCACCCGTGTCGGCATCTGTTCCCCGCATCGTGACTGCAACAAGCTGACGGCGTGCGGTCGCCGACATCCCGATCCGGGAATGGGTGTGGGCGGACGGTCCGGGTGGCTTGGGATTGGATGGAAGTGCGGCCTCGCACCCTCCGGACCGCTCGGAGAGACGGTCCCTGCCTGAGGTTGCGGAATTTTGACTCTATGGTCATGCTCCCCCTGCCGGGCCGATCACGAAACGGGGTTCAACTTCTTTGTCACGTGCCGAGTTCCGCGTTTCTTGCTGTTTTTCTCTTGACTTGCCGGACCTCCGCGGCATGTTGCCCGACAGGAGTTCAGCGATGTTTCGGATACCCATGGATCGGCCCTTTGAAGATTGGGTGGGAGCGCCGGGCCGGGCCGGAGCCCGCCGGGGTTTCGCAGCTTCGCACGTGCCGATGCCGCAACCCTATTTCCCGGTTCCCACGTGGATACCTCTTCCCCCTCCCATCCGGCGACTGGAATGGTCCAGGTTGCACCACCCATCCACCCATCCACCCATCCACCCATCCACCCATCCGCCCATCCGCCCATCCGCCCATCCGCCCATCCGCCCATCCGCCCATCCGCCCACTCCCCCACTCCATCACTCCATCACTCCACTGATAACTGATAACTGATAACTGATAACTCCCCCACCAGCCCATGAAAACCCTGTCGATCACCATCGCAATCCTCGCAGCTACCGCGGTTCTTGCGCTGGCGGCACCCGATCAATGGGAGTCGCTGCCGACCCCGCCCTTCCCCTACGGAACCAGCGCCGGTGGCGGCCTCGCCACCGACGGAGCCTATCTCTACGCCGCCGACTTCAGCGGCGATGGCAACCGCGATTTCATCGACCTCAACGGCAACAACGCGAGCGATGAAGGCGAACTGCTCCAGGACCTCGGCATCCCCAATGGGTCGGTGCGCTTCGCCCGCTATGACCCGGCGGCGGCTACTTGGACGCCACTGCCGATGATCGGCCCCGCCGGCTTTGGCGGCGACTCGTTTTCGGCCGGCAATTTCAACGGATCCTTGTTCCATGCCGCGGGTTGGCTTTACTACTATCAGATGCGCAGCGGGCCGGAGCGCTGCGTGCTCCACCGCTATTCGCTCGCCAGCGCCCCCGGCGGAGCCTGGGAGGAAGTGTGGAACAAGCAGAAAGCCGACGCCCTGATCTCGCCCAGCGCCGGGATGGTCGGGATCGACGCCGCGGATGGCCCGGTGATCCTGCACCACGAGGGTGGCGGGGCCTATCAATTCTGCCGTATCTCCGGGCTTGTCGCGGGCGGCCAGCACGCGAAGCTCACGCCGGACTGGCCGTTCAGCGGGGCTCATTTCCCCCGCAACGGAGCGTGGGAGTTCGACGCCACCAGCGGTCGTTTGTTTCACCTGAGCGGCAACCAACTCGTCGGCTGGACACCCTCCGCCGCCTATCCGGCCGCGAGTTTTCTCACCTCCGAGCCAATTCCTGACGCTTCCCTGGCCGTCTTTGAAACCCTCATCCCCTCGCTGAAAACCGCCGTGGGCTGGGATCCTGGAGGCACCCTGACCCATCCGGGTGCCAGCCTGTGGGGCAACTCGATCACCGTCGTCAACGCCCCCTCCGGAGTGGCCGGCGGACCGAGCGGCGAGGACACCGGTGCCAATGTGCTCTACCTCGTGCGCGGCGAAACCACCCCCGACGGCTGGCCGTTCAACGAAGGCCGCGGACAGATCACCAACGGCGACTTCGCCCGGTTCTTTCCGGCCACCGGCCAGGTCCAACCGCTCGCTCCGGCCCCCTTCCACGTCGGCAAGGGCAGCGACTCGGTGTTTCTCGACGGCTCCCTCTATCTGACCCAGGGGGACACCCTCAATTCGCCCGACGACCCGGGCAACACCTCGCCGATCAACGGCGACGGCATCCGCAAGCCCGGCAGCGGCTTCGCCCGCTTCCGCATCGCCGCGACGGAGTTCACCGGCCCACCGATCATTCCGTTGGCGGACTATGTGCGCGACGGTTTCGCCACCCTGACCGCCAGCCCGCTGGCCAGCGATGATCCATCCTGTTTGATCGACGGTGATTGGACTTCCTCCGCCACCACCGCCGCAGTCAACCCCGCCGTCGTCACGGTGACCTTCACCGCACCCACGGTGGTCGGCGCCGCCCGCGCCGCCTTCGGCGCCGCCCCCCACGAGTGGACGCTCGACGCCGCCGACTCCGCTGCCGATCTGGCCGGGGAAACCGGCAGCTTCGTCCGGATTTTCGGCCCCGAAGAGATCAGTGGCGACGGGCCGCAGTGGCAGGAATGGAACGATTCTCCAGTCACCCGGACGGTCTTCCGCTTCACCATCGCGCGGCTGGAAAGTGGCTCATCGGTCGAGATCCGTGAACTGGAACTCCAACGCCCGAAGACCGTCCGGACACTGATGATCGGCGGCGAGGAAGTGCGTGTGAACCATTTCGAAATCGTGCCCGACCAGGCCATCGTGCGGCTCGGCGAGTCCACCCCCCTGGCTACGGAACTCTCGCTGAGCCTTGGCCCGGACCGCTTTCAGGTCGCCGACACCGCCACCTGGTCCTCGAGCGTGCCCGGCGTAGCCACCGTGACCGGCGGAGTCATACAGACCGCCGGTGTCGGGCCAACCACGATCACCGCAGCGTATGACTCGTTTTTCACCGCCACCGCGCAGGTCACCGTGGTGGATCCGGTCCCGCACGACGACGATCTGGCGGTGGTGTGGATCCAACGGCTGCCGGTCACGCCCTACATCTGGGACAACCCCGATCCGGAAACGGCCGGCTGGCCGGCGGTGGGATCGGTCGTCACCTGGCGGGCCCACGTTCGCAATTGGTGGCCGTTCCCCCGCCAGAACGTCGGCTACCGCTGGCTGCTCGATGGCGCGGTGGTCGCCACCGGCACCACCGACCTCGCTCCGGACGGACTCACCGATGTCGATCTGCCGTGGACGTGGACCTTTGACCGCCACACCCTGCGCTTCGAGATCGACCCCGCGGATGCCGTGCCCGAGTTTTCCGAAACAAACAACGCGGTGGAAACCTGGACCGATGCCATCACGGTCGGGTTCTGGGTGGAACAATCGCTGTTTGATTATTTCCACGAGTTTCAGAAGGAGTTGGGGATTGGTTCCAACGGCTGGGAAGACTGGGCGCAGCGACAGGTGGCCCGCTGGAACGCGGCATTTGCCGCCGCCACCCACCCGCTCGATGCCCCGGTCGGCGTGCGCGACCGTATCCGCCTCGACAAGATCACCGTGGTGCCGGATGGCGCGCTGCCGCTCAACGGTGGACTCCCCAGCAACAACCCGGACAACTCGGACCGCACGACCGATCTCGTCTGGGGTTTCCCGGCCCAGTTGGGCGGCGGTGGAATGTATGCCAACCACACTGCCGCCGAGGATTGGAACGCTTTTTTCTACGAAGGATCGCTGATCCATGAACTCGGCCACGCCCGGTACCTGATTGATATTTATGGCTTCAACATAGGCGATCGGGCGGATCGTCCCCGGGTCCTGATCACGCTCAACGGCACCGGCGTGGCCGGCACGCCCTACATGCCGCGAACCTATCCGTGGTGGGACCACGTCTTCTATGTCACCGGCTGGGAGGAAAGCGGCCCGTTCCACGGCTTGATGAACGGGACCTATACCAAGATCGACCGCTACAGCACGGTGGCGCTCAACCGGATCGCGGGCCACCGGGCCAGCCGCGGCAATTACAACACCCCCAACAACATCGGCGCGTTTTTCAACGATCTGCCGGAGCAGAACACGGTGCAGTTGGTGGACCACCGGGGCCGTCCGCTCGCCGGAGCAACGGTCCATGTCTATCAAGCCTCCGGTGCCAGCGGCGATTGGTATGGCAAGACGTTCGACGACACCATCGACGCCACCTTCACCGCCGACGCCAACGGCTGCGTGGAAGTGGGCCGCAATCCGTTCACCAACGGCGAACCGCTGCGACACAGCTATGGCATCTCCCACGCCATCGCTATCCTCCGTGCCGATGCCGATGGCAAAACCGGTTTCGCCTTCCTCCCGGCCGGGCTGTTCAACCTGGAATACTGGCGCGGCAATACCGCCCACGGCCACCATCAACTCATCGTCCCGATGGTCGGCACCACTCCCGCCATCGCCGACATCCTCGGCTGGCCGGATAACGGCGGCCGCAGGTTGCGGGTCATCGCCGGCGGCACCAGCCAACCCGCCTCGGTGGCGGTCGATGGCGTGGCGGCGGAGTTCTGCGAGGGTGCGTGGTGGGTCCACACGCCGGTTGCCGGGGGCGCACCGTCCCAAGTCACCGCCTCTTGGACGGGCGGGCCAACGCTATCGGAAACCTACTTCCCCGGCGACCCTCCGCTGGTCCCCGCATTGCTGGCGCAGGATTTGGGCGACGGCCTGCGTCTCGGGTGGTCGTCACAAGCCGGCCTGCTATACCAGCTCGAACACTCGACCGATCTCCAGAAGTGGCTCCCAGCGGCCGGCCAAGCCGACTACTACGGCACCGGTAGCTGGCTGGAGGCCGACGATCTCGTGCCCGAAGAGGCTGACCGCGGCTTCTCCCGCCTGCGGATCATGCGGCTGGCGGATTGATGGCGTGACTTCCAGTGACCGGTGGTTGCGCCGGAAATCGCTCCACTGTGGGAGCCGGACAGCATCACCAATTTCCCCAAGTACCCGGGGCAGTGCCGCCGTCGGATCGAGGCGGATGGGGCGATTTAGATCACCCCGAGTTCCTTCCCGGTCCTGACGAACGCCTCGATCCCTTGATCGAGCTGCTCCCGGGTATGCGCGGCGCTGATCTGGGTGCGGATGCGCGCCTTGCCCTGCGGCACCACCGGATAGAAAAAGCCGACGGCATACACGCCGTACTCCAACAACTTGTCGGCAAACCGCTGGGCCAGTGCGGCGTCCCCCAGCATCACCGGCGAGATCGGATGATCCTTACCCGCAATGGTGAAGCCCGTACCCGCCATCGCGTTGCGGAAATACGCGGTATTGTCCTTCACACGATCCGCCAGCTCGGTCGAAGCGGTGAGCATCTCGAACACCTTGATCGACGCCGCAACGATCGGCGGGGCGATGGTGTTGGAAAACAGATAGGGCCGCGACCGCTGCCGCAACAGCTCGACGATTTCTTTCTTGCCCGAGGTGTAACCGCCGGACGCCCCGCCCAGCGCCTTGCCGAGCGTACCGGTCGTTAGATCGATCTTCCCGAACAACCCGCAGTGTTCGTGGGTGCCGCGGCCGCGGGCACCGAGGAAACCGGTCGCGTGGCAGTCGTCGAAATGCACGATGGCTCCGTATTTCTCCGCCAGCGCGTGGACTTGGTCGAGCTGGGCGATGATGCCGTCCATCGAAAACACACCGTCGGTGGTGATCAGCTTGAAGCGCGCCCCAGCGGCATCCGCCGCCTGAAGCTGCGCTTCCAGGTCGGCCATGTCGTTGTTCTGATAGCGGAATCGTTTCGCCTTGCACAGCCGTACCCCGTCGATGATCGACGCGTGGTTGAGCGAGTCGGAAATGACGGCGTCCGCGTCGGTGAGCAACACCTCGAAGAGGCCGCCGTTGGCATCGAAACACGACGGATAGAGGATGGTCTCCTCGGTGCCGAGGAAGGCGGAAATGGATTCCTCAAGCTGCTTGTGGAGCGTCTGGGTGCCGCAGATAAAGCGGACCGAAGCCATGCCGAACCCCCAGCGGGTCACCGCCTCGCGGGCGGCCGCAACCACCTCCGGATGGTCGGCCAGCCCCAGATAGTTGTTGGCGCACATATTGATCACGCTGCGCCCGTCCTTGAGTCGGACGGTGGAGTTCTGGGTGGAGTCGATCAACCGTTCGCGCTTGTAGAGCCCGGCGGCGGTGATTTCGGCCAACGTGGTTTGCAGGGAATTGAGGAAGGTTTCGGGAAGCATGGCTGACCGGGAGCATACACAGACCCATCGGGAAGGGAAAATGGAAATATCCGGGAAATTCCCAACCATCCCTCTGTCCGTTAGCGCAGCACCAGCGCCCGCAACCGCACGTCATCACCACACCGCGTCACCTCGAACGGTGTGAGCCGCAGGCTCGCAGGCAATTCCAGCCCGGCCACGGCGGGAACCGGACCACCACAGATCATCGGTGCCAGATAAACCACCACCTCATCGATCAACCCGGCCTCAAACAGCGCACCGGACAAGCGCCCGCCCGCCTCGACCAGCACACTGAGCACCCCTTGGTCGATCACCAGACCTCGCAACACCCCGGGCAGGTCCGCTCCGGAGCGAATCAGCGTCCGCTGGCGGTCCTCGTCCGTGAATAACGGGGCATCCGCTGGTAAACTGGCTGGATTTCCGCTGAGTACCACCCGCCACGGTTGGGGCCGCCCGGCCACCAGCTCCGGAACCCGGATCGTCAGCGCCGGCCGATCACGGCGGACCGTCTCGCCGCTGGTCAAAATGGCATCCACCTGCGCCCGCAGCCGCTGAACATCCGCCCGGGAGGCCTCGCAGCTAAGCCACTGCCCTTCACCGGGCGGGCGGGTCAATCGCCCGTCGAGGCTCATCGCACATTTCCACATCACCCATGGCAGACCTGTCTTCCGCACTTTGAAAAACGGCCGCATGACCTCCTCCGCCGCTGCGGATTCCACGCCGGATTCCACCTCAATCCCGGCCTCCCGCAACCGCCCATCGGCCCGCCCGAAGTGACTGGAATCGTGATCGATGCAAGCATAAACGACCCTTGCCACCCCGGCCTCGATCAACCCGTCGGTGCATGGCGGCGTCCGGCCATGGCTCGAACACGGCTCCAACGTCACATAGACCGTGGCCCCGCGGACTTCCTCCCGCCCGTGGTTGCGCACCGCTGCGGCGAGAGCCTCACGCTCGGCGTGCGGCAGCCCGGCCGCCCGGTGCCAGCCACTCCCCAGCAGGCGTCCGTCCTTCACCACCACCGCGCCCACCGGCGGGTTCGGCGCGGTGCGCCCCACCCCCTTGCCGGCCTCGGCGAGGGCAACATTCATCCAGTGGGCATCATCAAGAGCGGGACAGGACACAACCGGAATCTCCTCCGGATCCGTCAAAATGCAAGTGGAATCAAGCGCGAAACCGGACCAAGCCACAGATCCATCAACGGACGATCTGAAAAATCCAGCGGAAAACCCAGCAAGTCTTCGCCAAAAACCCGCCAAATCTGCCGATCTGGCACAGAATACGCGATCGAGCTTGCACCTCCCCCACACATAGGGCAGATTCCTTCAGCAACACTATCTTATGAACGAACGACGCGTGGTGATCACTGGCATTGGCTGCCTCTCTCCTCTTGGCAACGACTTGGCATCCACTTGGGATGGACTCAAGAACGGGCGCAGCGGGATTTCGCAGATCTCGAAACTCGATCTCACCCCCTACGATACCAAAATCGGTGGCGAGGTGAAGGACTTTTCCGCAGACCAGTATTTCAATGTCCCCAAGGACGCCCGCCGGGCGGACCGCTACGTGCAACTCGCCGTAGCCGCCTCCAAAATGGCGATGCAGGATTCCGGCGTCGATGTTTCCAAAATCGACAGCCGCCGTTTCGGGGTGATGGTCGGCAGCGGCATCGGCGGCCTGTCCACCATGGAGCGCGAGCATGTGACTCTCCTTAACAAAGGCCCCAAGCGCGTTTCGCCGTTCACCATTCCGATGATGATCTCCAACATCGCCAGCGGCATTATTTCCATGGAACACGGCCTGCACGGCCCCAACATGTGCATCGTCACCGCCTGCGCCACCTCTAACCACAACATCGGTGAAGCCTGGCGGATCATCAAGTTCGGCGACGCCGACGCCTTCCTCTGCGGAGGTGCCGAGGCCACCATCCTCTCAATGGGCCTCGCCGGCTTCGGCAACATGAAGGCGCTCAGCACGCGCAACGATGAGCCGGAGCGCGCGTCCCGCCCGTTCGACCGCGACCGCGATGGTTTCGTGATGGGCGAAGGGGCCGGCATCCTTGTCGTCGAGGAACTCGAACACGCCCGCAAACGTGGTGCCCGCATCTACGCCGAACTCATCGGCTACGGCGTCAGCGCCGACGCCTACCACCTCAGCGCCCCCTCCCCCGACGGCTCCGGCCCGGCCTACGCCATCGGCATGGCCCTCCGCCACGGCCGCGTCAACCCGGAGGATGTCGATTACCTCAACGCCCACGCCACTTCCACCGGCCTCGGCGACATCGCCGAAACCAAGGCGATCAAGGTGGCCTTCGGCGATTACGCCACCAATGGCCTGATGGTCAGCTCCACCAAGTCGATGACCGGCCACATGCTCGGAGCCGCAGGCGGGATCGAGTTGATTGCCAGCGTCATGGCCATCCACGACGGCGTGGTGCCCCCCACCATCAATCTGGAAAACCAGGACCCGGAATGCGATCTGGACTGCGTCCCGAACGTCGCCCGCGAGGTCCCTGTCAAGGTGGCCATCAGCAACAGCTTCGGCTTCGGCGGGCACAATGCCTCGCTGCTCGTCCGCCGCTTCGAATGAGCCGCGCCTCATGGACGCTCCCTTCCACCGCCAACCGGCTACGATCACCTTTCGTGACACCGATGCCAGCGGCTGGATGCATTTCACCAATGCCTTCCACCATGTGGAAATGGCGGAGCACGCCTGCCTGCACAAACTCGGTCTCCTCGTCTTCGCCCGCGATCAAGGCGGCTGGCCGCGGGTCAACGTCAGCTGCGACTACCACCGCCCGCTGCTCTGCGGCGACAATATCGAAGTCCATCTGGCCATCGCCGCCCTCGGCACCTCGTCGGTCACCTGGCGCTTCGAAATTCTAACCATTTCCGGCGACCTCGCCGCCGGCGGCAGCATCACCACCGTCCGGGTCGATCACCAGGCCCGCCCGCAACCGCCCCCCCCCGCCGAGCGCGCCGCCCTGGAGCAAGGATTCGAGGACCCC
>JAIPKB010000164.1 GCA_021733795.1 Akkermansiaceae bacterium | reverse complement strand
GGCATCCGCAGCGAGATTGGTGCCCGTCGGCACAAACGTGGGATGGAACGCAACCGGCGGCGGCGACGGCACAAAGGCACGCAATTCCCGACCGCTCCGGCTGCCGCTAGTGATATCGAAATAGAGTGGAGTGGACAACCCCACCAACTCGTTCGCTGGAACCGGCGTATCCGACGCCAGCAAAGCCCCCCGGGTTCCGCCATCCGGCAGGGTGACGCCGAAGGCCGCAACCGCCTGCCGGTCCAACAACGACCCATCCTGCCCGTGGATCAACATTTCCTCGCCATTGCCAATCTCCGCGCTGGTATGGGTGCGGCCCACCGCCGCGATGCGGAAACCTCCGTGGACCGCGACGTCGGCGGTATTTCCATCGGCCGGATAATCGCCCGCAGCATTTGGGTTGGTGCCCTTTAGCAGTTCATCCAGATCCGACCAGCCGTCGCCATCGCCATCGGCACCGCCGAAGGGGTCCAACCCGTAGTGCAGCTCGACGTAGTCGGGCACTCCGTCGTGATCCGCGTCCTGGTCCGCCAGATCGGCGGCGTCAAATGTATAACTGCGCCGCTCGATGGGGCCGAGCACGCCGGTGGCGTCCGACCGCAGTAAGAACAGGAGCGAACGGTTGTAACCGACTGCCAGCGGACCCGTCCATGCCCGCCAACTACCGCCATCTTCATCCCGCCAATACAATGATTGACGTTCCTCATCGTAGGCAGCGGTGACCTGGAAACTTGCCGTGAAATGCCCCGAAGCCGGTTCGATCAGGAGGTCCGGCGCGAACAGGGCCGCCGCCGAACCAAGCACGGTGACGCTCAGCCCCGGCTCCACCTGGTTGGTGAGCACATGGCCGGCGCCAAACGGCGGCGAAACCGGATGGGTGGAGGCAAACGTGAGCCCGGCCGCGGAGGACAGAAAGGACTCCCGGTTCACCGAGGTCGGCAGCGGATCCGGATAGACCAGCGGCCGCGTCCAGTCCGGCACCGCCTGGATTCCCAGCAAAATAGCGGCCTCGTCCACCGCCGGATCCCGATCGTAGAACAACAGGCTGGCCACCGACTGGCCTGCGGCCGGCATCGGCGGCAACTCCCCGGAGTCGGCCCTGCGCCACTCGGTTCCGTTCCATAGCAGCCCATTGAACCCGGTGCTCGGACCGGTGGCCGAACGGCCTTCCAGTTTGATCACCCCGATCCCGGGAATGGGAATCAATCCGGTGAGTGCCGTGCCATTCGTGGCGGTGAACCTTTCCTCGGTTGCAACAAAGCCGGTGCCGGCCTTATCGATCCGGATCCAGCGGGCCTCCGACCCGTCCGCCGCAATCGCGATGAACCCGTCGGTGAGCGGACCGACGCCACCGTCGATAATCGGGATGATCCCACTGACCGCAAACGGCAGGGAAACACCCGTGCTGTTGAACCCAGTGATGGTGAGCGGGGTGTCCACCTTGATGATCCAGGCACTGGCCGTGCCCGCGCGATAGCCCAGAATCAGCGGCAAGCCCGCGCTGCCATTGACATCCAGCACTCCGGGAATGAACTCAAACACGCCAGCGTAGGTGGATTTGGCATGGCGATCCACCGTAGTGCCGCTCCGGACCAGCAAGCCGGTGGCGGTGTTTCCGCCAGACGTCGCCGAGTAGAACGCGACCCGATTCGCCGGTGCATCGGGATCCGCCAGCGGCTGGAGCCTGCGGAAATCCACCGCATGGCGGCTGAAATCTCTCGGGATGGCGGTGGAGACCGGGTTGGCGTGGGCCTCCGCCCAGCCAAACAAGGTGCCTCCGTTCAGCGTGGAAACGAGCATGCACTCGGTGGTCCCGGCAACGACCGTCGCGGTCACCCCGCACGGTCCCACCCCATAAAGCGATGGCATCGCCCGGGCGGTGGGTGAGGCGGCGTCCACGTCCACTAACATCACCCGATTGGACATCCAGGAGGTGACGGCGATCGCCTCACCCGCCGTGGCGGCAGTGAACCCACCCGCGACATCGGTCACCCCGTTGACTCCGGTGGCCACCGGTTGTCCCCATTGGATGGAACCGTCCCCATTCATGGCACCGCTCCGCACCGTCCCGGTGGCGGTATCCACCAGTGAGAATCGTCTCGCCGAGGTGGCACTGGGGACGAGCCACTCTGGGGCGAGCTTCGAGACGGGCGCGGCCTGGGCGGCAACCGTGACGGCGAGACATACGGCGATGATGCGGGATGGGTTCATGGCGTTGGAATCTCAGTGTTGGACAGGCTGGATCGGAATGATCCGTTTGATTTCACCGCGCTCCTCAAACTGCACGAGCAGATGGCGGTATTTGGCACCTTGAATGACCGGCAGCGGGTCTTTGACAAAAATCAGTCCGGTGGCGGCCTCAAGATAGGGCGGCCGGTTCGACGTCGCCTCCGGATTCGCCAAGGTGGGCGGGGTGTCCTCGGTCCAGTCCCCAGCAAACGGAATCATGAAAGGCGACTGCGAGATCGGGAAAAACAGGAAAAACGGATCCCGGACCACATAACCCGGCGGGCCCTTCCCATCCACATATTTCCATGAAATGCGGTCAATGAGCGGCGTACATTGGACCAGATTCGCCCGTGCGGCGGGGAACTTCTCGTTAGGCAACTGATACCGGTAAAGCATGAACGGCATCAGATCCACCAATTGCGCACCGCCCTCGACCGTCTCACGAACTTTGAAAAGCTGGGCTTCCGGCGGGTCGTCCGAGCCAATCACCGCCATCCCGTCCTTGACACTCACCTCAATGCCGTCATGGGTGAGCCCCACCAGAATGGCCGTGGGAACCCGGTAGTCGACCGTCAGCTTGACCGGCCAGAACGGCCCCTCCCCGGCTGGATAGGACTCGATCACCCGGCGACTTTCGAACGGTCCGGGCAACGGCCGGGCCGGCCACGGAATGATCGGTTGCGGACCGGTGACCTCCGGTTGCCAGCGCGCGGACACCACATTGCTCGACGAGCCCACCGCGCGCGGATAGGCCCCGGGACCGCAGGCCCGCACCGCAAAATAGACGCGATTGGCGGCAGGCACCGTCACCTCCAGCCCGAAACCCGGACCGGCTCCCAGCTCCGCACCCACCCGCTGCGTCTGAAACGGATAGAACGCAAGCTCGGGAAACTCGGTGGAAATCCCGACGAAGGGCACATCCGAGAGCGTTTCGGAAAGCCCCTCCAGCGCGGGAATCCCACCACCTTCAACGGCACACAGCACTTCGAACCGCTCGGTGGCCACCGGATCACAGAACCACTCGAGTTTCAGCCGGATCTGATCGCCCACTTCCGCGACGATCCTCGCATCCGAGAGCATCGGCGTGGCCAGGTTCGCGTTGACCAGCTTCACGCACCCTAACAACACCAGCGGACTTGGATTGGCATTTTGGTCAAGGATCTGGCCATAGTAGCAAACATCCGCGCCGCTTGCGGCAGGCAGTGCGTCATCCACCCAGGCACCGGGGTTGGGGATACTGTCTCCCTCCGCCTTGGCGATCAGCGACAACTCGCCATCCGTACCGATCCGGCGGTACACCCGCCACTCGCGTACTCCCTGCCCCAACCCGAAACTGATGCCCCCGTTGATGACATTCACCGTGCCATCCAAATTCCACGACTCGTGAAACGGTGGTTCCGCCACCGAGATATCAATACAATCCTTGCGGGCCGTAGCGGAGAACCGATGCACCACATAGGGCCAATATTTCGAACTATAGGCGATTTTATCCGCCGGAGCGGAAATCAGGCCATTGGCGGCGACCGCCCGCACCCGGATGCGCATGAGCCCCACCTCTGTCCGCGGCTCACGATACGGCACGGTCACCCTCACCAGATTCGACCGCTGATAGCTGACCCGCTGGCGGTGCACCGTGAGCCACGATTGATCTTTCTGTTGGATGGCGATCTCCACCTCCGCCGCCGCAATCCAATCACGGTCCCGCAGCACTTCCACGGTCAGTCCGGTGAACCGTGCCGACAGCCCGTCTTCCTCCGGCCGTTTCTCCACGCGGCTCACCCACTCGACGGAGGGCCGGGTGCGACACACGAGAAACGATCCGGTGGGCCCGGCAGGTGCCTTGAAATCGCGAAGCACGCCGGCCATTGGCGAGCTGTGCCCGCTCAACACCTCGCCGGTGCATTCACTGCGGCCCACCGCCCGCACTGTGTACCAAACCGTGCGATCCGGATGCGTGGCCAGGGTCGGAGCCCCGGCACCATTGTCGTTGAAGGTGATGAACTTGGCACCGGCCACATGCGGCACGAGGCCGCCGATCCGGTTGAACACCGGATTACCCGGATTGTTCAGATATTCCTGGGCGCTGGACCAACGATAGACATAGTAGCCGACCGCCTCCTCGGTGGCGCCGCCTTCCGGCAACTGTCTGATTTTCAACTGGAGAAACTGTTTCCCGCCCTGGATCGTCCAATCCGCAGGATTGGCGGGCCCCACGAACGTGCTGGTGACCGAGAATATCGACGCCGGATGCGGTGGCAACCGGTCGCACATCTGCACCAGCGTGCCGGCGGATAGCCGGCCGGGCACCCCGATGATCGTCCGTGCGGCCACATAGTAATAGAACTCTTCGCCATCACCATACGGGCGGCGCACCGGGCGCCCGTCCCCACCGGTATGCCAGACCCCGTCATCGGCGAAGTCGATGCGCTCCTGATCGGCCGGATTGGCGGCGGCGGCAGGGGTGAGCAGGTCACCGACGAGGATTGGAAGCTCGTTGGCCATGGCGATGTCCGGATTCGGATTGGTGGGATCCAGGGCATTGAGCGCACCCACCATTTCCTCCGGCGCGGGCGGTGCGAGATGCCAGCCAAGTTCCTCCGCCACCGCCTTTTTGACCCGGAACAGATCGAACCCGAAGGTGTGCGGGAGTTGTGCACGCAGCGTGGCATCCACCCCCCACCGGAAGCGGGCGTTCAGATTATCCTTGGCATTGATCGCATACTGCGAGCCCGGCTTCACCGGGTGAAACACCTGAAATGGCGCGGACGGAGCCGCTGGCACCAACGGCGCCGCCGGATCCAAGGTGACCCGGCCAACCACCCGCAGGTCATGGTCCGCAAGGTCGATCTCACGCACCTCAAAGGTGCGCACCCCGGCCGGCACCGGGATCGAAAAACCATGCCCCAACACCTGCATCACCCCGGGATGCGCCCGGCCCAGAATAAACAACCTGGAAAGCAATTGGGGATCCGTCACCGCACACTGGATCAGGTAGCACAGCTTGCCCGCCGCATCGAGCGAGGGATCGGTAGGGGTGGCCGGGGTGCTGCCGGGAGCCAGAGTGACATCCCGGTAGATCCCGTCGATCCGGACATTGGCGGCGGCGGCCGAGCGGTCGAGCTTGGCTCCCAGTTCAAGCAGCGCCCGGGCCGTGTTCGGGCTGGCCTGCAAGGTTTGAATGCCCAGCCGGGTGTAGTCTCCGGCGGCGTCCGGCTGGCCGGGCTTGGCGTAGATCGCAAAGCGCCGCCCAAGGGTGCTGGCGGCATCCCCGGGCTGCCACAGCAGGTAGGCATGGGTCGTGGCCCCCTCGGTCACGGTGGTGCCGATGGTGGTGAGCAATTCCCCGGTTCCGTCGCCGCGGACTTGCGACACAAGCGCGGCGGCCAGGACGGTGGCGAGTAAGGTGAGTTTCATAACAATTTATTGGATCGCTGGAGTGATGGATGAATCGACGGGGTTCGTCATAAATCGACGGACCAGTCCCCATCCTGATAGGTGATTTTCGCGCTCTTGCTGAACTTGATGCAGAATGGACACCACCCGGCCTTGCCCTTGAGCGAACCCTTGCCGGCGAAACGCAGGCTGCCATTGGTCATGACCCCGATCATCGTCACCGCACCACGGATGGAGACGACGCACAACGCCTCCCCGCTCACCCCCATCATCATCTTCCCGCCAAACGTCGGTCCCTCGGCAAAGTAAAAGGCCCCGGCCCCCACCCCGGCGGAAATCCGGAACAAACAACTGGCGGGAATGCCCAGCACCACCTCCGAAATCGGAATCCACACCTCGCCATACACATAGGCCCCCGTGAACGGCGGCGAACCTAACAACGCAGCCACCTCCGGATCCACCATTTCCAACGGCTCGATCGAACAGGTCCGCCCGAAGAAGATCCCGCCGGCGGCCTCGTAGCTGGAGATCACCACCCGCGCCGTCGCCGCCAGATAGCATTCATCCAAGCCCACCGCCACGCTGGCCTGGAATTCCGTGATCTTGAGACTCTGGAAATTGAGTTCGCCACCGGTCATCTTGATCGACCCGCCAACACCTCTGGGCCTGACGGGTCCTGTTTGCATCGAGAACCACACTTCCACATCCGCGCGGAGATCCGGGCTCACCCAGTCCAGCGGCACATCCAGTGCACCGACCTTCACCTCCACGGCCTGGGTCCCCGCAGCCAGACACCCGGCGGAACCCACATCACTGGAAGAATCATAACAATTCATTTCAAAGTAGGCGTGCAGTTCCATTTCCTCGGGAATTTTGAACTGCACCTTCGCATCGAGCCGCAGGCAGCGCAGCGTGTCGCCCTGGATCCTGGCATAGCCATCGATCGAACCCGCACCCATGAAGGCATTCACATCTCCCAGCAGGGGGTTGATCGCATCGTCGATGGGACCCAACGCCTCCTTGATCAACTCCTTGCACATGCGGCTGACCTCGGCAAACGCCGAATCGATCGCCGAACGCATCGCCATGTCGATTTCCGAAATATACTGGCGCAGGGTGTATTGCAGTTGTTGGATGAAATCCGCAGCCAACAGGCGGTCGCGGAGTCCGCTGCGGATGAGGGCGACAAATTCCTCCTGGCTGAACTCTCCCATCAGGTTGCCAGCCGTACCCAGCACCCGGGTGGGCGTGTAGGTCGCCGCCGTGGCCATCTGGTCGATGAAGCCATACGCCACCGCCCGCAACTCGTTGACGATCCCGTCGATCTCCGCACTCGCCTGGGCGATGATCTGTTGGAAACTGGTGAAAATCGCCTGCCCGGAGGCCAGCTTCTCGCGCACCTGCACCAGATAGGCCCGCGTCTCCAACAACGCCTCGGTGATGCGGTCCAGCGTGGGATCGAATTCCGACAACAATTCATTGAGCTGTGCATTCAACTCGGCGGTCAACTCCCCGGCGAGCGAGGTGAGCAGATCCGCCAGAGCCGTCGGTGCCAACTCGCGAATCAACTGACCGACCAGGTTCTGGACGATCTGTCGTTCCAATTGCCCGGTCGACGGGTTGTTCACTTTGGCGAGCAGCCCATTGACCAGTTGCGCCGTCGGCCCACTCGGCACGGTGGGAGGGTTCAGGTTGAACTGCACCCCGCCATTGATCACCTCGATCCGACTGGTGACCGAGTCGATCGCCAGGATCCCCTGGTCGAGCGCGTCCTGGATCCGCACCAGCACATTGGAGGCGTCGCTGGCGGCATTGTGAAGTTGGTTGAGCCGCCCCTTGACGCTGTTTGCCGCGACCCCGATGGAACCGTCCAAATATCGGTCGAACTCGGTCTTCAGCGTGCCGGTTGCCGGATTGACCCAATCCCCGTAGGTCTTGTTAGCCGCAGCGGCCGCGCTGTAGGAGTTGGCCACCCCGGTATAGAGCGGGGTGATCACCTCTGTCTCCACGGCATCCAGTGCCCGGTCGAGCACCCCTTCCAGCGTGTCGCTGGCCAGGTTCCCGATTTCATCCACCCCTTGGTTGAGCGTGTCGGTCACGAACTGGCTGGCGGCCTCGGTGAGTGCCTTGGCCGCACCGATCTGGGCGTCGACCGCATCGACCGCCGCACTGACCAGGTTGATCTCCGGCAGGCCGTCGTATTGGGCTCCGAAGGAAAGCTCGGCGTTGTCCGCGCTGAGGTAGTCGACCTGGTGTTCCACATTGACCACGAGCAGTTCGTTGGTCTCGGCCTCCCATGAGGTGAAATAGCGCCCGGTGGGGCTCCATTTCAGCGGATAGCTGAGCGACACGATTCCGAACAACCACTGGGAGGCCACCGGGACAAAGGCATTCTCCGCAGAGGGCTTGCGGTAGTTCTCCACCGTGACTCCGGATGGCGGGAACCCGCGATGGGTTTCATCGAAATTCGCATTGGTGAAATGCGTGAACCCACCCTCGGGCCAACCGGCGGCCATAAAGATATCCGCCGGAACCCCCGCCTGGGCACTGGTCATCACATGCAGCTTGAGATCCTCGAAAAACGGCACCCCGCAACTCGCCGCGAAACTGACATAGCCCGAGGTGGGCGCGCCAGTGGCCTCGGGGTTGTTGAAATACAGCTTCGACACCGGTGTGAGCTGATAGACCTCGTCACCGGGGCCGTCCATCGGCACGGTGGCGGGCAGCCCGAGGCGCGAGTCCACCCCTGCGATCTGATCCGCGATGGTGCCGATGTTGCCGCTGGGTTTGAAGGCGAGGCTGCCGGCCAACGGCGTATCGATATTGGCCGCACCACTGACGAGGCCGAGCGTGAGGGTCCGCGGATCATAACAGGACGCACCCACCATCGGCGCGAACCTCATGGCCAGCGGGACAAACGCCCCGTTCCAGTAGTGGAGCGGCTTGGACCCGCTGTCATCCGGATCAATCGTCGCCTCATCCAGCGCCCCGGTGCAGGTCAGGGTGAGCCCGAGGAACCGCTGGCTGAACCCGGATGGTTTGGGCACCGCCACCGAGCCGTTGACCCAGGATTGGTGATTCTTGTTTGATAGATAAGTCAGTTGAAAGCGGGTGATGTCGAACTTATAGTCATACAGCACCGCCTGGTCCTGGAAACTGCCTTCCTCCGCCACATGCCGCCCCGAAACCCCACTCGGACGGACGTAGTATTTGGAAACATCCCGCTGCAGGAGATAGCGGTATTCATCCGTCATGTCCGCCAGCCGGGAAGCTCCCTGGGCGGGGCCACCCGCCACCACCATCGTCGCACCGCCGTAAGCGCCCACCCCATCCCGGTACCGCGCAGAGCCCGAATACACCGGATGATTGTGATCCGTCCGGTCATACCCGGCCAACAGCACGCTGCCCGGTGCCAGATACTCGGCCACGCCCTTCAAGGGACCGGATTTCGCCAGCGGGTTTTCCGCTTGATACAACTGGTTCCCGGGTGCAAGGAAATCCGCCTCCGCGAAGCGGTCCGTGCGGTGGGCGACATTCCCGTCGTCCCGGATGCCCCACCTCAGCTCCTTCGGATTCATCTCGGAGGCGGCATACAGCCCCCCGTCGGCCGTGAACCGCAGCTCGTCGCCTGACGGTTTCAACGAGACGGCATCGACCGCGCTGCCGGGAACCGGTCCACAGTCGCCATCATCACAGGAACCGTCATACTTCACCTCCAGCGGCGCGGCACCGACCAACCGCCCACCCTCCGCGATGATCCCATCCACGATGGAGAAGTTTCCGCCTCCCCACGCCAGCTCCGTGTCCGCCGGGAAATGGGTGCGGAACGTCCCGCCCTTGACGTCCAGCTTCGCAACCTTCGTTCTGGCACTGCCGTCCGCATGGGCGACGAATGAAATCTCACCAGGGGATGGCATTCCGGCGAACCGGAGATAGCCGTCATTGGTCAGGCGGTACTGCATGCGGGGCTGCGCGTGGAACCCGGTCGCCTGGTTTTGATCCAGCGTCTCAAAGGCAGCCTGGTGGACCCACTCGGCGTCCTTCGCATCAAACACCATTTCCCCGGATTGCAGGAACTTGAACCCCTCCACCGCATATTCCAGCGGGCGCGCTTCATCAAACACCCACGCATCGGTAGACAGCGCCATCGACGGATTGCCGCTATGGCGGAAGGTGTTGCCCAACGGGCGTCCTCCCAACGTGATTTCCGCTTGATACCGTCCGCCGGAGGAGCCCCGCGCATCGGTATAGCCCAGCCCCTGCGGCAGATGAACCACGGTGGAACCCGCCACTGCCGCCGAGGTCCCGATCGTGGTCCCCGGATAGGTCACCCTCACCCCGCCGAAGGTGGCCTCCACCACCCCGCCACCCTCCACCAGGACCTCGCGGCTTCCGGAGGTCAGCACCGCGTCACCATCATTCTCCAGCCTCACCGGCATGTCCGGGCCCGCCCCGAAACTGTATTGTGGAAATCCCGGAATCGTGCCCGCTGGCACATTGAGCGTGGTGCTCACATAATTCACTCCCAGCGTGCCGGCCACCGGGCTGTTGCTGATCGCGGTGAACTGGGTGGCAAGCGTGCCAAAGCGCAAAGTGCCGTTGAAATGAAGCAGGCGCTGGAGCCCGGTTTCCGGCGTCGTCCCGTCGTCCCGATAGGTCGATGGCGTCGTCTCCAGGTGCTCGAACCGGACGGCTACCCGGTAGGTCCGGTTCGCCGGATCGAGCTGGCCCACCGGAGCAAAGGAAACCGACCAGGTGCCGGTCACCCGGTAGGGGTAGATGGGTGTCCCTGCGCTATAGGCGCTGCGAGTGAAGGTTGCGGTCGTAGCCCCGCCGTTCGCCAATGGGATCGCATTCCCCAGATCATCCGTCAAGGTGGCGATGAACCGCACCGGGATCGCCACCGTGCTGCCGCCCAAGTCGTACCGCGCCAGCGCATAGGGCACCGTGACGGTGAAACTCTTGGCCGTCCCGGTCCCGCTGGCGGCGGCGAAAGTCTTCGTCCAGGTGGGAGTCCCCCGCAACCAGCCTCTGGCGTTGCGGTTGGCCGTGTTTTCAGGCAGATCCGGGAAATGAACCACCGTAAACGCCGCCGTGACATCCGGCCCGTCCCCGTCGATAAGCGACCAGACCCAACGCCACCTTCCCAGAAACTCAGTGTACATCCCCCGCTGCACCGTGTAGCTGATCGTGTAGGATAGCCCGGCCCCCAAATCGCCCTCGGGGTCGATATCCACGGCGAACGAATGAGTCTGCTGCCCCTGCAACGCGGTGAAACTCACCGTCCACATGGAACTGTAGACGCTCGTACCACCAGTCGCCAAAGTCACCGGATTGCCCGCCGGATCGATCAGTTGCGCGGCGAGCCGGTAAGTCCCGCTGTCCGCAATCTTCAAGGAATTGGTGAAAGTCACGCTAGCCCCACCATGGATCACATCCCGGTCATACCCCGCGGCCGCGTTCTCGGCATCCGAGTCGATCACGTAGTGGGGTGAGGTCAAGGAGCCGGACGGCACGGTCAAGTTCGTCATGTTGGCGATGATCTCCCCCTCCGCCGGCAACGCCCAGCCACCCAGCGAACATCCAATCAAAGCCGACAAAATCCGGTGCCACATACAACTGAAACGGTTCATGATACTAATGGGAATTGGGTTAACGTCAGCATTCGAAAAGAAATCGCCAACACCGAGACTATCCGCCAAACCCACGCCGACAAGAAAAATCCTCATAAAAACAAATCCGCGCGGACCATGAAGCAGCACCAGTGGCCCGGCCCATGGACGCCCCTGCCGCCCGACGACAATAAGGTCGTCGCCCCTTATTGCCTCATAAGGAGCCGGCACATTCCTGTGCCGGAGGTGGCGGCGCGGACCATGAAGCAGCGCCTCTGGCCCAGCCCATGGACGCCCCTGCCGCCCGACGACAATAAGGTCGTCGCTCCTTATGCAGGCGACGGAAATGGCTGGACGGGCGGGCACGGCTGGCCTTGAATCGTGGCACTTCATGTCAGATTCATCCATTGCAAAGCGATTGGAAGCCGCCGTGTGCTCGGTTGTCCGGGGACAGGCGGAGGTGGTGCGAAAGGTGCTGGCAGCGATGCTGGCCGGCGGCCATGTGCTGCTGGAGGACTATCCGGGCACCGGCAAGACCACCCTGGCCAAAGCGCTGGCCCGGGCGATCGGCGGGGCGGAGTTCAAACGGGTGCAATTCACCCCGGACCTGCTGCCCTCGGACATCCTCGGGGTCTCGGTGTTTGATCCGCGCAGCCAGGAGTTCCGGTTTCACCCGGGGCCGGTGTTCACGGACATCCTGCTGGCGGATGAAATCAACCGCGCGTCACCGCGGACGCAGAGCGCGCTGCTGGAGGCAATGGGCGAACGCCAGGCAACGATCGACGGCCACTGCCACGAGTTGAACGGCTTGTTTTTCGTGATCGCCACCCAGAACCCGGTGGAGTTCCGCGGGACCTATCCGCTGCCGGAGGCGCAGATGGACCGGTTCGCGATCCAATGCGCGCTCGGGTATGTCTCGCCCGCCGAAGAAGCGGAAATCCTCGCCGCCCAGGAAGAAGGGCATCCGGTGGACTCCCTGCAACCGGTGGTCACCCGCGAGCAGGTGCTGGCGCTGATGGCCGCCGCGCGGAAAATCCGGTTCAGCGCGGAATTGCGCGACTATGTGGTGGCGCTGGTGGGGGCCACCCGCGGCCGTCGGGAGGTGCAGCTTGCCGCCAGTCCGCGGGCCTCGCTGGCGCTGATGAAGGTGTCCCAGGCGCTGGCGTTGCTGGAAGGTGCGGATTTTGTTTCGCCGGAACTCATCCAGCGGGTGGCGGTGGAGGTGATCGCCCACCGCCTGGTGCTCGAGCCGGAGGCGCGGTTCTCCGGCGCAGACGCCCGCCGCATCGTGCTGGACCTCATCGAACAAACCCCGGTGCCGGTCTAACCACCCCCTCATACCAATGAAACCCGCCGCCCCAGCAGCGACCGCCGTGCCTTCCCGGGCAGGTGTTTCCTGGTTTCTGCGCTGGCTGCACCGGTCGTATTTCTGGGGCGCGGGAATGAGTCATTTCCTGATGCTGCGGGTCTGCCCGGCCGGGCTGGCGCTGGGCGTGGTGATGGTGGTGGCCGGCACGCTGGGAATGGGCCAACCACGGGAGTCGGTGTTCGGGTTGTGCGCGTTGACCGGAACCCTCAGCTTGTTAGGTTTTCTCATCGCCTGGAGCCGGCGGGCGGCGGTCGTGGCGGAGCGCGAGGTGCCGCGACACGGCACCGCAGGCGAACCGCTGGACTTCACCATCCGCGTGAGCAACATCGGCAAGCGCCGCCTGACCCGGGCCTGGCTGCGGGAACTGGCGCCCGATCCACGCCCCCCACTGATCGACTTCGCCCACCGCAAGGAACCGGGAGAACAACAGCGCAATTGGTTCGACCGCCGCTTCGTTTACTACCGATGGCAGTGGCTGATGGCCTGCCGGAACTGGTTCACCGGCGGCGACTCGCCCGACGAACTGCGGCTGGCAGCCGGCAGCCGGATGGAGGTGCGGCTGCGGTTTACCCCGCAGCGCCGCGGCGTGATCCACCTCAACGACCTGCGGATTCTGCTGCCGGATCCTCTCACCCTGTTGCAGCGCTGCCGCCGGGTGCAAGCCCCACCGGCTACGGTCACGGTCCTGCCACGCCGGTTCCCACTGCCACCGATCGAGCTGCCGGGCACCGCAAGGTTTCAGATCGGTGGGGAAAGCACCAGCAACTCGATCGGCAACGCCGGCGAATTCGTGGGACTGCGGGAATACCGCCGAGGCGATCCGCTGCGCCAAATCCACTGGCGGAGCTGGGCGCGCACCGGCCGGCCGATCGTCAAGGAACTGGAGGACACCCACTACCCGCGCTACGGCCTGGTGGTGGACACCTTCGGGGCGGGCGGGGCTCCGGAGGTGTTCGAGGAGGTGGTCTCCGTGGCCGCTTCGTTCGCGGCGACGATCGACACCCACGAATCATTGTTAGACATGATGTTCATCAAGGGCCACGCCCACGTGGTCACTGCCGGGCGGGGGTTGGCGCGGGCGGAAAAACTGTTGGAAGTGCTCGCTGCGGTGGAACCGGAACCGGTCATGGATTTCGACCCATTGCTGCGGCTGGTGC
>JAIPKB010000163.1 GCA_021733795.1 Akkermansiaceae bacterium | reverse complement strand
ATACCGAGATGCCTCGCCAATCCAAATTATTTGGAAGATCTAATGAAAATTCTCCCGCAACTCACCCGCCCGCTACTGACGAAAAACATTGACAATCAGAGGGTTCCAGTCTCTAGATGCCTCCGCACTCGACAGCTTCAGAACACGGTATTCTGATATGCCGGAGTGAGAATAATACTGTTAGCCAGAAAGAAACACCATGAAGATTGCGCTCGGTCTCGTCTTTGGATTTGCTCTCGGCCTCCTGACATATTTTGTTCTATTTGGCCGCACGACGACAAAGCATCATTGGAAGATTGTAGAGAAATATATTGCCTATGGGACCGATTCCGCCAATTACAAGCCTGATGCTGCGACCGGCCTTTCAGTTGCTACGCCTCCCGTAGATCCCGCTCCGAGCCTTGCTGCTCTTGTTGCAGCCGGAGAGCTGAACTATGTAGATTTAGTGCTCCCCACCGCTCCGCATAGCCGCGAGGCGACGCAGTATTGGATGAAGTTCTCCCAGACGCATAAGGAGATTGTTTACATGACGGGCAATCCGTCTTTTACGGCGTTCCCACTTGCTGGGACGCAGCCATTGCACCTGAATATTTGGTTTAGAGCTAGCGATGCGCCTGTTGTCCAGACGCTTGTTCGGGAGTTGGAAGGGACGTATGCAAAATAGAATGGCTAACAAATCATGGATGGCAACCGCGAAGAGCTCCTCAACCTCACTTCAAGCGCACCTCAACCGCGCGGTGCCATCACATCAAACGTTCCGAGAAAATGCCGTGAAGCTCAGATTGGAGGAGGACAGATGCGCATGATATGCTGGCTCACTGTTTGGGGCTGTGTGTTCACTGGAAGAGCACCTGCCGCAGAAGACTCAACCGGAAAGCCATTGCCAGTGCTCCCCGTCAAGGTCGAGATGGTTTGCAGCAACGTCAGTGCCAATACCATTCACGGATGGCAGAGCTGTCGCCTGGTGAAGTTCGAAGGACGGCTTTATGCCACGGCCGGGGTAATCAGGCCGAACGAGGCTCCCGGGGACATGATGGGCTCGGATACCAGCAGCCTTGTGTTTCGTCGCGAGCCGGACGGCACGTGGCCGCAGGTCGCCATTGTGAAAGACCGGAGCTACACGTGGTGCGTGGCGCCGGATGGCACGTTCTGGATTGTTGGACCGACATCCTACGAAGACACGAAGACGATCCGCACGAGGATCCCGAAGGACTTCAACAGCCTTGAGCAGGTCTACAACCAAAATGCAAACTCCTATCTCGGCGCGGGTGTGAATACGGAGGGTGATTTCCTCCTCCTGCACGCGAAAGACGCCAAGATGGAGGCATTCGTCCCGAATGCCGTCATTGCGGCTTTCTATGACTGTGCCAGCAAGGAATGGCATCGGAGCAGACTTGAGACCCCGGAAGGCCGGTATGGGTATGAAGGCATCCTTCTGCATGGGAAAACGGCGCTGGCAGTGCTGAATTCAGCCATCCGGGACAAGGACGCGAATCCCGTGCCTCCTCACTACAGTTGGCGACATGTGCGGCTGGCGCGGTGTGACGATCTCACCAAGGGCCGGTGGGTCAACAAACCGTGGTTGATGCCGAAGTACGGGGATACCGCGCTGCAGGATTTCATGAGGGGGCCGGATGGTCTTGCTTATCTAGCGTACGCATACCGGAGTGGTACAAACTCATACGAAGAGACTGTCAAAGCGCCGATGCTGCACTACATAGCCCGCATTCACGACGATCTGCAGGCCGATGTCTTCCCGACAGGGATCAGGGCCGGCTCCACGAGACTTCTGGTCGATAGCGCGAAAGCCTGGTACATCGTCGGGCGGCTGGCATCCGGTCAGAACCTCCACCTCTGGAAAGTTGACGACAAAGCTGGTTTCAAGCCCGTCAAGGAGTATGAATTGCCGGGCACGGACACGTTCGACGGCTATGTGATCCACACACTCCGACCCGAACGCTTTGGTGGAGAATCCGACGGCGACACCGTACACCTGATGACGACTAAGCACATCTACGCGAACGATCAGAAGACAATCGATCACGCAGAACTGTGGCACGCATATTTCGATCTGGCATCGGCACGATGATGGAGTCCATCGCCAAGCAGGGACGCAGGACGCCGAACCATCTCATACTGGCGCCGGGAAGACCCGCGCCAGATGAGTATCGTGCGCCGAGCTAAGCAAGGCGCTTCTTGTCAGGTGAAAGACCTGATGGCTGAGGCTGGCCGTGTTTACTGAGGATTACCGCCGACAGGATGTCGGCAAGACTCAGTCGATAGAATATCGACGCCCCTTGTTTTCCAGGCAGCCTCTGGGACGTTGGCCGGGTTCGCGGTGGAGGTGTCTGCCGCGAGGGCGGGAGCGCTCTGCCATCCGCTATTTCCCGCTCCAGCCGCCGCCGAGGGCTTTGGCGAGGGCGGCGAGGGAGATCCGCTGTTGGGCGTCGATCACGGCGATGGACAGGCGGATCTGGAGGACGGTGCGGTCGGCGTTGACCACATCGAGGTAGCTGGTGAGTCCTTCGTTGTAGCGCTCCTGAGTGAGTTGGCGGGTTTCCCTGGCGCTGGCGAGGGCGGCGTCCAGGGCGCTGCGGGATTTGGCGAGGCCTTGGAGATCGACCAGCGCATCCTCGACCTCGCGCAGGGCGATGAGCAGGGTTTGGCGGTAGTTGGCGAGGGCTTCGTCGTAGCCGCTGCGGGCGGCGTCCAAGCGGGACTGGTTGGCTCCATGGTCGAGCAAGGGCATGGCGACGCCGGCTCCGAGCGAGAGAATCCGGCTTTCCCAATCGAGGAAATTGGAGGTGGAGAGCGATTCGAGGCCGGCTCCGCCGAGGAGGTTGAAATTCGGATAGAACGCGGTTTCGGCGACGCCGATGAGGGCGTTGGCGGAGCGGAGTTGTTGTGCGGCGGCGCGGACATCGGGACGGCGGAAGAGGACGGCGGCGGGCAGGCCCGGGCGGATCTTGGGAAGCGTGCGCGGGGTGGTTGCGACCGGCACGTCGAAATCCGCCGGACGGGTGCCGCAGAGCACGGCCAGCGCATGTTCGGCGGATCCCCGCTGGCGCTCGACCAGGGCCAGGTCGTTGCGGGCCAGTTCCAGTTCGGTGCGGGCGCTGCTGGTGGCGAGGCCGTCGGTGAGGCCGGCATCGGTTTTGGTTTTCTGGATATCGAGGGCTTCCTGGCGGCTGGCGAGGGTGTCGCGGAGCACGGCGTCCTGTTCATCGAGGCCGCGCAGCACGAAATACTGGCGGGCCACTTCGGTGGCGAGGCCGAGGCGCTGTGAGTCGTAAACCGCCTGGGTGGCGGCGGCTTGGGCGGTGGAGGATTCGAGCAGGCGTTTGTTGCGGCCCCAGAGATCGGGGTCGTAGGCGAGGTTGAAACTGCCGCGGAAGCTTTTCCGTTCGAGGTTGATGCCCGGGTTGCGGTAAACGTTGCCGGAGGAGCGGGCGATATCGGCACCACCCGAGAGGTCGAGGGTGGGAAACAGGCGGGCCTGGTCCACGCCGACGAGGGCGCGGGCCATGTCGACCCGGGCCTTGGTGGCGGCGAGGTCGTTGTTGGCGGCCAGCGAGCGGCCAACGAGTCGATCGAGTTTGGCATCGCCGAAGAGTTTCCACCACTGGTCGGGCAGGCGGCTGTCGCTCACGGCGGTGCCTTCCTTCCACTTGGTGCCGCCGGTGGCCGGTGGCAATTTGAAATCCGGTCCCAACATGCAGGAGGCGGGGAGCAGGACGAGGGCAGTCAGGTAGAAGCGGAATTTCATGGGGCCGGGACAATGGTAGCAGGCACGCGGCCATTGGCAACCGGCTAGATGGGAATCCGTGGATTTTTCTGGGTGAAATGGTGTTTGACGGGTGGCGCGGCTTGGACAAGCTTCCGGAGTGTGTGCAGAAGGAGATGAAAAGCCAAGGGCGCCCGCTGTTGGTCGTGACCGACGCCTCCTGCGAAGAGGTGGTCGGTTCCCTCAAAGGGAGCCCGGACCGCGACCAGGCCAAGGCGTTCGAGGAGAAGGCCGCCGAGGCGACCGGCAAATAGCGCCGGCGGCCTGCAAATCGCGGTTCGCGGAAGTTGCTGCTTGGCGGCAGGCTTGGAACCGGATGGAATCGCCGGGCGATGATCGGGCTATCGGATGGAGCCCCCCTGGCGGGGTTTGGCGAAGCGGTGAGGCAGGCTTTTTCCCACAAAGGCGTGCTGGCGAAGAGCCGCGACTTTGAATACCGGCCCCAGCAGCAGGAGTTGGCGGTGGCGGTGGCGGAGACCTTGCTGGCGGGCACGGCACTGGTGGCGGAGGCCGGGACCGGAGTGGGGAAATCGCTGGCCTATCTGCTGCCGGCGGCGCGCTTTGCCCTGGAAACCGGACGCAAGGGGATAATTTCCACCCACACGATCAACCTCCAGGAACAACTGGTGCGCAAGGACATCCCGATCGTGCGCAAGGTGCTGGGCGACGAACTGCCGGCGGTGTTGCTGAAGGGTCGCCAGAACTACCTGTGTCCGCAGCGGTTGCGGCGCGCGCTCGAACAAAGCGAGGATCTTTTCACCAGCCCGGAGCACGAGCAACTGGAAGCCATTCAGCGATGGGCGCAGGGTACCCGCGACGGCACCCTCAGCGACCTGGATTTCCAACCGCAGCCCAAGGTCTGGCTGCAGGTGTGCAGCGAGCCGCACCTGTGCACCGCCCGCAGTTGCGGGCCGCGGGGCAACTGTTTTTTCCAGGAAACCCGCAAGGCGGCGGCGGACGCCCGTTTGATCGTGGTGAACCACACCTTGTTTTTCGCCTTGATGGACCGGACTCTGGAGACGGTGGATGAAGATGAGGACGAGGAAACCGCGGCCGCCCGCGCCAAGGCCGGTGGTTTCCTGTTTTCCAACGATTTCGGGATTCTCGATGAAGCCCACACCATCGAACAGGTGGCCGCCGTGCAGCTCGGGCTGCGGTTGTCACAGTCCGGCCTGCGCTTCGATCTGCAGCGGCTCTACCATCCGCGCACCCGCAAGGGCTTGTTGAGGCCATTTCAAAAGGCGTCCGCCCTGCTCGCGGTGGAGGACTCCCTGGCCGCCGCCGAGCGGTTTTTCGGAGCCGTCGGCGAGGCGGCCAACTTCGGCGGGTTTGCAAATGAGTTCCGGGTCCGCCAACCGGAGGTGGTGCCCAACACGCTGGGCGAACCGCTGCGGCGCTTGTGGCAGGAGGTCGATGCTCTGGCGGCCGAGGTGGAAGCCGAGCAAACCCGCGCCGAACTGCAGGATGTCTCGCGCAAGCTGCGTGAAATGCACGGGACGCTGGGGGTGTTTCTGGATCAAAGCGATGAGGACAGCGTGTACTGGGTGCAGCGCAGTGGGAGGGACGAAAACCAATACAGCCTGCACGCCGCCCCGGTGAATGTGGCGGACCGGCTGCGGCCGCTGTTGTTTTCCGGCCGCCGGGCACTGGTGCTGACCAGCGCCACCCTCGGCGTGGGCGATCCGCAGCTCGGGTATTTCCGCGGCAGGGTGGGGGCGGAGCCGGCCAGGGCGCTGGTGATCGGCAGTCCGTTCGACTACCCGCGGCAGATGAAAGTGAGGATTTACAAGAATGTTCCCGACCCCGGCACCCCGCGCTACGATGAATTGCTGGCCGAGGGCATCCGCGATGCGGTGAGCGAGAGCGAGGGCCGGGCCTTCGTGCTGTTCACCAGCTACCGCACCATGCGCGATGTGGCCGAGCGCATCGGCAAGTATTTCGAGCGGAAACGCTGGCGCCTGCTGGTTCAGGGCGGGGGCATGCCGCGCCACCGGATGATCGAGGAGTTCCGCGCCGACGTCCACAGCGTGTTGTTCGGCACCGACAGCTTCTGGACCGGAGTGGACGTGCCCGGCGAGGCCCTATCCAACGTGGTGGTGACCCGCCTGCCCTTCGCGGTGCCGGATCATCCGCTGGTCGCCTCGCGGCTGGAAGCGATCGAGGCGGCGGGTGGCAATCCCTTCATGGACTACTCGGTGCCGGAGGCCATCCTCAAGCTCCGCCAGGGCGTGGGCCGCCTGATCCGCACCCAGAACGACAGCGGCCTGGTCTGCATCATGGACAACCGCATTCTAACAAAGCGCTACGGCAAGCTGTTCATGCGGGCGCTGCCGGATGCCCCGGTGGAAGTGATCACATGAGGTGGGAAGCACTAAATTCAAAATCTAAAATTCGCGCGAGCGCTCCCCCCCCCTGGAACCGGTGCCAGCCGCCGGATCGCCTGCCGCAGCAGGCCGCACTCCCACTGGCCGGGAGCGGTGGGGGTTTCGCCCAAATACCCGTAGTTCAGCACGCTGCCGTATTGCGCGCACAACAACCGGGAAACCGGGGCCAGCGGCCCCATCCCCATCGTCGCCAGCGGCACCCCTTGGGAGGAGGCTTGAAACTCCGCCAAGCGGGCGATATCAGCGGGGTGGTGGAGCATCGCCGCCACTTTGAACACCGCCGCCCCGGCATCCCGGGCGCGCGCGGCCGCAGCCGCCAAGGCCAACGGCCCCGGAAGCTTCTCGAAGTCATGAAACGAGCCGATCCAGGGCACGCTCCGCCGCGCGGCCTCCGCCAGCAAGCCGCTCATTTCACTGATGCTGGCCACCTCCACGTCAATCACCGCCGCATCATCCAGCGCGGCGTAAAGCAGTTCCATCCGCTGGCCCGGCGAGGTCTCCCGCGCACCGCCCTCATCCCCCCGCCTGGCCGTGAATAGCAGCGGCAAACCCTCCAAATGCCGCCAGCACCCGGCACCGACGCCCCCCCCCTCGGCCGCCAGCGCATCCAACCGGATTTCCACCAGATCGCAGGCGGTTATGGCTTCTGCGGCCGTCGCTGCCGCCAAGGCCCGGGCCTCCCCAATGCTGCCCACCACCCACCGCCGGCCCACCCCGAATGACACTTGCTGTTGCGACATGGCACCAGCATTACAGGAAACCTCCCGGCGGTCAATCCCCGCTGACACACGAAATGGGGCCGGTGTATTTACAGGAATGAATTTTTTTCAGAAAATCGACCTTTTGGCTCGCCAGTCGGAGGGGGGGTAGGTACTTTTCACGAAATCGCAACCCAATGAAAGCTCCGATTAACAAGACCGTATTGTTGGCAATAGCCGTTGCCCTGATTCCGTTGTTCCCGATCATGGCCTCGGCTGCGGTCAAGGTGGAAGCGGGCAAACCGAAATTCGATGACCTGCAGTCGCCGCAGTTCGGCGGGACCAAGAACAAGAGTTTCTCCCCCAAGAACTGGCTCGAAGTCGAAACCGAAATCCAGGTGATGATGGCACCGTCTCCCAAGACCAAGACCTGTGACCGGCTGACCATCAAATGGTATGTCGCCGTGGACAACCCGGACAAACGCGGCACCTATCTGAAATTCACCAAGGAGATCGAGCACGTCAACATCCCGCTTGAAGATAAGATCTACTGCTCGGTCTATTTGTCTCCCGCATCGATCCGCCGCCTCACCGGTTCCGACCGGGCCGGAAAAGGCTCGGTCAAGGCCGTCGGCTACGAAATCACGGTGGATGGCGCGGTCGTGGCATCGGATTCCAGCATGGGCGGCAAGTGGTGGAGCGATCCCAAGGTCGCCGCAAAGTTTGCCGACAGCGACGCGGTCCCGCTCCTCAGCAAAGCGGAAACCCCGTTTGCCGCCATGTGGTGGGACCGCTACGCCGAGGAAAAGCCCGCTTCTTCCAGCAATTAGCCGTTTTCGCAGATTTTTATTGCCGACCCTCACCCCTTCCACTTTCATCGCCCCGCACTATGGCTGATACTCTGACTACCGTCGCCCTTAACATCGGATCGCAACGCATCGGCATGGCCGTTTTTGAAGCCGCTAAAAACGGCGGGCTGTTGTTGAAAAGCTTTGCCTCTGAAACCATCGTCGCCGATCCGGCTCAAGAGTCCTCCCGCACCGGCCAGATCCAGGTCGCGGTGGGAGACCTCGCGCGGCGGCTCAAGGTGACCAAGTCCAAGGTCCGCTACGCGATTGCCGGGCAGGCGGTGTTCACCCGCTTCGTCAAGCTGCCGCCCCTTCAGGAGGACAATATCGAGCAGTTGGTCACCTTCGAGGCCCAGCAGCATGTGCCGTTCCCGATCGACGAGGTCATCTGGGATTACGAGATGATCGAGGGAGCCAAGGAAAAGGAGGTCGTGATCGTCGCCATCAAGGGCGACGCGCTCGACGAAATCAACGCCTCGGTCAACGCCAGCGGGATGGCCACCGCCGAGGTGGACGTGGCCCCCATGGCCCTCTACAACTCGTTCCGCGCCAGCTACGGCGCGCCTCAGGAACCGGTCCTGCTCATCGACGTCGGAGCCAAGACCAGCAACCTGCTTTACGCCGAAGGCAAGCGTTTCTTCACCCGCAACATCGCGGTTGGTGGCGCGGCGATCACCGCCGCCATCGCCAAGGAATACCATGTTTCCTTTCTCGAAGCCGAGCACCAGAAGATCACCCACGGGCTGGTGGCGCTCGGCAGCGGCCATACCGAACAACTCGACGAATCCGTGGCCGCGCTCGCCATGGTCATCCGCAACGCGCTCACCCGGCTGCCGTCGGAGATCGCCCGCACCACCAATTACTACCGCAGCCAGCACGGCGGCAGCGCCCCGAAGCGCGTTTATCTCTGTGGCGGCGGTGCCAACCTGCCCTACACCCTTGAGTTCTTCGAAGAGAAACTCAACCTGCCGATCGAGTTCTTCAATCCGCTCAAGGCGATCGCCGTTGGCAAGGGGGTCGATACCAACGCCCTCCAGCGCGAAGCCCACCTGATGGGCGAACTCATCGGCCTCGGTCTCAGGGGCATCGGCAAGTCCTCGATCAACATCGATCTGGTGCCCGCCGTGGTCGAGCAAATCCGTGCGGCCGACCGCCGCAAGCCTTTCCTGATTGGAGCCGCCGCCGTCTTTCTCGGCGGGATGGCCTTGTGGGCCGGCTTCCAAGTGGCTGCGGCCGGCAAGGCCGAGGAAGAAGCCAAGACCCGCGTCGAAACCCGTGACTCGCTCAGCCCGCTGGCCGGTGAAGTCACCACCCTGCTCAAGCAAGAAGATGCCCTCCGGGCGGTGGCCACTACGTACACCGACGCCGAAAGCGATCACGCCTTCTGGCTGGATCTGCTCAACGAACTGACCGGCGCCCTAGCCAGCGATGCCGTGTGGCTCACCGACATCGAACCGCTGGTGGGATTCGACTTCCTGGCCGCCAAACCCACGGCGGCGGCTTCAGGCAGCCGCCCGAGTGAGGCTGCGGAAACCTCCAGCCTCCGCTCCGCCGTCCGGCCGGAATTCTTCTCCACGCCCTATGGCCAGTCCAGTTTGAACGAAACCCGGAGTGCCTCATCCGAGGATTCCGACAACCGGGGAAGCCAGGCCTCGGCGGTTGCGGTCGCCCCGGTCAATGCTGTGAGAATCCACGGTTTCTGGAGGGAGAGCAAGGGTTCCGACCACAACATGGTGACCACCCTGCTCAAAAAGCTCAAGGAGCAGCCAGGAGTGTTCACCTTCAGCGTCACCGGGCGTGACGGCAAACCGGCGGCACTCAAGGACGAGGAGATTCTCAAGGTCACCCTGGCCAATGCCGAGAGTGGTGACTTCGCCTTCCCGTTTGACATTACTCTGCCCCTGGCCCGCCCGGTCAGCCCCAAATAACTTAACCAAACCATACTTCGCCACCCGCCCACCCCTATGAGTTGGATCCAGGAAAACAAATTCGCCGCCATGCTCGGAGGAGCCACCCTCCTCGGAGCGATCATGATTGGCTACTTCGGCATGAGCTACCGCTCCCAGTACGCGCAAGAGCTGCAGGAGTACACGGATGCGGCCGATCAGGTCGAGGAGTTCGAGAACCTCCGTCTTTACCCGAGTGACGACAATGTCGCCGGCAAGAAGAAGGCGCTCAATACCTATCGCACTGAAATCATCGGCTTGGAGGGTGCCTTCGAGAAATTCCGGCCCAAGGAACTCCCCAACGTCTTGCCCCAGGCCTTTACCGACCAGGCGAAGGCGGCCCATGAAGAGGTGGTCAAGGCGTTTGGTGACAAGACCAAACTTCCGGAAGGGTTCTTCGTGGGTGCCGAGTCCTACACCGCCACCTTGGCGCGCGGCGAAGCCACTGGCGTGCTCTCCTTTCAATTGGGGGCAATCAAGGAGTTGCTATTGAGCCTCGCACAGGCGGCCCCTTCCCAGTTGAAAAAATTCTACCGCCCCAAATCCATTGAGGAGGACGGCGGCAAATGGACTCCGGGAGCCACCGCTACCGCTCGTGCCTTCCCCTTGGAAGTCACGTTCAGGGGACCCGAAAAATCCGCGCGAGCCTTTCTTTCCGCTCTGGCCAACTCACCCGCCTACTACTACACGGTCCGCACCCTGCGCATCACTAACGAGAAAAACGGCCTGGCACCCAACAAAAAGGACGCCAAGTTCGACACCCCCCAACCTGCGGGCGGCGGTGCCGGATCCGCAGCCGACCCCTTCGGCGGCTTCGTGCTCCCCGAGGACCCGCCCGCCGCCGACACCCCGCCGGCCACCCCTCCGGCAGATCCCGCAGCCCCCGCCACTCCCGCCACTCCCGCCACTCCCGCCACTCCCGCAGTTCCCGCAGTTCCCGTCACTCCCGCAGCCCCCGCCCCGGCGGCGGCAGCCGATACCAGCCGCATTCTCCAGCCGATCCTCGGTGACGAGGAGGTTCAGGTGTTCCTCCGCATTGATCTGATGCAGTTCCTCCCGGTCAAGGAACTGCCCACAGTTCCCAAATAGTCCGCATTATTTCCCCGCAATAACAACTCATGTCCTGGTTCGAAAAAAATTACGAGAAAGCCGCCATCGGTGGTGGTGTGGTCGCCGCCCTCGGATTGGCCGCCTTCGGTTGGTTCAAGGTGGCTGGTGTCCCCGAGGATTTCAACCGCACGGTCAACGGCACCGGCTCCAGCTCCCCTGAAGTCGAGAATGCCGCCTTGGTGACCAAGGCCACCTCCTCCAGCGCCCGTGACCTTTCCTGGGTCCAGGGCGTGATCGATGACCGCCAGGTTGATCTTTTCACCGGCATCCCCCTCTTCATCCCGCGGGACGCGCCGGAAACTGCGATCGATCTCCTCAAGTCGGAGAAAGTCCATCCGCCGATCCCCAACGAATGGTGGATCACCTTCAAGCTGGATCCGGGCTTCGCCGACGCCCCGCAGCGTGATGCCGATGGCGACGGCTACAGCAACCTCGAGGAATTCCAGGCCACCACCAGCCCGATCGATCCGAACTCCCATCCGTCGCTGCTCGACAAACTCAAGTACGAGATGGACGAGAGCCTCAAGTGGGCCATCCGCCCCGGCTATCCCGAAGGGAAAAATGGCACATTCAAGTACATTGACGGAAACAATGACCGCAACAAGATCGCCGTGGGCTCTAATGTGAAACCCGATGGGTTGTTCTACGCCGCAGAGCCGATGAAGAACCGCTTCAAGTTCCTCGGCTTCGAAGTGCGGACGGAAATGAACGAGCGGCTTCATATTGAGGAAAGAGTCACCTACGCCCGGATCGAGGATCAAAAACCCAACAAAGTTGGCACCGTCTATGAAATCCCCGCTCCATTGGGCGAGGGGCGCGTCGACGATTTCGCCAAATACGACCGCAGCGCGGTGATGACCCTGGAGGCCGCCGGCAACGAGGGTAAACGGGAAACCATCCCGGAAAACACCCGCTTCGGCCTACCCTTCGGCAGCGCGCAGAAAGACTACCTCCTTAAAAAAGTTACTCCCGAGCAGGTGGAGGTCGAATACACCGATCCCAAAACCGGCAAATCATCCTCGGTCACCATCAACAAGGGGGCCTTCCCCACCAAAAAACCGTAACTATCCTCAGTTTATTCTTTCCAAACCCCAATAACATCGTCAGAAACCGCCAGCAAATCATGCAAAAACCGTCCATGTACCGACCCAGTCACGCTGCCATCGCCTTGATGGCGGTCGCATCCACCCTGCCAGCCACCATCACCATCGCCACTGCTGGCGAGGGCTCATCCGGCATGAGTTCCCTTGCGGAACGCGAGATGATCCGTCGTCAAGAGGCCGTCGTCCAGGCGGACCGCTTGCTCGAAGAAGGTCGTGTGGCCTATCAAAAAGGGGATTTCCAACAGGCGGTGGACCTGTTCAGCCAGGCCCGCAGCGTGCTGCCGGAAGCGCCCATGCTCGCCGACCGCCGCGCCGCGATCAACGATCACCTCACTAGTGCCAGTGTCGCGCTCGCCCAGCAGTTCATCCGCCAGGGCGGCAAAGACCCGGTCAAGGGAGGCAGCGGCAACTATGACGACGCGCGGACCCTGCTTGACGATGTGCTGAGCGCCGACCCCAACAACGCGCTCGCCAAAAAGCAACTCGCCTATCTGGACGACCCGATCCGCGTCAATCCGTCGCTGGATTACAAGCACACCCAGAACATCGATGCGGTTCGCCGCGGCCTCTACACTGGCGAGGGTGCCTACAACCTTGGCAAATACGATCAAGCGAAAAAAGAGTACGAAGCCGTGCTCCGCATCGACCCCTACAACTCCGCCGCCCGCCGCGGCATGGAGATGATCGCCTCCGCCAAAGCCTCCTACTATCGTGCGGCCTATGACCAGACCCGCTCCGAACTCCTGATGGAGGTGGACAAGGCTTGGGAAATGGCGCTGCCGGCCTTGGGCTCCTTGGACACCATGAAGCAGTTTGACGGCCCAGCGACCAGCTCCGGGATTGCCTACATCAACGAAAAGCTCCGCCGCATCATCATTCCCGTGGTCAATTTCGACGACATCACCGTGGAGGAGACCATTGACTTCCTCCGCCAGCGTGCCGAAGAACTCGACACCTTGGAAACCGACCCAACCCGCAAGGGCGTCAATTTCCTGATCAAGGGAACCTCGGCCCCCGCTGCGGGCGGACTCGATGCCGGACTTGAGGCCGCCAACGCCGTCGGTGGCTTGGGCGGTGGCGGCAACATCGGTGCGGTGAAGATCCGCTCGCTGCGACTCAATAACATGCCGCTCGGCCAGGTGCTCAAATACATCTGTGAAAACGCCAAGCTCCGCTACAAGGTGGACGACTACGCGGTCACCTTGGTGCCGATGAGCGACACGAGCATCGAGAAATTCAGCCGTACCTTCCGGGTGCCACCCGGTTTCCATGACGCGCTGGCCGCGGCCCAAGGTGGCGGTGGCGCGGGTGGCGAAATCGATCCCTTCGCCGCTGCGGACGGCGGCGGTGCCGCGGGTATTCAAGCCAAGCCTCCGATTCTCGACTTGTTGAAGAAATCCGGGATCACCTTTGGAGAAGGAGCCACCGCCACCCTCACCCCGGGCGGGCTGTTGATCACCAACACCTCGGCTGAACTCGACAAGGTGGAGACGTTGGTCAATAGCATGAAGAACGACCAACCGAAGCAGGTGAAGATCACCACCAAGTTTGTCGAAATCACTCAGGAAAACAATGACGAGCTGAGCTTCGACTGGATCGTCACTCCGTTTGGCCTGAGCAAGAACACCCTGTTTGGCAGCGGCGGCACCATCGGCAACGGCATGATCCGGAGAGCCGGAGATTTCGTCAACCCCGTCAACGGGGTGACCATCCCGGGGATTCCTGCCAACCCGGTGACTCCGGTGTCCAACATCGGCACCGGCGGTCTCCGCACCGGCGACGGCGCGATCAACAGCAACAGCATTGACGCCCTTCTCAACAATCCGCTCCGCAGTTCCAGTGACGCCAACCCGGCACCCGGCATCGCCGCTCTCACCGGTTTGTTCTCGGACGGCCAGGTGCAGCTTATCATGCGCGGACTCGCCCAGAAGAAGGGTACGGATCTGATGACGGCTCCCTCGGTCATGGCCAAGTCCGCCCAGAAAGCCACCATCGAGATCATTCGTGAGTTTATCTACGCCACCGAATACGAACCCCCCGAACTGCCGAACTCCGTGGGCAACCAAGGCGGCAATCAAGGCTTCGGCGGCGGGCTTGCCGGCGGCGGCGGCGGCGGTGGTTTCCCGGTCACCCCGGCCACTCCCTCGGCTTGGGATACCCGCAACACCGGGGTTACCCTCGAGATCGAACCCACCATCGCGGACAACAATTACGTGATCGACCTGCGGTTCGTTCCGGAAATCGTCGAGTTCGAAGGCT
>JAIPKB010000162.1 GCA_021733795.1 Akkermansiaceae bacterium | reverse complement strand
GGGCCGTCTGCAAGTCGGAATCGACAAACAAGCTGCTCGACCCCGTCGAGGACCCCGAAGCCAGCACCTTGGTGGGGTTGCGGGCGTCTTTGGGCACCCAGTCGATGGTCACCGTGTTGGCCAGCTCCTCCGGCCGGAGGGTGTCGAGCCGCCGGCTGGGGATCGCGGCGAAGCGGATCGCGGTGACCCGGCCTTCGAGGATGGCATCCGCGCTCCCGGTGCCGCCGATCCGATAGGTGCCATCCAGGGCAAACGCACCCGTCACGGCGGAAGTCGCAATGACCTCAGCCCGGGGGTGTTGGGTTTCATTGACCATCATCGGCACGGCAATCGTCCGCACCGAGGCCAGCGAGGCAGGCTTGGAGCCCCCCAACCGATACCCGGCACAGGACACCAGTAATCCGGACGACAGCAACAGGGCGAAAAATCTCATACTTTGGCTGATTGGGTTAAATCCATGGGTTACTCGCCAAGCTCCCGCAGTCGTGCTTGGGCCTGATCGTGAAGTTTTCCGGAAGGTGCCTCCTTGACAATGTCCCGGTAATAAACCTTGGCGGAGTCGAACTGCCCGGCCTTCCGGTAATACTCGGCAATCTCGAACGAATGCTGCAGATCGCGTTTACCCAATTTGGCAATCCGCGCCTTGGCCTCGGCGTTGCGGGGGTGGCCCGGGTATTGATTGAGGTAGTCGTTGAAGGCCTCGCGGGCCATGTCGATCGTCGCCTGGTTTTGATTGCCGCGATCCGCCTCTTCCGTCAGCACGACGCCGATTTGGAACATGGCATCCGGTGCCTGCGGGCTACTCGGCTGATCCCGCACCAGTTCGCGGTAGGCGGCAATCGCCTTGGCCGGCTCCTTGTCCTTGCGGTAAAGTTCGCCAATCGTGAAGCGGGCCTTTGATGCCGTGGGGGTTTTCGGTGCGTTGCCGATTACCTGCGTCAGCATTTCGACGACTTTCTCGGTATCCAGCCGGGTTTTCAGGCCGAGGAAGCTGTTTTTGATTTCGCCATCGGCGGCGGCCTGGGCCATTTTCGCCTGACGGTTCAGTGCGGTGGAATAGAGCCCGCTGCCTTGGTAGCGGGTGAGGAACTCCTGATAGGCCTTGAACGCCTTGAGCACATCCCCCAGTTGTTCGAGCAACTCGGCCTGCCGGAAACGCGCCTGGGGCGCGGAGTCGATAAAGGAGTAGCGGTCGGCCGTCTTCCCGTAGAGTTTGGCCGCCCGTTTCGCCTTACCGGCGTCGTCCGCCTGTTTTGCCTCCTGATAGAGCGCATTGCCTTCGGTGACGGCTCCTTGATTGTTGCCTGCCATCAACGGCATGCTGTAATCCGGTCCACAACCGATCAATACCGTGGCCACCGAGCCACCGAGAAGGGAGAACATCGTCCGTCGCATCATGTGGCGGATGATACCCGAGAAATCGGACATGGCAAAGGCTATTCTTCGGGATAATCCCGCTGGATGGCCTGCCTCACCACCAACCGCCACGCCTCGCGAAGACATTTGGCCACCCCGCGCGCCGGGAGAATCCGCTGGTCCACCCGCGCCACCGCCATCGGGCCGCGCACCGCCGAGGTCAGAAAAACCTCATCGGCCGCCGCCAGGTCCGCTGCGGTGAGCCTCCCCTCTTCACAGGTCTGCCCGCTCGCCCGGAGCAGCCCCAGCACCACGCCGCGGGCGATTCCGGGCAGGCACCCGGATGCCAGCGACGGGGTGCGCACCCCTCCCCCGCTGACCAGGAAGACATTGGCGGTGGCCGCCTCGCACAACTCCCCTGCGGTGTTCAAAAACAAGGTCTCGCCGAAGCCCGCCCGCCGCGCATGATCGAGTGCCACGAGGTTCTCGGCATACGATGCGCATTTCAGTCCGGCCAGCGCCCCCTGCTCGTTGCGCCGCCAGGGGGAAACCGCAACCTCCAACGGATCGGGAGAGGCGGTTGCCGGGCTGGCCGTCATCCACACCATCCGGTCAGCTCCGGGCGTCAGGTCGGCCAGGGAACCCGCCCCGCCACTCACCGCCAACCGGATCCGGACGTCCGCGCGGGTCAACCCGGTGCGGACCATCAGTTCCGCAGCGGTCGCGGCCAGCATTTCCGGGTTTGGCAGCGGAGGCTCCCACCCGAATCGCCGGCAACCCTCCACCAACCGGGTAAAATGTCGTTCCGCAAACGCCAGCCTGCCGTCCACTCCCAGCATGGTCTCGAACAATCCCAGGCCGTGCGTCCAACTGCGGTCCAACACACCTGCGGCAAACCCCGCCGGATCGATCCATTCGCCATTGCACCAGAGCGCGTCCGGCCTCGGGGGCTGAGGTGTTTCATCGGCTGTCATGGCTCTTCAGGGAACCATACAACGCCATCCACGGCGGAAATCTTACAACAGGCGTCCGGACCATCGAACAATTTCGCTCCACCGCACCCATGAGATCGGCGGAGAAAGCGGAAAGCCGCCTCACTGCCGCCTCCACGGAATGGACATAGCCTTCATTCTGAAAGTAGCCGGAAATGACAAAATCCTTTGCGCTGGAAATGTTGATCGCCCGTCCGGTTGGCCACTCGGCGGAGTGCCCGCCGCCCGTGATGCCGATCCGCTCGGCGGTGGCCGGCACGTCGTCGTCGGCCGAGATGCCGAAATCCCCCAGCGCGAACCTGCAACCGGGGCTACCCCCCCCGCAGCCGTGCGCCGGAAGCTTCCGCCAATGCCATGCCGTGGGCGTATTGGAACATTTGATTGCCCATGCCTGACAGGCTTGTGTTTGGGTTGGTTGTTGGTCTAAAAGTCAAAGGTCTGAAATCGTAGGTCGTAGGCGCGTTGGTCACAACGCGGGCGAATGAAAAAGACACTGATAAAGCGATTTCTTGTCATCTGTCATCTGTCATCTGTCATCTGTCATCTGTCATCTGTCATCTGTCATCTGTCATCTGTCATCTGTCATCTGTCATCTGTCATCTGTCCTGACCCATTCATGCGTTTCGCTTCATTCGCGCATCCATTGGCGGGCGCGTTGTGACCAACGCGGCCACTGAAAGCGCCCTCCGCGCGTCCCCTGCGCCCTCCGCGGCTTTGCGCGTTCCACGTCTTCATCGTGGTTTGGGGCCGCCCTGGGCGTACCTTATCCGCCGGCGGTGCGCCCTGTGCAGGAGCAGCGGATGGAGGATATTGGCGATGACGATGGTGGCCGCTCCCACATAAAACCCGGGATGCAGCACCTGATGTTCGCCAAACAGCAAAGCGGCGGCGGTAATCCCGTAAACCGGTTCGCAATTCATCGCCAGATTGCCGGTGTAGGCGCTCAGGTGCCGCAGCAGGTGAATGTGAAATGCGTGCGCGAACACCGTGCACACCCAGGCGAGCAACAACAACCAAAGCCAGTCAAGCCCCCGCAATTGAAACAACGCAGTATAGGCTCCCGGACCATCGAACACCCGCAAACCAATCACACAGACGAAGCACGCACCCACCATTTCCCACCCCACCATCACCAGCGGATCCATTCCCTCCTGACGCACCATGTGCTGGTTGAAAACCGGAAACACCGCAGCCAGCATCGCCCCCAACAAAGCCACCCCCAGACCTAACAGACGCCCCTGCTCAAACCCGGCGACCAGCACAATCCCCAACAGCACCAGCAATCCCAACCAAACCTCCACCCGCCGGATCCGCCGCCGCTCCATCAGCGGTTCGGTAAATGCGGTGAAGAACGAGATCGTCGCCATCCCGGCCAGGCAGATCGAGATGTTGGCGATCCTGATGGCCCCGAAAAAGCACATCCAGTGCAGCCCCACAATCATCCCGATGCCGAGCACCTTCACCAACTGCGCCCCCGGCGGCAGCACCCGCCGCCGGAACACCACCCCGACCAGCAGCAGGGCGACCGGGGCGGCCAACGCCGTGCGCCACCACACCAGCGCCGGTGCCGACAAGGTAATCATCCGGCCCAGCACCGCCGTGGACGCCAACAGGATCACCAGCAGGTGAAGTTGCAGATAGAGCGCTTTCGAGGGGCGGTCGCTCACAACTCGCCGGCGATCAGGTCTTCCAGCGTCTGCCTCTTCCTAACCAAAGTCGTGGTATCGCCCTCGACCAGCACCTCGGCAGGCATCGGCCGGGAGTTGTAGTTGGAGGCCATGGTGAAGCCGTAGGCACCCGCAGACATCAGTGCCACGACCTCACCGGGTTGGAAATCCGGGAGTTCGCGGTTCTGGCAGAAGAAGTCACCGCTCTCGCAGATCGGCCCCACCACATCCACCGCCACCGTTGCGTCGGTCACCGGCTGCTGCAGCGGGACGATCTCGTGATGCCCTTCATAAAGCGCGGGCCGGATCAAGTCGTTCATCCCGGCATCCACAATCTTGAAGGTCTTGGCCGCTCCCTTCTTCTCATAAAGGCAGCGGGTGAGTAAAACCCCGGCGTTGCCGACGATGTAACGGCCCGGCTCCACCAATATCCTGAGCCCCAGATCCTTGAGCCGCGGCACCAGCTCGGCACCGTATTGGGCGATCGTCAACGGCAGATCCTCCGGCAGACAGCCCTGCCACCAGGCGGGGTCGCCGGACTCCAGCGACCCTTGATAGACAATCCCGATCCCGCCACCGATCGACCAGAATTCAATTCCATGACGTTGCTTGAGCCGCATCACCAGCGGCCGCACCCGCTCGACGGCCTCGATGAACGGAGCCACCGACGTGAGCTGCGAACCAATGTGCATTTGCACGCCGCGCAACCGGATATGAGGCAGCTCCGCAGCGGCCCGGGCGTAGAGGTCCTCGATTTTCTCAAAATCCACGCCGAACTTGTTCTCGGACTTGCCGGTGGAAATGTATTTGTGGGTTTTGGCATCCACATTGGGATTCACCCGCACTGCCGCCGGAGCCACCATTTCCAATTCCCCCGCCACCTGGTTGAGGTAGCGCAGTTCCTCCTCGCTCTCCACATTGAACGAGTAAATCCCCTGCTCGAGCGCATAGACGATTTCGGCCCGGGTCTTGCCCACTCCGGCAAACGTGCAGTGGGCCGGATCGCCGCCCGCCTTGATCACCCGGAACAATTCTCCGGCGGAAACAATGTCGAAACCCGCACCCTGGGTCACCAGCAGCCGCAGCACGGAGAGGTTGCTATTGGCTTTGACCGCGAACGCGAGTTCATGGTCCACCCCGGCCAACGCGGCATCCAACCGGGTGAAATGATCCAGAATGGTGCCCCCGGAATAGACGTAAAGCGGCGTACCGTAATCGGCCGCCAACGCGGACAATTCCACGTTCTCACAGTGAAGAGCACCATTCTTGTAGGAAAATCCATGCATCGCGCACGGTTTATACCCACCCGACAGCATCACCGTAAAGCCCTGAATTGAAGATTGTCTTCACTTGCGCCGGTAGATCGCGACCCACTCCCGCCCTTCCCGGCCCGGGTAGGCGCGTTGGGGAACCCAGCCGGCCTCCAGCTCGAACCATCGTCCGAAGACTTCATCCAACTCCGCCACCGAAACCCGGAACGGCGGCCCGGGCTCGGCCGGCGCCATGTCGGGCGTCAGATAGAACACCCCCACCAGCATCCGCCCGGACTCTAACAACTCCGCCGCCGCCTCGGCGTAGCGCTGCCGCAACTCCGGATCGATCGCACAAAAACAGGTGTGTTCCCAGATCGCGGTGAAACTCCGTCCCTGCCGCCAGGCGGGGTCCAGAAAATCCCCCGTCTCGTAGGTTTCCGCCCGGGCGGCGGGAAGTTGCCGCGCGCGGGCCACCGCAGTGGCCGCCAGGTCCACGCCCACCACCGGCAGCCCGCATTCCGCCAAGACCCGCACGTCATGCCCCAGGCCGCACCCCGGCACCAGCACCGGTCCGTCCCCCAGCAGTCCAGGTCCGTGACGTTCGAGCATTTCCAACAACGGCGGAGCCGCACTGCCGTGGTCCCACGGAGTTTCGCCGTCTTGATAACATTTCTCCCAGTCTCTCATTGGTTTGCTAGATTGATTTTCCCGTATTGAAAACCGCATCCCTCTCGGCGGCGGTCAAATGACGCCACTCACCTTCGGCAAGGTCATCGGGAAGCGCCAGGCCACCGATCGCCACCCGCCGGAGATCGAGCACATGATTGCCCGCCGCGGCAAACATCCGCCGCACCTGGTGATAGCGGCCCTCGTGCAGGATCACCCGCGCCTCCTTTTCCCCGAGCACCTCGAGCTTGGCCGGCAGCAGCGGCTTGCCCTCGCTGCGCAACATCATCTCGCCGGATCCGAACAACTCCGCCTCATGCCCCTCCAGCGGCCGGTCGAGCACCGCATGGTAAACCTTCAGGCAGCCGGATTTCGGGTGGATGATCCGGTGCAGCAACTGGCCGTCGTCGGTCATCAGCAGCAACCCGCTGGTATCCTTGTCGAGGCGACCCACCGGGCTGAGCGCCGGATTGCGCAGCGCGAAACGCTCCGGCAGCAGGTCATAAATGACCGCTCCCGGATCATCCGCACTGCACGTGTAATCGCAGGGCTTGTGCAGCATGATCAGCAGCGGCGAGGGAACATCCAGTGGCTCGCCGCGGAAACGGATCGCCGCGTGCGGCGGCAGATCCTTCTCCCCGAGCCGGCGGCCGGCATCATCGGTCACCGCACCGGCGCGGATCAGGCGTTGGACTTCCTTGCGTGAGCCGTAACCCAGATTGGCGAGCAGTTTTACCAGTTTCATAAATTGATATCATTCACCGCTTTCTGGCGAACAGGAGTTTGTAGCTTGGATCACCGCCCGCCTGGTGCCACGAGAGCCCGCAGGATTCCAGCACGGACTCGTACGGCAGTTGCCGGTTTGCCACCAGATAGAGCGATCCACCCCGCCGCAGCGCCGCCGCCGCAGCGTGGATAAACGCCACGCCCAGGTCCACCGCCGTTTCCCGCCCCCGGTGAAACGGCGGGTTCATCACGATGGCATCATAGGTTTCCCGCAGCCCCTTGCTCACATCCCACCAGTGAAACGACAGCTCCCGCTGCCACCCGGCCAGGTTCGCCCGCGCACATTCCAGCGCCCGCGCATCCGCCTCGTAAAGATCCATCCGTTTCACGCCGGTGGAGCGCTTCAGCACCGCGTCGGTCAGATAACCCCACCCCGCCCCGAGGTCGGCCACCCGCCCCCGCATGCCACCCGGCAACCCCGCCGCCAGCAGCGCCGAACCCGGATCCACGTGGTCCACGCTGAACATTCCCGCCGCCGCCACCAACCGGGTACCCGGCACCTCCCGCCGCGCCCCCAACATCCGCCACTCGGCAAACACATCCTCGTTCCACGTCCCGTCGTCCACCGCATGAAACGCCCGGCATTTGTGTTTCTGGATCGACTCCACCCGCCCGCAGGCACGTGCCAATTCCTTTTCGAAGCGTCCCGCTCCCGTCGCATTGGTCATGGCCACCAGCAGGCGGCCGCCAGGCTCGAGATGCTCCCGGGCGAGCGCAAACCACGCCAGGGTCTCATCCCGCGATTTCCCAGGCAGTACCATCACCAGCGGATAGCTCCCGGCGGGATCGTCCACCCGCGGCAAGCCGGCCTGACCCCAGACCGTCGCCTCCGGCTTGAGCGGTTGCCAGCCGACAATCCCCGGCCAGCCGCGAAACTCCGGATGCGGTGCTGCCCCTAGCAACAAGGCCCGCCCGGGCACGGGGGGACCGCCTTCCATCCGAAAGGCCAGCAGCAGGGTTTCGAGCGCCGGGGTCACGCCGGGAGCCTAAACAGCCGCAGTTCCCAACACCACCTCCAATTTCCAACACCTCCTGGCAAACCCCGCACCCGCCACAGCGAGGGTGCGCATCCTCGCCCTCAAGGGGGGGGCGTCCTCGCCCTCCTCAAGGCCTGTGGGCATCTTGCCACCAGTCTCCAAAACTGGCCAAGTTCACCGAAGATTGAACCACCGGAAATCCCCTCCGGATGCACCATTGGCTTTCCTAGCCATCGTAACGTCAGCAGAGTAGGCAGCCAGCGTATATAGACCCGCTTTCAGTCCACCATCTACCACCCGGAGTGCCGTGGCCGCGTTGGTCACAACGCACCTGCCAACGGACCGTTCAAAAAACTGCCCGCCACTCCCCACAACCCGGAATCGAGCCCCGTCAAGACAAACTCGACAGACAAACTCGGGAGATGCTCTCTTGAGAAGTTCTCTTCCCCCGGCCGATTGCATGACGCGAACGCGACAACGAGAGCGACGATCGTCGCCTCGATTGTCGCAACGATCGTTTGAGCCGACAAACAAGCCCTCCGCTCCGAATCCCAGCTTTGCGCGACAGAAGAATGCCTCTTTCGTCCTGCCGGAAATTCCAGGTATCCAAGAATTCAGGAAAGCTTCGTGAATTCATCTCTGTTTGAAAGGCGACCCAGGACCTTCGGGAATCCAAGATCACCATGAAGAAAGCCCCCTGGCAGCAGTTCATGCAAGACTGTCAATATCACAGGTTGCCATATCCATTCTCTGGCAATCATCGCAACCTTAAAGCCGCATTCTCAGCGGCGACCGGAGGCAAGAAAAGATTCGGGCTAGGGGGAGCAATTCGGAAAATTGGGTTGGAGTTCGAAGGAACGGCACATCGGGGGATTGATGACGCTCGTAACATCGCGAGGATCTATCGCCACCTACTAAATATATGACGTGATCCGGTTCTGTGGCGGCTCCCTGGGCTATCGTCTTGTGCTCCGATTGGGGGTGGAGAGGCGGTGCTTTCTCATGCGCTCCACCAGCGTCACGCGTAGCGACGCCTGAGATCATCCGGGAAGTCCGCTCGTAGCGTTTCATCTCCATATTCGTGTCCATTCGTGGTTTCCAGATCATCCCAGCAAACCAACGACCCGCGCCAACCGTTCAGAAAACCCCCTTTTTCCTACAGAGCGACGAACAACGGTTGCACTGGATGCAGTGGAAGGATGAAATCGCGAACTCCTTGGTGCGGGGGTCGCGCTTGATGGCATTGACAGGGCATCTGTTCTCGCACAAGCCACATTGCACGCATTGGGATTGTTCGATCTGCCGGCGCTTGAACGCCACCATCGAAAACAACCCCAGCAACACCCCATACGGGCAGACAAACCGACAGAACGGCCGGTAAACCCAGATTCCCGCGAGCAGCGAAACGGCGAGGATCCCCCATGCCGTCAGGCTGCCCACCCAGAACCAACCGGGCTCCACCAGCCCGCCCTGAAACCAGTTGATCATCCGATTCACCCATCCGTATCCGAAAAAGAATGCCGTCTTGTAGGGATCCAGCAGGCACACCAACATGCAGGTCCCGCGGACCGCCAGCCAGGCGGCGGCCAGCAGCGTCAGCACCGGAAACCAACGAAGGACACCCTCCAACCGGGACGGCAGCCGAATCGACCGCCGTCCTCCTAACAAATGTTGGACCGCCCCAAGTGGACACCCGGCGACGCAAAACACCCGCCCCATGAACAGCGCCACCACCAGCGGCAACAACACCATCAACGCGGTAAACACCCCGATCCGCTCGGGATGAGCGAGGCCGATGGACATGTTTCCCACCGATCCCACCGGACAAATACAACCACCCCGCACAACCCCGAAATACAGCAGCGTGAGCGCCGCCGGCAGCCAGAACCAGCGGAAATGCACATGCCGCCAGACCATCACCCCACCTAACAACAACAGCACTGCCAGCATGATGAGATCCAGGACCGGCCAGCCGGACCACTCGGGTTGATAGAGCGTGGGCTCGAACTGCTGGCGGTAGTTGCTGATTTCCTCGCTGCCCCCCAGTTCCTCGGCGCTCGGAATCACGAAACACGGCGGAGCCTTCGCTTCGCCGGTCGGCACGGCATCCGCCGCCGGTCCGTCCGCACCCCGCACTGGCATCACCAGGACCAGCAGGATCCACCACCAGCCACACCACCGCATCATGATTCACCCTCCATATCATCCATCCCGCCCATCATTTCCGCCTCCATCGCCTTGAGCTGCTGGTCCAGCTCGAACTCGCCGCGGTAATCGTCCTCCGGGTAACAATGCACCAGTTCGATCGCATCGTCCGGGCAGACGGCCGCGATCGAGCAGCGGTTGCAGCCGATGCAGAGATCGGGCCGGATGAGCAGGAACATCGACTTGGTGCCCAGCTCGTTGCAGCGTTTGGTGCATTTGCAGCAGCCCGTGCAGCGTTCCTGATCGATCGTGTAGAGATGGTAACCATCCTTGCCGCCACTGAACTCCTTGCGCCGCACGGCGTCGTATGGACAAACCCGCTTGCCCTTGCTGTCGATCAGGTCCGAGGCAATGGTGAGTTCGGACAGTTGGCCGTAGCAGGCCACGCAATACGAACATTTCACCTGGTCATTGACCGCCTTGACGGCCGAGGGTTTCCGGACGCAGGCGGTTTCGCACAACCCGCAAAACGTACATTTGTCCGGGTTGAGGCGCCAGACGTAAGGACCCTTGGGTTGGGTGAAATCGGCCTCGGGGTCGGCCCCCGAAAGCACTCGCCAGGCCGCACCGCCAAGCACGGCGGTGCCGATCAGCTGCCCGCCGAATTGGATGAATTTGCGCCGTCCCGGGTTCATGGGTTGTCAGGCTGAGGGGCCTTCGGCGTGATTTCCGCCCCGGCCTTGGCCGGCTGCCACGAGACCGGAGCGACAAATCCCTTGCCGGTTAGGTCCGCCGGGACCTTGTCACCGGAAACCGCCAGCAGCGCCCGTTGCAAGCGCATCGCGGCAGCTGGAGAAACCTTGTTCAGGTCCACCAACAACGAGGTGAGCGGCATCTCTCCGGTTTTGGCCACGGTCCTGAAATCCTCCGGCTTGGCGAAATCCACCGCGCAACTGGCAGTCAGGGCATAACTGGAAACCACCGCCCCATCGACCTTGCCGTCCATCAACAGATCGAGGTTTTCGCCGCAACTGGAGCGGTAGCTGCCGGACCCGGGCCGAATCCCTTGTGAGGCGAGCAGCCGCAACGGCGCGTGGTATTTCTCATAGGAATCCGGCTGACCGAAGGCAATCCGCTTGCCCGCGAGAGCGGCCAGCGTGCGGATCGGCGAGGTGGCGGGCACCAGGATCAATCCGGTCATGGTAGCGGAGTTTTCCGGATCCAGGATGTCCGCCACGCGTTTGAAATGCGGGCCGGCCTCCTTGGAGAACCGCAGCGCGGTCCAGGGTTTGCAGATCACGCCGTCGAATTGCTTGGCCTGAATCGCCTTATCGAGGTCCATCACCTCCATGAAATAGGTAAGTTTCAAGGTGATCCCGTGGTTCTTGGCCAGCTCTGCCAGCACTCCGTCGTAGCTGCGGGTGGCGATCTCGCTGATGCATTCGCAGGCGGTTTGGGTGCAGTAGATGTCGTTCACCCCGAGTTTGAGCACCAACGGAGCCGCATCGCTGGCACCGAGTACCGGAGCCAGCGCGGTTTCCTCGGCGGCCAGACAGGTATTGGCGGCGATCAGCAAGGTGAGCAGGCCTCCCACTGTTTGGCAGAACTTGGTTGTCGTAGTCATGGGATGGATTTTCATTCGGGCAGATTGACCCGCCGCTGCCGAGAACATATCCATCCGCGTCCCTCACGCCACCAAATGATAAGTGACGCCTGCTCTTTGATCGTTCACGCGCATTACCACCCCCCAGAACGATCATACGGTGCCTCGGATCACGCCTACGCCCCCTTGCCTGACGAACCGCAAAGCCGCAGAGTTCGCAAAGCCGCAGAGTTCGCGGAGGGCACTTTCTCTTGCAGTGGCCGCGTTGGTCACAACGCGCCTGTCAATGGATCGCTCCAGAAATCGCGACCGCGCGACACGGTCGGAGCTTGATCCACGACAAGAGAAAATTTATTTACTCTACGTCACTTTCTCTTCCCCGTTGCGCCCCCCTTGCGTCTTTCCGTCCAGTGTCTCCGCCGCAGGCAGCCAGCTGCCCTTTTTCATATGAACCCGGCGAGCCGGATAGTGGGAATCTTTTCGCTCCATCCGATTTCCCTTGGCTTACAAGTAAAATCCGACATTCTAACGCCCGTCACCAGTGACCGTCCCTTTATTTGATCTTCGCACCCGGCACCTCTCCCTTCATGCAACCGGCCGGTCCCTGCAAGCTCTCCTGGTCACGCGTCGTATAACCCAGACCTATCACCGCCAACCATGCCATCCAAACTACTCAGCACCACCCTCATCACTCTCGCCGTTTCCGCAATGATCACCGGCAACGCCCGCGCCATCGCCGATCCCGACAATCTCGGCCAGTGGACCAAGCCCGCCGAGAAGGGCCCGGACAAGGAGTGCCCGGGGTTCCTCGTCAACCTGGGTCCCACCGGTGCCCGCGCGATCCTCAAGGAGTCATCGTTCGTGGTGAAATATGTGTTCCCGAAATCACCGGCCGATGGCCAGCTCCGGATCGACGATGAAATCACCGGAGCCAACGGCAAGCCGTTCGGCAAACACACCTTCGGCAAGTTCTACGGCATGGAGCCCGGTGCCGGCTACGAGGGGCCGATCATGGACATGGGCAACGCCATCGAGGACAGCGAGGGCCGGGATGGCACCCTCACCCTGGATCTGATCCGCGACGGCCAGCCGGCCAAGGTGGACATCAAGCTCGAAGCCATCGGCCGCTTCAGCGACACCTATCCGAAGAATTGCCCGAAGTCGGAAAAGCTCGCCGCGAAAGCGATGGACTATCTGCTGCTGCACCCGGAGGAACGCTGCGGCGCGGTTCACGAACAAGGCCTCTTCGGCCTGGCCCTGCTCGCCCAGGGGAAAAAGAAGGAGGCGGAAACCCTGGCCATGGCCTGGAACAAACCACCCGGCGAGAAAGAGTGGACCTGGTATCCGTCCTACCAAGCGATCTTCCTGTCCGAATATTTCCTCCAGACCGGTGACCAGCGCGTGCTGCCGACCATCGAGGAGGACTGCAAACGCCTTTACCTCTCCCAGGTGATTGATCCGGAGCTCTACAAGGACCGCATGCATGGCGGCCAACCCCAGGCCAAGAACTTCCTCAAGGGCGGCAACGGCCATGACGCACGCATCGCCGGATACGGCACCATGACCATCACCACCTTGATGGCCATGTTGTCATGGGAACTCGCCGAGGACTGTGGGATCAAAATCCAGGACTTCAACCGCGACATCGCCTACGACTGCGTCCACACCTACACCAATGAGGACGGCTACATGGGCTACCGCTTCGCCACCGGTGCCTACACGCCGGTCGGACGCCAGGGACTGGCGATCATCGTCCACAAGGTGGCCGGCCGGCCGGGAACGGACGACTACGTGAGCCGCGTCACCGGCGGCCTCGCCAAATCCAAGACCCGCCTCAACGACGGCCATGGCGACAACGTGCTCGCCTGGGCCTGGGCGCTGCTCGGCATCCAGCTCTCCGGCAACGAGGCTGCCACCCGCGAGGTGTTTGACTACAACAAGGCCTTCATCAACATGGCCCGCACCCACGACGGCGCCTTCGTCGCCCAACCCGGCCGCAACCTGGCCGAAAAAGCCTACTACATGTCCCCCCGCATCCACCCGACCGCCGCCATGGTGCTGGTGCTGGGGACGGACAAGGCGAGGCTCAGGATCCAGGGAGTGAAGGGAAAACCGCAATCATGACGCAAGGGCGACTCTCTCTTCCTCTTCCCTGAACACTGAAAACGGCACACCCACCGGACTCTTTGGAGGACCTAATCATGGCGAGCCGCCAGCCGGCTTCATTTTCGAATTCCGCCGGGGTTTGCTGATAGTGGTGGAAGTTGCAGGCGGCGGTGTCGGCGATGGCGGCGGCCATCGAGTCGAGGGTTTGCAGGTGGGCGGCGCGGTCGGTGGCAGTGCCGCCGGGAGCACAGAGGAGGTTGAGCAGGGCGGGGTCTGCGGATGCTGGCAGCGGCGGGGGTGCGAGGATGGCCGCGACGATGTCGGCGACGGCAGCAGGAGGAGGAGATGCTCCAGGCGGTGCGGCCCGTGAATTTCCACCCTTCCCGCGTGCTGCGAAAAACACCACGGCAGCAAGTCCGGCGGCGGTGACAGCGCTAATCAACATGAGGAACAGGGAGCTCAGCGCCTCCGCGTTTCGATACAACAAGCTCCCCCTCACCCATAGGGCGATTGGCTGACTGGCTCATTCGGGGAACGGGCGTGCGGTTTTGATGAGTTTGAGGGATTTGCCACGATAGTCGCGGCAGTGATCGAATGCGGCATTGAGCGATTCGTGCTGCTCAAAGGGCAGGATGGCCAGC
>JAIPKB010000161.1 GCA_021733795.1 Akkermansiaceae bacterium | reverse complement strand
ACGCGTGATTTGCCATCCGGGAGTTCTTCGAAAAACACGGCCACCTGGACGCCGCGAATCGCGCGGAGGATGTCGATGAGCCCTTCGCTGTCCTCGGGGCGCAGCTCGAGTCCGTGACGGGTGGCGGTCTCCATCGTCCAGTAGGCGACCATCCCGTCGGTCGTGCGTTCGAGGGTGTTGAGCAACGCGCGCAGCAGTTCGAGACGACGGTAGGGGTGGTTGTCGTAGGTGTTGGAATTGAGGGCACCCACATCCAGTCCGCGGCGGATCAGAGCCGCCGCCATGTCGTAGGTTTTGGCGGTGGTGGACGGGTATTGGAACGATCCGGTGTCGGTGGAAACCGCCACGTAGAGGGCGTCCCGGGTTTCATCCGGCAGCGGCAGGTCGAGCGCGGTGATCAGCTCGTAGAGGATTTCCCCGGTGGCCGGACTGGTGGGGTCGATGAAGTTCAGGTCGCCGTAACCGGGGTTGGAAATGTGGTGGTCGAGGTTGAGCCACAGTCCGATTCCGGAAACCGCGTGGAGGCAGCGCTCGCCGAGGCGCGGGCGGGTGGCGGTGTCGAGCGCGATCACCACATCGGCGGTGATCGGATCGGCCGGGGGCAGCTCGATCCGGTCGGAGCCCGGGAGAAACGCGAGGTTGTCCGGCAGTCCGTCCTCGTTGAACAATCGCACGGATTTGCCCGCCGCCATCAGCGAGAATCCGAGGGCGAGTTGGGAGCCGATCGCGTCGCCATCCGGCCGCACGTGGCTGAGCAGGACAAACGACTGGTGGTCACGCAGCACGGAGCCGAGTTGTTCGAGGGTGGCATTGGGGGGAGTTTCGCTCATGGGATGGGGCCGCCGTGCGGGGCGGGGAGTCTTGTGCAGGGGAGCGGGAAGGCGCAAGAAAAAACCCGGGCAGATTTTGGCTCATGCCATTGGTGATGGCCGATGTTGACAACCCGGTGCCAGTTGGACACGGTTCGTGACGAGTCCCATGCCGCACCATCCCCAAACCGTGAATTCTCCGCTTCGACGTCTTTGCGCCGTTATTTCCGCCATTGCCATTGGCTTCTCGCTGGTGGGCTGTGGCAGTTATTCGGCAGTCAGCTTGATGACGCCGGAATACCAGCCCAAGGCTCCCGGTACCGGGCCCGTTCGCAACTTGATTCGTGATGCGCTCACGTCCACCCGCAAGGATCCGATGGTCGCGCTTGCCGGGTTTATCGATGCGGCCCGGATCGCTTCGGACCAGCTCCGGAAAATGCCCTCCGACATGGAAGCCCGGGAGGACTACAGCTTTGCCGTCGGCCGGATTGTTTCAATCATCAACGAGGAGAAGCTTGATCCTTGGTCGCAGCCGCTGCGGGTGCCTGCCAGCGGTGGCGACTTCATCCTGGCGCACAAGCCCGATCCACGCCCCCAGTGGAACCCGGCACTCTACGATTTCACGCCAGCGGATGAATTCGACATCAAGGGCAGCTACGTGACCGAGCGCACGACCCGGCCGGGGTTGGGCGCGCCAAGTGTTGCCGTGGGCAAGGCCGTCAACAAATCCGCGCGGGAGGATTTCGCCATTTCGCGGATTTACTATGGGGTGACCGCGGTGGTTCATTTTGAGGGGCGGCGCTGCGAGATCGAAATCAAGGACCCGCTGGCCGACGAGACCGTGAGGTTGGGAGGGCGCTCCTATCCGCTTGCGGCCGACTTCACGGTGCCGCTGGCGGTGATGCTGGCCGCCGCCAATCCGAAGAAGATCGAGATCGCGCGGGTGTTCAGGCCGGCCGAATATGCGGAAACCGCCCGGATTTCCCGCCTGCAACCCTACGACCCGGACAAAACCGTGCTGCTCGTCATTCACGGGCTGATGGATTCCCCCGCCACCTGGACCCCGATGATCAACTCGCTGCGTGGGGATGCGGAGTTCCGGAAAAACTATCAGGTTTGGTTTTACAGTTATCCCAGCGGCTATCCCTATCCATATTCCGCGTCAATTCTGCGGCGCGAGCTGGATGCCATCGAAAAACGGTTTCCGCTCAAGAAACCGATGGTGGTGATGGGGCACAGCATGGGCGGTTGCATCAGCCGCATCCTAATGACGGATTCCGGGGACAAACTCTGGATGGATATTTTCGGCAAACCTCCGGAGCAGGTGAAGCTTTCTTCGGAAAACCGGCAACTCCTCACCGAGTGGCTCATCTTCCGCCACCGCCCGGAGGTGGGCCGGGTGATCTTCATTTCCGCTCCGCTGCGCGGCAGTGATCTGGCCAACGATTGGTTCGGCCGCCTGGCCTCGAAGCTGGTCAGGGCTCCGGGCACCTTGCTCAAGGTCGGCGCGGATGCCGTCAGTCTAGTCACCTTCCAACCCGGCGACCTCCAGGTCAAGAGGATGCCCAACAGCATCGATACCCTGTCTCCCGACAGCCGCCTGGTGAAAGCGATCAACACCATTCCGGTTACGCCGGGTATCCCGTATCACACCATCATGGGCAACCGCGGCAAGGACGGGCCGCCGGATTGCAGCGACGGCGTGGTTCCCTATTGGAGTTCCCACATGGATGGCGCACAGTCCGAGTGCATCGTGCCCTCCGGCCACAGTGCCCACCAGAATGCGGAGGCCATTACCGAGGTCCGGCGCATCCTGAAACTCCACCGCAGCTCGCAATAGGTTTTTCACAGAAGTGTGAATGCCCACCCTCTGATCGTGCTTTGGGGGTTCTTTCGTCCGGTGCAAACAAAGGCGGCAGAAGCGCCGGGTCACGGTCATCGCTGGGAAAATCATCGACGATCCCGACGATTGGCTTCTCGCCGTGCTCGACTTCGGCCGGGCCGCCCGCTCCCTCGCAGGCGTGCGGCGCATCGCCTTGCTCGGTTCCCTCACCACGTCCAAGCCCATCCCCAAGGATGTGGATCTCCTTGTCGAGGTTGAAGACTCGATGGCTCTCGACCACCTGGCCCGGCTCAAGCGCAAGTTGCTCGGCAAGACCATCCAGACCGGCGGCGGCTGTGGCGCCGATGTCTTTCTCTGCAATCCGCACGGCGAATACCTCGGGCGCATTTGCTCTTGGAAACAATGCGCTCCGGGCATCCGGCAAAGCTGCCTCGCGCAGCATTGCGGGTGGCGCCAGGATCTCTGCGACGATCTTCAGAGCGTCCGCCTCCCCTCGTCATTCGTCCCCGAGCCTCCCGGCTCAAGCTTCCTCCATTTCCATCATCGGCCGGGTACGGGGACTGGGCAGGGGCTTGCCAGTGGCCTCGAAATGCTGGAGCACCTCCTCCACCACCTCGCACAACTCGGCATAAACCCGCACCGGATCATCCCCATGGATTCCCGTGATCAAATCCGGGCACCTTCCGATATAGGTTTGATCCTCCTCGCTCCACTCCACCCATTTGTGGTATTGATCTGCTGTTTTCATGGTTGAACCTCCTCTATCGCTCTCTTGATCTGTTTCTCCTGGTATCGTTTCGCGTCCGCGCCTTCAGCACCACTCGGCGTCACCGCCCCGGCGAATCGTTCATGGACAAACTTCCGGTGGGATCCCTTGCCCCCTCCGGGAATGAGGCGGAATCCAACCGCTTGCAGTTCTTTCACGAGTTCCCTGATCTTCTTAGGCACACCGCAGGATAACCAAACCCTGGATGGTACGCAAACTTTCGTTTTCACCAGGGGCTGACGTCATGCCCTGGCCCCGGCAACCCACTGCGGTCGGAACCTGCAAGTTACCAGACAAGCTGGCCATGGCTTAAGTGGCCAGGCTCTCTGTGGAGGAAGTGCTTGGAATCAAGCCTCCCAAGGCGGTCGCGAAGCGCGGGCCGACCTCGAAAATCCAGCAGCTTGCGGAAGATTTGAGCAAGCTGCCCAAGAACAAGCAGCGCTTGATCGTGCAGAGGTTTGAGGGATTCCTTCATGCGTCGTGAGACATCCAGCCGGCCGCGATTGTTCCACGGGCCGGATCTTGTTATCGAGAATCGCGTTGACAGGGGGGTTCCCGCCCCGGTTAGGGCTGTGGAACGCCCTTGGCTGCGTCTTATTGAGAACGGCAACTTGTGACAACGCCCGCAATGCGGAGTGGCACGCTAGTGAACCGTCCTGGAAATAGGTGCGCATTCGGTGTATCGTGTGCTATAATCTGAGCCATGGCTCGAACAGCACCACCCCTTGCGTTAAATTCAGATCAAACCATCCGTCCACACCGCACAAACCAAACAGAAGAGCGTGACTACTGTGTGCGGCAAACCTCCCAAGGGCCTGAGTCGCTGGAGTGCTCGGACGCTTGCGAGCAAGCTGAGAAAGAGCCCGGGTCAGCGTCTGTGTGTGGTGATGGACAACCTCAACACACACAAAGGCCGGATGGCGCAAGAGTGGCTGGCTAGGAACCCCGAAGTGACCTTCCACTATACGCCGACCCACGCGAGTTGGGTCAATCTGGCGGAATGTTTCTTCTCGATTCTAACCCGAAAAGGATTACAGCAATCGGTCCACCGATCTAACCGGGATCTTGTTCGATTTCTGAAAGACTTCGTGAAACAATATAACAACACCCGCGGGCCATTCGTGTGGACCAAAGGTCCTGAAAAACTCAAAAAGATCATCGAGCTAACCAACGCATATCAGGGGTTGACCGGTCTGGGACACCCGCTTCGGCAAACTCGGAGTCCTGATCTGTTGGGACCAATGGTACCCGGAAGCCGCCCGCCTGATGGCCCTCGGCGGGGCCCAACTCCTGGTCTATCCCACCGCCATCGGCTGGCTCCCCGAAGAGAATCCCACCCCAAGCGCCGACGGAGTCCCGCGCCTGAGAGAACCGATAAATGCGGGCAAGTGTCGGTTCCCTCGTTCGCCGAGGTTGGGCACTATTTGGCGGCGCAGGCCTGCACGCCGCGGGTGGCGGCAAGCTGAACCTGCTTCGACGGGTTGCCGCTGAGGAGCTTCTCGTAAGTGGCTTTGGCGGCGACTTTGTTGCCGGCGGCCAGGAACTTCTCCGCGCATTCCATGGAAGCGTCGGCGATGGCCGCCTTGGTTCCTGCGGTCGGCTTGGCATTGAAGAGGGCCTTGCCCGCCGTCAGCGAATTGATGTCCCCCAAGGCATCGGCGGCGGCCTGAGCAACCGCTGGATCGCTATCGGCAAGGAGCGCTTGCAGCGGGGCGACCGAGGTTTCCTCGCCGCGAACTCCCAGCGACGCGATCATGCCGATCTTCAACTTGGCGGCGACGTTCGGGAGCGCCGTCCGCAATGCCTGGCCCGCATCCGGTTCCGGGATGCGCTCCAAGGCATAGCGGGCCATGTGGGAGAGCTTCTCATCAGGCAACAGCGCGGCCAAGGCCGGGACCGAGGCGGCCGTACCGACGGTTTTGAGCGCGCGGCAGACGACATCCTTGGCGGAGCGGGAAGCATCCGTCTTGAGCACCGCCGCCAGGCGCGTCTCCAGCTCCTTGCGGGCGGCGGCATCGCCACGGGTCGAAATGATCGCGTCATCGATCGGTTGCACGACTTTGGGATCCACTCCCCAATCATAGGTTTTCAGGGCTTCAAAGGCTTGGTCTAGCATAATAGGTGTTCTTTCTCGGGTTGCTGGTTGGTGATTTGATCAATGAGGTCTCGGGCTTACAACTGCCACGGTTCGCGACGGGCCTGGTCAACGAAGCGGTTGGCTTCTTCGTCGCCGGCGAATTGTTGTTTCGCCGCGTCCCACTTCAACGACCGTTTTAGCGTGTAGGCGATCATGCCGAGATGGCAGACGCAGGCGGTATTGATGGCAAATTCGATGGCGCGGAACGGATTCCCACGGGTTCTCACGCAGTTGAGGAAATCCGAGTAGATGCCGCCTTTAACCGAGTATTGGGGCACCTCCTTGGCGGCGCGCTTCTGGCCCGGGGTTCCGACCACCTCCAGGTTGCCCTTGCCCGGCATGTTGTGCGTCAGCAGGACCCCGTTGGGGTATTTGAAGGTCAGATATTGCTTGCCGCCCTCGTCATGATAGGTGACCTCGGTCGGTTGCAATTCCCGCAGATCGGCGGCGAAGGTCGCGCCGCCGAAATGATGCGCCCCCCAGTCGGTCAGGCCGCCGCTGGAATAGTCGCTGAAGGAACGCCAACTGCTCCCGTCGATCGAGAAGCTGCCGGAGCAGCGCTTGGCGTTGTAGGGCCCCCAGGGCGCCGGCCCGAGCCACATTTCCCAGTCCATGTCGTCGGGGCAGGGCTCCGCAGGCAGATTGCAGGCCTGCGGCAGCGGACCGACGTTGACGTTGATCGACTGGATCGCGCCCAGTTCGCCGCTCCAACATTTGCGGACGACGTCGCGATAATCCTCCAGGACGCGCTGGCTGCCCCCGGAAAACACCCGGCCGTAGCGGCGGACGGTGTCCACCATCAGTTGGCCTTCGCGCAAGGTCCTCGATTCCGGCTTCTGGCAGTACACGTCCTTGCCGTTGCGGCAGGCCTCGATGACCTGGATGGCATGCCAGTGGTCCGGCGTGGCGATGTGCACGGCATCGATGTCCTCGCGCGCCAGCAATTCCCGGAAATCAACGTAGGCTTTGCAGTCCTTGTTGCCAAATTTCCCGTCAACCTGGTTCTTGCGCTCATTGCGGACGTTGCCGCGCACGTCGCACACGGCGACGTACTGCACGTTCGGGTTGTTGAGGAAATTGCCCAGGTCGCCGCTGCCCATGTTGCCGAGGCCGATGCCGCCCATGACGATGCGCTCGCTGGGCGGTGGGGTGTCGGCATTGCCCAGGGCGGTGGCTGGAATGATGGTGGGGAATCCAATCGCGGCGGTTGTCAATCCGGTCGTCTTCAGGAAGTCACGGCGGGTGGTTTGGTTGGTCTTCATCGATGGAGACTCAAACGGGGGGACAAACGGTCACCTTTCAGAATCGTTGGCGCAATTGCGGAAAATTTCCCTGGCCTTTTCAAACGTGCCAATATGGATAGACCGGGAGCGAGATGAGGGCACCGAAAAACCACAAATTCACGCGCAACCCGCCAAAGCCGCCAAGAGGGGCAAACACCGTTCCAACTTCATCGATGATTACAAACGGTGCGATTGCAACTCCCCAGGATCGGTAACGAAAAAATCCATTCTCAGGGATTAATGATTCATTCCGCGGATCGAAGGGATCGCGCACATTGAAGTGCTCGATGCGCTCAATCTCAACCGCCTCATCTGATCGCAGGCGTGTGGCACCATAGCGCAAATCCCGGTCAAATTTTCGATTGCTCTGGAAGTTCCCCACAGTCGCGGTCAGCAACCAAAGCCCGAGATAGATTCCTGCCCAAAACCTAAATCTCCGATGCTCTAAGAGACGTCGTATCCTGATGCGAACAGCGATTCGACGACGGGTCCTGATGGACCGCGACCCGTCGCCTTGGGTTGTGAAAAAGTGGGGGTTCACGCGGGGTAAAGTGGGCGTGCCTCGTGCCCGTTTCAAGCAGAATTCGCGACAGGGCGGGCGCGCCGCCGATGAGGTTCGGTATCTCGGAAGGCGGGTTCGGGGCGGTGGGCGGAGGTTCACGGGGCGAGCCACCCCGTCAACGGCCTGGAGCAAGACGCTCCAGCCACAAAGCTCCGCCCGGCTTGCGGCTTGACCTGGCGGTTGTGGGGCTTATCGGTCATGCGGTGAGTGGACTTATTCGGCTTACCCCCGTCATTCGTTACTGACTGATCGCTAGGCGTGCGACGACGGCGAGTTGTTCGTCGGGCGTTTCTGCTGTAAAGGCTGCGGCCACCCGCGCCGGAATGGCCGGATGAATGCCGCGGCCGGCCTGATCTGGTCCAAGCTGACCGGGCGCTCCGGGTTCCGCTTGCCCGGCGGTTGATCCGGGGTGGGGGCTACCTGCGCGTGCGCGCCACCTGGATTCACCATGATCCACCGGCTCGGATACAGGCGATGCCGAGAATCCGCAGCGGCAGGTCACCTCCGGGTTCGGCGGCGTGGACAGTGGTGATGGTGGTGGCAAGCGCGGCAGTGCCGGTGGCAGCCAGGAAGTTGCGGCGTGTCAGATGGTCTTTCATTTTACGTCTGTTGATTCTACCTCGAGAGCCCGCGAATCTTACAGACTTGTTTCCGTCCGGGACCGACCGCACGCCTACCGCCTTGTCGAGTGTGGGGAGTTCATTGACGAACTGACGGGCCAGTCTCCTAAAGGAGACTCGGACGCCTAGATGCCACTGAGCGAAACCCATGCCGAATTGCGCGGGCGGAAGGCTACCGGAATGGGTATAGCGGGAAACCAACCCTTGCCTCACCCGTGGCTCCGGTGATATCGTGTCCGACAGCAAACCGATGATTGAATGGATCCACCACCGACCGCCCAGTGCCGGTGCCAACGAGCAGGTCTGAAGAGTTGCGGTGGATTGCCGAGGTGCCTGGGCGGTGCCCCAGGGTCTGATCGGTGCCCGACAGTCATGCCAGTGGGCAACGAAGAGCAAAGTAGCCCTTATGCCGAGTGAGGACGAGCTCTGGGAGGGGGGTGAACCATTCGATCTGTTTGCTCAAAGGCTGCTATACCAAGGTGCTGGGATTGGTGGAAAATCGACGTTTCCGTCGATTTTTTTCCCCTAAAGCCCCCTTGATGGTCAAATCAACTCACCTTAAATGACGGCACCTGCTTGAAAGTTCTCCTGACATTCACCGGATTCCACGACCCCTTTGCCGCTTCGGCGGCGACCGGGGAAATGCGTTCGGGTCCGATCCTGACCGTGGTGGCGGAGCGGTCCTTCGACCGGGTTCACCTGTTCTCCACGCCGAAGGCCCTTCGAAGGGAGATCCGTGGTTCTCAAGGAGCAAGTCTCCGCGTTTTTTGAGGTCACACCCCGGACGGTGGACAATTATCTGGGGAAATTCGGCCCGGAATTGGCCCGGAACGGGTATGCGGTGTTGAAGGGTAAACGCTTGAAAGCCATGAAGTTGGCGATTCAGGCTCTGGATCTTCACGAAACAGATTTCGTGAAGATCTCCAAAGCCCCCCAGTTGGGGGTCTTCGACTTCCGGGCCTTCCTGAATCTGGCCATGCTCATGACCGAGAGCCATCGGGCCGCCATGGTTCGCCAGATGATTCTGGTTGTCGTGATCGACATGATCAACGCCCGGACCGGGGGCGGCACCAAATACATCAACCAACGGGACGACGATTTCATCCACTCCGCCTTCATCGAGGACAACTACCGGCGGCAGTTCACCGATGCCCTCAAGGACTGCGTGGCCATGGGCAACTTCAAATACGCGGTTTACACGGACAAGATCTACGTGAGCATCTTTCGGGAGAAAGCCAAGGAATACCGGAAGATCCTGCGGATGGAGAACAAGGAGGAGGTGCGCGAGACTTTCTACTCGGAGGTCCTGGACCTCATCGCATCCTACGAATGTGGCTTCGCCCAAGTGCTCAGGGCGAAATCCGAGGAACTGGGCCGGATGCTCTCCGCGTTAGAGATTGATGCCTTGTTCAAGGAGTGCGAGACTCAGCCTCTCTTGAAGCCTCTGATCGAAAAGGCTCGTAACAAAATGGCCAGCCGCGACCTCGCTTTCCGGGATGCCCTCCACCTCCAACTCAAGGATTACGTGACACCGCTGGCCCCGAGCGAGTTCGAGCGCTTCATCGGGGAAAAGAGTATGGAACTCGCAGAACGGCTTGAGCAGGCCAAGGATGTGATGAAACGTCTCAAGGAACGCGAATGATGAGCTACCGCTACCTCACCATCGAAGCCGCTATGGACACCCACCGTCTCACCGCGACCTCCGACCCCTGGCTCCCGATCACTGCCCTGTCTGGGGGGGGGCGCCGGCGTTCCGCCGGCAGTACCCGGCATCCTGCCGGGTGCTCTTCCCGCGAATGAACTCAGCAATCGCATAAAGAGCACGCCAAAGCCTGAACTCCGACACCACTGAATTTTGGATTTTAGATTTGGCATGACAAATAAAGAACTTGGCGACTTTTCTGCGCGAAGCTCCTCTTCAATTCACAATCCAACATCCATCATTCAACATCCCCCGCCTTCGTGGGGGAGCACGCTAAAGCGTGGACTCCGCCCACCCGTCGCCATTAAACCGCGCAAAAAAGTAGGCCCATTTGAAGTGTTTTTACTTGCAAGTAAAGGCGATCCAGTCATCCATCCGACCTGCGCGCCCTCTATCCTCCATCCTCCATCCTCCATCCTCCTCTCCCGTGAAAACCAACCGTCCCCTCTCCGGCCTCATCCGCCTCATCCTCCTTCTCCTTGCCGCCAACCTGTCGGCGTTGGGTGCCGGGGAACCCGCGCCCGCCAAGGACATTGATGCGGCGAACCCCGCGCCCGCCAAGGACATTGATGCGGCGAAACCCGCGCCCGCCAAGGACACCACCTACATCCTGCGTCCCAACGACTCCATCCGGCTCGCCGTGTACGAGGAACCCGACCTCTCCGTCCAAGTCCGCATCCTCAAAACCGGCGAGGCGTCCTTCCCGCTGATCGGCCCGGTCAAAGTCGGCGGACTCAGTGTCACCGCGGCTACCAAAGCGATCCGCGACCTCTACGCCAAGGACTATCTGGTCGACCCCAAACTCATGGTCACCGTCGATGAATACGCCACCGATTTCATCTCGGTGATCGGTGCGGTCCTGCACCCGGGCCAGATCCCGATGCCGGTTTCGGGGAATCTCGACCTCGGGGCCGCCATCGCCATCGCCGGCGGCCTCGCCCCGGACGCCGATGCCGGAGCCATCCAACTGGTGCGCGCCTCCGGCTCCACCGCCACCTTCAGCATGGCGGGGAGCGAAGGCGCTTCCGGCCGCCTCAAACTCAGCACGGGCGACCGCATCATCGTCAACCAAAGCGCCTTCGTCGATAAAACCGTCACCATCTTCGGCCCGGTCGCCAAGACCGGCCAAATCCCATTCCCGATCGATGGCCAACTCACTCTGGTCAAAGCCATCGGCCTCGCCGGCGGCCTCACCCCGCTCGCCAACCCGAAAAAAATCAGCATCAACCGCCGTGGCAAGGTCATGCTCGTCGATTTCCGCGCCGCCTCTCAAAGTGGCAGCTCCCCGATCCTGCTCCAGCCCGACGACATCATCACCGTCGCCGAACGCTTCTTCTAAATTCAAAATTCTCCCCCCGCGCCCTCTTCCATTCAAAATTTAAAATTCAAAATTCAAAATTCAAAATTCAAAATTCAAAATTCAAATCCACCCTCCCTCCATGTCACCACTCCGCCGCTCCCACCGCCCCAGTCCACCCGCCGACGACTTCGAGGACGACGACCTGCATGACGACCTGGCCCGGGAGGCCGGTCAGGAACGGATCCGGCAACTCGTCTCCGACCTCATCGGGCGCTGGCACTGGCTCGCGCTCGGTCTGATCCTGGGGTTGCTCGGAGGAGCCTATTACCTCTCCAAGGCTCCCAAGGTCTACCAGGCCCGCTCCAGCCTGCTCATCAAACAGCGGACCTTGTCGGTCATCAGCCGCGCTGACCAGGCCGGGGAAATGGACCTCCGTTCGCTCGCAGCCCTCAACACCGTCGCCGAACGCATCTCCCGCCCGGAACTGCTGCAAAAAGTCGCCGCCCGACCCGACATCCGCACCTTGGCCGGGCTCATGCCCGCCCCGGTCGAGTGGACCCCCGCCTGGCTCCAACCATGGCTCGGCCTCGTCGCGGACGACCCGGCGGAGACCGTCACCACCGTGCCACCGCCAGCCGCCCTCGCCGCGGACATCGCGCGCTGGATCAAAATCTCCATCCGCCGCAACACCCGCTTGCTCGATATCGTCGTCAACCACCCGGTGCCGGAGGTGGCCAAGACCCTCGCCAATGCGATCGGCCTCGAATACCAGGCCGAACTCACCGGGGATCGCAGCAGCGGCCAGAGTTCCTCCTTGAAAATCCTCATCGAGGAATCCGAAGCCACCCGCCAACGGCTCCAGACCGCCCAGAACGCGATGGCCATTTACCAGCGTGCGCTGCTCACCCTCAAGGAACTCGAAACCCGCGAAAACACCGTCGCCGACCTTTCACGGCGCTACCTGCCCAAGCACCCGCGCATGATCGCCGCCCAGGCGGACCTCGCCTCCTACCAACAACGCTTCCTCTCCGAGTTCGATGCCGCCCGCAACGCCGCCGCCGACCGCGAATACTGGGACAGCCATGCCGACGAATGGAAGGAAACCGGCGACCAGGTCGCCGCCCAGGTGCTCACCGCCCGCCGGCTGCTGATCGCCCGTGGCAATGTGCTGGAAAGCGAGATCACCAGCCAGACCAGCGTCTTCAACAGCCTCCTCACCCACATCCAGGAAGGCGATATCAACGCCCAGGCGGTCGAGTCGGAAATGGAGATCAACAGCTCCGCCCAGCTCCCCAAGCGGCCGGTCTCACCGGTCAAAGCCATCGTCCTCGCCGGAGGCGGCGTCGGCGGGATCGGCTTCGGCGTGCTCCTCGCCATGGTCTTCATCCGCCTCGACAACAAAATCCACACCGTCGCCCAGGTCGAACGCGAGACCGGCCTGGCCACGCTGGCCGCCATCGCCATGATCGACCCCAGGGCCCTCGAAGCACGCACCCGCAAGTCCAAGTCCAAGTCCACCACCAAAACCAAGCCCAAGACCTGGTCCCTCCCGGTCGAGACCCCGGAATCCCGCCGCCGCTGGGATCCCATGCTGCTGTTCCGCGAAGGCACCTCATACACCACCTACGCGGAAATGTTCCGCGTCCTGCGCGCCTCGGTCTCCCTCCTCGGCGATGAAAAAAAACGCCGCATCACCCTGTTCTCCAGCGCCCTGCCCGGCGAAGGCAAAACCCTGGTCTCCTCCAACTTCGCCCTCGCCGCCGCCAGCCAGGGCAAACGCACCCTGCTGATCGACCTCGACCTCCGCAAACCCGCCATCCACAAACTCTTCGGCATGAAACGCGACAGCCATACCCAAGGCGCCACCGAGGTGCTCTCCGGCCAGTCCACGTTTGAAGAGGCCGTGATCACCAACACCGGTGCCGAACACCTCCACCTCATGCTCGCCGGCAGACAAGCCCCCAACCCCGGCGAACTGCTCAGCGCCAGCGGCCTCGAGGAATTCCTCGCCACCGCCACCGCCGCCTACGACCTCGTCGTCCTCGACTCCGCCCCTCTCCTCCCGGTCCCGGATACCCGCCTCATCGCCTCCCTCGTCAATAATTTCTGCCTCGTCGTCCGCGGCGACTTCGCTTCCAAGGGGGCCGTGCGCCGCGTCATCTCCATGCTCGACCACGACCAAAACCTGCCCAGCGGCATCGTCTTCAACGGCTTCTCGGAAAAACGCCGCCTCATCGGCCAAAACTACTCTTACGGCAACTACCAAACCAACCGCTACGGCAAAGCCTATCGCTACGGCTACGGCGCCAGCGGCTCCTACGGCACCTACGGCACCGAGGAAGAGTGAGGCGGCGGCGGCGGCCGCTGCGCCGCGATTTTAAATGTTGGATTTTGGATTTTGAATGGAAGAATGGTAGGGCGTGGCCGCCGTGCCGCGCCCACTTGTCGCCAGCGGCGTGAGGTGGGCGGCTGCGCCGCAATTTTGAATGTTGAATGTTGAATGTTGGATTTTGAATGGAAGAATGACAGGAGACAGGAGACAGGAGACAGGAGACAGGGGACAGGGGACAGGGGACAGGGGACAGGGGACAGGAGACGGGAGACGGGAGACGGGGGCGCGGTGTGGCTGGCGCGGCTCGCGCCAGGCCGTCTTTGGGGGCGGCTCGCCCCCAAAATTCTTAAGAACCTGACAAAGCCACGCGCAGCCCCATCCCATCCCCCGGAGATTTGGTAGAGGCAATGTTAAATGTTAAATGAAAGAGCCATGCCTCTGAACCATGCGCGCAGCTCATACCCCATGCATCATTCATAATTAAACATCCACATTTCCTTATTCCACCGCTTAACCGCCACCGTGAGTATTTTTCACCAATGGAACATATTTTGATTGAATTATGACACATTTCCAAACAATCTCCGCCCACCTCGACTTTGGCTTCAAAGAGAGAACATCCACCATTGGTTTTAGCGCAGCAGGTTTTTTTCCGGGAAACGGGAAAATCGACCAAGGGCGGCAGCCGGGGAAAAATTCCTCAGGAGACAGAGGACAGAGGACAGAGGACGGAGGTCGGAGGACGGAGGTCGGAGGTCGGAGGTCGGAGGTCGGAGGTCGGAGGTCGGAGGTCGGAGGTCGGAAAATCGAAGGTCGGTAGGGCGTGGCCGCCGGGCCGCGCCGATTTGTCGCCAGCGGCGTGAAGTGTGAAAGACAGGAGACAGGAGACAGGAGACAGGAGACAGGAGACAGGAGACAGGAGACAGGAGGCCAATACCGGCCACTTAAGAATTTTTGACCACGGATGACACGGATTGGCACGGATAGTGCTCCGCGTTTATCTTCTTTATCCGTGTACATCCGTGTCATCCGTGGTTTTATTCATCTGTCCTTCGCGCCTAATT
>JAIPKB010000160.1 GCA_021733795.1 Akkermansiaceae bacterium | reverse complement strand
TCCCTTGGTGGCCGCCAGCCCCCGGCTGGATCGTCCTCGCGACCATCCTTCTCGCCGTGTTGATCTACTACGCGGTTCGTAGATTCCGCCATTGGCAGGCCGATGCCTATCGCCGCGCCGCTCTGCGTGAACTCGCCGCGGCCAACTCGTCGGCAGCCATCGCCGAGGTGCTCCGACGCACCGCCCTCGCCATCGCGCCACGCGAAAACATTGCCGCCCTCAGCGGCAGTGCTTGGATCGACTGGCTCGCCGCCCGCTCATCCGAGGCCATTCCCGAGAATGTCCGCACCGCACTCTCCATCTACGCCCCCAATCGCAGCGATACCGGCCTCACGGGCCTTCGTCGGTGGGCCGCCCGCTGGATCACCCGTCACACCCGGCCATGCTGAGTTTTCTCCACCCCTGGCTATTCCTGCTCGCGCCGCTGCCGTTGTTGCTGCGGCACCTGCTCCCTCCTCGGCAGCGCCGGGCCGCAGCGTTGCGCGTCCCCTTCGGCCGCCGCCTTGAACAAGCCATCGCTTCCGCCCCCCTCACCGCCCAGGCCCGCCGCAAGCCACTCGCCACCGCCGTGCCAATCATCGTCTGGCTCCTGATCCTCACCGCCCTCGCCCGCCCGCAGTGGATCGAGCCTCCCATCGAGAAACTCGTGCCTACCCGCGACCTGCTCCTGCTCGTCGATCTATCCGGCTCGATGGACCAGGCCGACTTCACCAACGCCGCGGGCCAGACCGTCAACCGCCTCACCGCCGTGAAGGAAATCGTCGGCGAGTTCCTTGAGCGACGGGAGGGCGACCGTGTCGGCCTCGTGGTCTTTGGCGACTCCCCGTTTCTCCAAGCCCCTTTTTCCACCGACCTCTCGCTCTCCCGCCGCTTGCTTGAGGAAACCGCCGTCGGCATGGCTGGTCCGCGCACCGCCCTCGGCGATGCCATCGGCCTCGGCATCCACCTCTTCGAGTCCTCCGACGCCCCCGCCAAAACAATCATCGCCCTCACCGACGGCAACGACACGAAGAGCCAGGTCCCGCCGGTCGAAGCGGCCCGCATCGCCGCCGACCGCGATATTCGCATCCATACCGTTGCCATCGGCGATCCCACCACCGCCGGCGAGGAGAAACTCGACCGCGTCACCCTCGACCAAGTCGCGCAAGCGACCGGAGGGCGTTCGTTCTTCGCTGGAGACCGCGAGGAACTGGCCGGCATCTACGCCGAACTCGACCGGATCGAGACCCGTGAGGTCAAATCCCTCTCCCACCGTCCCCGCCGTGACGTTTTTCATATCCCACTGCTGGCCGCGCTCGCGCTGTCCCTCGCCCTGAGGATTTCCCTGCGCCACACCCTTTCCCCCACGCGCGCCAAAAGCCGCCCGCTCCATGTCCACCCGCTCACCGGAGAACTCGAAATCGAAGCATAACAACCATACTTTAGAATATTAACCCGACTTCGTTTCCTTCGTTTCCTTCTGTAAAAAATCTTCCTCTCGCCGATGCCCGAAGCCCTCACCAACTTCCACTTCATCCGCCCGGCGGCACTGCTTCTCGCGCCGTTGGCCTTGCTGGTCTGGTGGCTCTGGCAACGCCGCAGCGATCCACTCCGCGGCTGGCGCATTCAAATCGATCCCGAGCTACTCCACGCGCTGGCCGATCAACCTGAAAGCCGCCCGCAGCGCCACGTCACGGTCCTCGTCGGATGGATCTTCGCCGTGCTCGCGATCACCGGCCCCTCGTGGAAACCCGAGCCCAGCCCTTTTGCCGACGACGCCACCCCGCTCATCGTCCTCCTTAAGGCAGGCGTAAGCATGGACACCCCGGACCCCGCGCCTTCCCGGATCGAGCGCGCGCACCTCAAAATCAAGGATCTCGCCGCCGCACGAAAAGGACAGCCACTCGGCCTCATCGCCTATGCCGGCAGCGCGCATCTCGTCCTGCCACCTACCAAAGACACCGCAGCCGTCGCTACCATGGCCGCCGAGATTTCCACGGAGATCATGCCCGAGCCCGGCGACCGTCCCGACCTTGCGATTGCCCTCGCCGCCGAGTTGCTTGCCGACGGAAACAGCACTCTGCTCATCATCACCGACACCGCCAGCAGTGCCGCGTCCTCACTCGCCGCTTCCAGCAAGGCCGCCGGTTCCCCGTTCATCCAAATCCTCGCAATCGCTCCTCCCGGCACACCGATCAACACCCTCGATCCGATCGCCCGCTCGCTTGATGCCGACCTCGTCGCGATGACCACGGACGACACTGACATCGCCCGCATCGTCAAGAGCGCCGCCCGCCCGCCGATCACCCGTATCGGCGATGGAACCGAGCGCTGGCAGGATGGCGGCTACTACCTCGTGCCGGCCCTCACCGTCCTTGCCCTCCTCCCCTTCCGCCGCGAACCCCGAACCAAGGAGACAAACGCATGAACTCAAAAATCAGTTTCTCACAGGAGGAAACGGATACAACGAAGATTTTCCATTGGAGCGGAAAATCAGACTCCATAACTTGGTTTCCTTCGTTTCCTTCTGTAAAAATCCTCTTGCTCTTTCTACTACCCCTCAACCTCCAAGCTCAACAGTCCGCATGGTCCAAGCTCTGGCTCACCCCCGACCAACAAGGCCACCGCTTGTTCGCCAAAGGCGAATTCCTCTCTGCCGCCAAAACCTTCCAGGACCCCATGTGGCAGGGCACCGCCCTTTTCCGTGCCGGTGAATTCGAAAAATCTGCCCTGGCCTTCGCCCGCCGCGACACCCCGGAGGGTCACTACAACCAAGGCAACGCCTGGCTCATGAATGGCAAATACGAGGCCGCTATCAAATGCTACAACCGCGCCCTCGAAAAACGCCCCGACTGGAAACAAGCCATCGAAAACCGCGACCTCGCCAAAGCCCGCGCGAAGATGGTCGAAATCACAGGCGGCGACATGGGTGACCAGCAGATCGGCGCCGACAAGATCGTCTTTGACAAAATGAAGCCGGGCGGGCAGGACACCCAAGTCAGTGGTGAGAAAGCAGCCGACTCATCATCCATGCAAGCTCTCTGGCTGCGCCGCGTCCAGACCAAGCCCGCCGATTTCCTGAAAGCCAAGTTCCAATACCAACAAGCCATCCAACAGGAGGGAGATGAATAATATATTCTCACAGAAGATAACGAAGACAGCGAAGGTTTTGGATTGGAGGAGAAGCCTCATCTATTCCCCTTCGTTTCCTTCGTTTCCTTCGTTACCTTCTGTAAAAGTCCTCTTCTTCTTTCTGTCCTTCGCCACAGCAAAAGCAGATCCCAGCGCCCGCCTCGTGGTTCCCGACCCCACCGCATGGACCGGCCAGCGTCTTCCGTTTTTCATCGAGCTCCGGGCCGCAGGCAGTTTCGTCGGGGCCGCCGCCTTCGATCTGCCCGCCATTCCCGCAACGGTCATCGTTAAAGTCGGCAGTCCGGTCCTTTCCTCCGAAACCGACGACAACCGCGAATTCTTCGTCCAGCGCCACGAGTTCGCGCTTTTTTCCCAAGCCGACGGCCCGCTCGAACTTCCGCCGGTCACCGCCCGTTTCAGCCATCGCAATGGCTACTCCGGCCCGTCCTTCGACGCCGTCGCCAGCACTTCCGCCGAGGCGCTCTCCCTGCGTCGCCCGCCCGGCAGCAAGGACCTCGGCTTCATCGTCACCACCGCTTCGCTCAACATCACCGAGTCATGGAACCCCACCCCCGGCCCGCTTGAAACCGGAGCCGTTCTCAAACGCACGATCACCCAGCGGGCCGCCGAGATGACCGGCATGGCGCTCGCCCCGGCCCCAAAAACCGCCCCCAACGGCATCCGCGTTTACCCGGGCGAACCCGAGGTCACTGACAAAACCGAGCGCGGCGAGTTTCTCGGTGAGCGCCGGGAAACGATCACCTATCTGGTTCAACAAGCTGGTCTCCACACGCTGCCCGCCATCCGCTACGGATGGTGGAACCCAACTACCGAAACCCTCGAAACCCGCACCCTTCCGGCGGTCACCTTCACGGCCACCGCACCCCCCCTTCCTCCTGAAAAACCCTCCCCCGCAAGGTTCCTGTGGCTGCTCGTTCTCGTCGCCGTCCTCACCGCTATCATTCGTTTCCGCAGACCACTAACAGAACTAGTTGGACGGATTCACGCATATCTCGATCCTCCGCCACGCCGCGCGACCCGGCGCTTTCTCAGTGCCTGCCGCCACAACCATCCCGAGCACGCCGCACGCGATTGGGTCCAGTGGAAAAACACCCATCCCGGATTCGAACCTTCCCCAGAACTCCGCGAACAGTTATTACTCCTCCAGCGCCACTTCTATGGTCCCATCCCATTGTCCGCTCCCTGGTCCGGGCACTCCCTGGCCAAGGCGTTCCGCGATTCCACAGTGCTTCGCGTCGCGTCGCCTGCCACATCCCCACTACCTCCCCTCAACCCCTGATCCAACGATATGAAAATCACACGTAAACACAATCTCCCCGCTGCCGCGCTCCTCGCTGCGGTGGCCTTCACCACCACCCCTATCGCCCGTGCTGCCGATCCCCTTCCTTCGTGGAATGACGGCACCGCCAAACAATCCATCGTCGCCTTCGTCGAGAAGATCACGAAAGCAGGCTCGCCGGATTTCGTCCCGGTCGCCGAACGCATCGCCACCTTCGACAACGACGGCTGTCTGTGGGCCGAGCAGCCGATGTATTTTCAAGCGTTCTTCATCTTCGACCGGATCAAGGCACTCGCCCCGCAACATCCCGAATGGAAAACCAAGGAGCCGTTCGCCTCGGTACTCAAGGGCGACGTGAAAGCCACACTGGCCGGCGGCGAGCACGCGCTCATCGAGATGGCGATGGCCACGCATGCGGGCATGACGACCGAGGAGTTCACCCAGATTGTGCGGGACTGGCTCACGACGGCGAAGCATCCCACGACCAAGCGGCCCTACCCGGAGATGGTCTATCAGCCCATGCTCGAAGTGCTCGCCTACTTGCGCGAAAACGGCTTCAAGACCTTCATCGTCTCCGGCGGCGGCATCGAGTTCATGCGCCCGTGGACGGAAAAGGTTTATGGCATCCCGCCGGAACAAGTTGTCGGCAGCAGCATCAAGACAAAGTTTGAAATGCGCGACGGCAAGCCGGTGCTCGTGCGCCTGCCGGAGATGAACTTCATCGATGACAAGGCCGACAAACCGGTCGGCATCCACGAGCACATCGGTCGCCGCCCAATCGCCGCGTTCGGCAACTCGGACGGCGACCTGCAAATGTTGCAATGGACGGGCACCGGGGATGGCGCTCGATTCTGCCTCTATGTCCACCACACCGATGCGGAGCGCGAGTGGGCCTATGATCGCAAGTCCTCGATCGGCCGCCTCGACAAAGGCCTCGAAGAGGCCGCCGCCAATGGCTGGACCATCGTCAGCATGAAGGACGATTGGAAGACCATCTTCCCGCCGGAATAATGGCAACAAAGCGTTTACATGCGCAGGCACAGCTCCAAGTGTGACCCCGGATAGCTTTCCCAACGACCCGCTGCCCGAGCGCGACCGCTCGATCCAACAATGGATCAAGACCTTGTCCGACCCGGCCAAATCCGGCAGCGCCCCCCCTCAGAACTCACTAAACGACTGGGGTGTTGAGAACTAGGGAATGGCTTCCTGCAGATTTTCAGGACGTGGTTTTCCAATCGGAGATCGTTTTCCCTGAAAAAAGGTCAATCCGACATCCGAAAGTCTTTTGTTTCCAATTCTGTCACATCGGCCATCCTCACTGATTCCAAGGATTCTTTGACATCCTTCGAGCCTCCGCCACCCTCGTGCAGAGGCAAACGCGACAATGGGAGCGACGATCGTCGCCATGATTGTCGCAACAGTCGTTTGAACCGGAGTTCTCCAAGGGACTGGTCCCCAATACGCTCGTTGAGGGCGTTGGCGCAGACTGGAGGGAGCAGACGCCCGAGCCCGATGCGTGGCATCCACTGGCGGACCGAATCAAATGACAGGCATTGGAGACCTTGGAATGCGTTGGCGCAATGGGTCAGAACTCAACAAACGACCTCGTTATTGACAAAGTAGCGAGCAAGTTCAATTCCCTGAAAGGGCGGTTCGGCCTCGGGCCGCCCAAATATCCGCCGGACCTGTCCCGGCGAAGCCTTGGCGGAGACGGATGGCGGTGCGAAAGGAATCTGCCTCTCTCACCCGCCCGCGGAGAGCGCGTCGATCTTCGCTTTCATATAGCCCATGGCAAAGGCCATGCCGGCATGCCACGGGGCATCACAACTCATGGCGGGCGCATGGTCCGGAATGACCACCCCCTCGAAACCATTGCAGTGCAGGATTTCCAGGATCCGGCCGGCGTCCACGTCGCCTTCGTCGATGAAGGTTTCGCGATAATCCGGTGCTTTGCCGCGGATGTTGCGCAAATGGACATAGGCCACGCGCCCTTCCCCGCTGTGCAGGTCCAGGGTTTCCTCCACATTGCCTTCGGTCATTTCCGCCACCGTGCCCACACAGAACTCCATCGCATTGCGCGGGCTCGGATGGAGGTCGGCCATTTTCTGATAGAACCACGGTTGCCATACCAGCCTGGGCTGGCCGCGCACCGTCTCAAGCGGTGGATCATCCGGGTGCAGGGCCAGCGTCACGCCGGCCTCCTCGGCGGTGGGCAGCACGTCGTGGAGAAAACGCGAAAATCGATCCCAAAGTTGTTCATGGGTCACCGGCGCCAGGAATCCGGCCGGGGCTTCGGAATCATATATCATGTTCCAGACCATGCCGTTGGGGATGGGATCGTCCACCGGTCCCGACATGCCCACCGCTTCCGCGCCGCCGCGGGCGAAGGGTCCCTTGATCCGCCCGGCCACCCCGGCCAGCGAGAAATTGTAGCCCATCACCGGAACCCCCACCTCACCCAACCGCCGGAGCAGGGTTTTGACGTTTTCGATCTGCTGGTCGCGCCTGGGGCCGTCCAGCAGAATGTCGTGCCAATGCGCCGGATCGAAGTTCTCCACTGCGGCCCACTCCAGACCATGGCGTTGCAGGTCCGCGCGGATGTTCGCGAGTTCGGCCACCGACCACAGTTCCTCGGGGTCCCCGGCATGGCCCCAGCCGTGGAGATCGCCCAATGGTTGATCGGTGCGGGAATTGCTGCCGCCTTGGTTAAAGTAATCCACCAGATGCACCACTACGTGGGTCGCCCCGCATTGGCGGGCGAACCGATAGTGCTCGTCGTTGAGCATGTGTTTGTAGAGTCCGAAGCCGAGTTTCATGAGGATGGAAGTTGGGTGCCGGAAACCAGCACCGCCGGGGGCGGGAACCTACGACCCGAAATGTCAACCGGGCAAGGAGATTCCTCCGGCAAGGACACGGCATCTTTCGCACGTCGCATCCTGCAGCGTCTTCATGAATCCTCCCAGATCGTGCATCCGACCGGTGAAACGTTTGTGGATGCGGCTCCGCCACAAAATCCATGCGGTGCTTCGGACCACGAGAACCCAGTAGCCGCGTTGGTCAAAACGCGCCAGCGAATGGACCGCTCAGGAAATCGCCCCCCGGTCGCCACCGCCCGGGCTTGAGCCCCTTCGAGAGAAAATCGGAAGACCTTCTCTAAATCGGAAGCTCTTCTCTGAGAGGTTCTCTTTGAGGCTGTCTGAAAAATGGCTTAAAAATGGCTTGGCAGGGACCTTTTTCCGAAAGGTCCGCGAGAATGGCTAGCGAATGAACAGTCGACACGGCATTTCTATTCTCAGTTCATTCACCCGGACGCTTCGGAAAAGCGTCCCTGCCATTTTTCAGACAGCCTCTTACCACCCAGCCGTTGCAAATTACCGATGCCTGGCCGCTAGCCGCCGCTCAACGGCGATAGTAGCCACCGCTGCGGTGATAACCGCCTCCACCGTAGTAGCCGCCGTTGCGATAATGATGGCCGTTGTGGTTGTTCCCAGCCGCGTAACCGATCAGTCCCGCGGCGGCGACACCCGCGACCGCGAGTCCGGGATCCACCGATTGGACGGGGCGCCCTTGTGCATCGTAAGTGGTCATGCAACTGGAACTAACACCGACACAGGCGGCAAGAGCGATCACCGAACCCAGACGCAACAGTTTATAGTTTGTCTTCATGCTCCAATAGACGCGTACGCCCGTACGTTATTCAACTGGCATTTCAGAATCTTTCGGCGGTCCGCAGGACGCTGGGAAATCATCCCCGTCGGCGCATCCCGGCACCTCCGGTATTGAGCAAAGGCAAACCGATCTCGATGATCCATCGGACCCCATCGGTTTCAAGAATGAACGTCCCCAGGTCAAAATGCCGGTGCGTGCCCCGATTGGCCCCGCCTTGAAGGGTGGCAAAGAATCCCGTGCCGTTCGTCCATGAATCACGCATCGAGGCACATTCGGCCCCGCGGAAGTGCCCGTTGTGCGGCAGGTTCTCAACGGATGCATCACGCAGGCCGGGGTCGAATCAGAGCAAATCCAAAAGCCCGCCTTGCTGTCCGTCGCGGAGGGCGTTGTAACGGAACCAGGAATACCTCGGGATGCTGTAACGCTTGCCCATCCAGAAGTGTTGTGGTTCGGAAAGGGGCACCAGGGTGCAATCGGAAAAGTCAACACTCATCCGCCCGGCACCACACATGGCAATCTGGTAGTCACCGCTTTGCTGCAAACCATCCACCGTGGTCAAGCCGAAGTCGGTCCCCAACGCGCTTTGCAGCGACGCCAGCAACAAAATATTGTAGCGGCTGGCAAAGTTCCAATAGGTGACACCCTCCTTGCCGGCGCCATCGGGCGCATCCTCCCATCTCCAGCCCGTGGACTTACAAGCACCACGCCACGCTGGCCACCGGTCCCAAGCGTTTCTACCGGGCATTCCTCACCGCTGATTGATCCAGCATCATGAGAACATCTCCCGATTTCACTCCTTGCTGGTTTGCTCAAGGTAGGCGAGGATCACCGGGATCGCCAGTTCGAGCACTTCGGCCACCTCCTCGTAGGCCGCCCGGCCCATGCCGATGGGATCCGGCACATCCGCCCCCACCCCCTCGCCGGGCAGGTCCACAAACTCGCAAACCAGGAAATACTTGTCCGCAAACTGCGGAAACCGCCGTTCCAGAACATCCAAGTGCCCACGGGTCATCGCAAACACATGGGTCGAACGCTTCAGGATCTCCGCCGTCACCGGCCTGCTGGCAAAGCCGTCCAAGTTCCCACCGCGTTTCTTCAACACCGCGAGGGTGTCGCGGCTGGCCTCCGTCCCCCTGGACGCGGCCACGCCTGCCGATCCCACCTGGTAATCCGCCCGACCCGCCACGGCCATGCGGAACAACGCCTCGGCCATCGGGCTGCGGCAGGTGTTTCCGGTGCAAACAAAGAGGACTTCCTTGGGCGCTGACATCGCGGGTGACCCTAGCGACCCCGCCCGCGAGCGTCAAACCCCAATCCATTCGCCCCAATCCATTTCTTGCATCGCCGGCCACCGTCGGGCAGGATCAGCCGCATGGCGAAGGTGATGGTCGGACTCTCCGGAGGCGTAGACAGCGCGGTGGCGGCGGCGCTGCTGCTGGAGCAGGGCCACGCAGTGACGGCGGGATATATGAAAAACTGGGTCAATGAGGAAGGCATTCCCGGCGACTGCCCGTGGGAGGAGGATATCGAATCGGCCGCCGCCGTTTGCCGGACGCTGGGGATCGAGTTCCGGGTGATCGACCTGATCGACAGCTACCGCGGCCGGATCGTTGACTACCTGATCGAGGGCTACCGCTCCGGAATCACCCCGAACCCGGATGTCTGGTGCAACCGCGAGATGAAATTCGGCGTGTTTCTCGACTACGCGCTGGGCCAGGGATTCGAGGCGGTGGCGACCGGCCACTATGCCCGGAAACGCGAGTTGAGCGACGGCACGCCGGTCATCCTGCGGGGCGCGGACCCCAACAAGGACCAGAGCTATTTCCTCTCGCTGATGACCCCCTGGCAGGCCCGGCACGCGCTGTTCCCCGCCGGCGAGATGCTCAAGCCGCAGGTCCGCGAAACCGCCCGCCGGTTTGGCCTGCCGGTCGCGGAAAAGAAGGACAGCCAGGGGATTTGTTTCCTCGGCCAGGTGAAAATGAGCGATTTTCTACGTCACTACCTGCCGGACACCCCCGGCGAGATCGTGGACCCCGACGGCCGGGTGCTCGGCGAGCACCGCGGCCTGCACCTCTACACCCTCGGCCAGCGCAAGGGCCACGGGGTGGCCTCGCCGCGCGAAGGCATGGCCTACGTGGTGGTGGGGAAGAATCTGGAGAAAAACCAATTGATCATCGGCTGGGACAGCGACGACTCGCCGGGGCTCTACGCCCGGGATTGTGTGATCGGCAGCCTTTCCGACCTGGCCGGGGATCTTCCCATCCGCCAACGGGTGGAGGCCCAGCCACGCTATCGTGCCCGGGCCGAGCCGGCCGACCTTTCCGCCCTCGCCGATGGCCGACTCCAACTGCGTTTCCACAAACCCCAGCGCGCCCTCTCCGCCGGCCAGATCTGCGCGTTTTACGAGGGTGGCCGACTGCTGGGTGGCGGCGTGTTTGAATCGGTTGATTGAATCGGTCGCTGGGGTCGCCGGTTTACCGCCAACTCATTGAACCGCAGAATATTTGGGGATTTTCCTCGACATCGGTTGTTCCCGGTTCAGCCTTTCCCCGTTATGACACAATCATCGAACATCCTGCGTGCCGGCTTGCTGGCGCTTGCCACCCTCGCCACTGCCTATGCCGGTGGGGAAGGCTGGACCTCCGACTTCGAAGCCGCCAAGAAACAGGCGACGGCGGAGAAAAAAGACATGCTCCTCGACTTCACCGGTTCCGACTGGTGCGGCTGGTGCATCAAACTCAATAAGGAAGTCTTCCAAGAAGAGGCTTTCAAGACCGGCGTCAAGGACAAGCTGGTGCTCGTTGAGCTCGACTTCCCGAAGGACAAGTCGAAGCTCAGTGACGAAACCCAGGCCCAGAACGCCAAGCTCGGCAAGGAGTTCAAGGTCAGGGGCTATCCCACGATCATGCTCTGCGATGCCACCGGCAAGCCCTTCGCCCAAACCGGCTACCAAGCCGGCGGCCCGGAGAAATACCTCACCCACCTCAACGAGTTCATCGCCGCCCGCGAAAAACGGGATGCCGCGTTTGCCGCCGCCGAAAAGGCCACCGACAACGCCGGCAAGGCCAAGTGCCTCGTCGAAGGACTCCAGGCTCTCGACAACGGCATCGTGGAAGGCTACTACGCCGACGTCGTCGCCAAAATCGGCGAACTCGACCCGGCCGACAGCACCGGCTACGTCAAGGAGCGTCAGGAAGCCGCCGCCAAGAAGGAAGCCGCAGCCGCCTCCCAGAACAAGGTGCAGGAGTTCATGAGAGCCACCCTCGGTCCGCTGATGCAGGCCAAGGACTTCGACCAGGCCGCCGCCGCCGCCGCCACCTTCATCAAGGAGAACCCGGACCTCGATGACATGGCCAAGATCAACATCAGTCTCAGTTCCAACATGCCGGGCCTCATCGAAAAGGGTGATGCCGATGCCGCCGCCAAGTTCATCGACGAAATGGTCGCCGCCTATCCGAATCCGCAATTCGCCGCCCAGGCCGACCGGATCAAGACCATGGTGAAACAACAGATCGAAGCCAAAGCACAGCAAGGCGAAGAATAGACCCTTTAAGACCCCGCCCCGGCCCAAGCGACCGGGCGAGGTCCCCTCTCGCCACCGCTCGGGTTTCGCGCTCTCATAAGGAGGGTGGACATTCCTGTCCACCGGCCAAAGAGGCGGACTTCCTCCCCCTGCCGAGTGCCGGTGGTTAATCCGCTCGGGTGAATCGTTTCACGCAAACCTCGCCTCTCCCGCTGGCTTTTTCTTTCGCCTCAATAAATGGGGTCATTGGTTGACGAGCAGTCGCAAGAAACGTCTGGGGGAGTCGCGGTCAATGGTCGCGGTGCGGTATCCGCTTGCGTCGGGTTCGGAAAGGGTGACTCTGTCCTTATCCCATGTCATCATGTCGTCGCTGAACTCGACCGTGTAGCTGATCCCCGGCCTTTCCCCGTAAAAGGAGATGCTCATGGTGTCCGGTCCCATCCGTGCGATTGGCATACTCCCGGCCAGGTTCATATTTGGATCGAGATCGAGGGCGTAGGCCAGCAGGAGGCTCACGCCGTTGCCATTCAAGTCGAGATCGAGATCACTGTCGTAGGGGAGGGTGTGAGTCAGCAACCAAGGGGCGGCGGGATGGACCTCAAGGTCGATCGATACGGTCGGCTTTTCGTCCCAGGTGGGAGTCGGAAAACCCGAACTGCCGGCGAGATGGTAGATGGTGAAGCCGGGATCGGTGCGGGAACTGGAAGCGGTGTTTCTGAATGCTCCAGATCCCAGGAGCGGGGCGTCCCCCAGGAAGAGCGCGTTCCCCAGGCGACGACAATCGCGAAAGGCTGATTCTCCGATCCGGGTGATGCTGGGCGGGATGGTCACGCTCGTCAGCTCACCGCAATTCTGGAAGGCACGATCTCCGATTGTGGTGACGCTGCCGGGAATGGTGAGGGCGATGAGTGCCGTGCAGTTTTGGAAAGCGCTGTCTCCGATCATAGTGACGCCGTCGGGGATGGTGAGGGTGGTGAGCTGCTTGCAGTTCTGGAACGCGTGGTCTGCGATGGTTGAGACACCGCCGGGAATCACGTAGGAACCGCTCAAGCCGATTGGATAACGAAGGAGGATGGTGAAGCTGGCATCGAAAAGTACGCCGTCCCTGCTGGAGTATGCCGTGTTTCCGGTATCGACCAGAATGGCAGTGAGCGCGGTGCACCCGTCCCACGCGCCGGTTTCGATCCTGGTGACGCTGGCTGGAATGGTGAATGTCGTCAGCCTGCGGCATCCTTCGAAAGCGTAAGACCCGATGGAGTCGACGCGCTGCGGGAGGGTTATGCGGGTCAGTCCATCGCAGTGGAAGAACGCCCAGTCACCAAGCGTGGTGACCGTATCCGGGATGCCGATGCTGGTGAGAGAATGACAATTGCCGAAGGCCTCCCTCCCGATGGTAGTCACGCTGTCAGGTATCGAGTAGGTGCCACTGAGGCCTGCGGGACACTGGATGAGAGTCGTCATGTCCGAGTTGAAGAGAACCCCATCCACGCTGGTATACCCGAGGTTGCCGGACTCCACAAGGATGGTTGCCAATGGTCGTAACGGGCATCCCAATGATTTCGGAGGGGATCACCACCTCGCCGACGGCACTGGTGGGATAGTCCGTGATGGAGATCGTGTCCTCAACGACCTCGTAGGTGAAGCGTCCGTGGATCCCCGCCGAGATCGGAACCAGAGAACCAAACAGCATTGCCACGGCCGCAGCAAAGCGGAACAGGCTAGCGGGAGCGTTGTTCATCGATTCGAAGGCGCTTGCTGTCTTCTGCACTTTCACGATTGCTGCCCTGGAAGGTCTCCTCGGAGATGTCGAAGACGGCGGCGCTGGCTTGGCAGTAGTTATTGCGAGGTCAACCCTTCCGAGCATGGCCCACATGCCTGCAAATGGGGGCGGGAGGCGATGTAGCGGGTCTCATGGCCAAACCCTACGATTATCACCCCACCATGTAAAGACAAATCTACAATACAGATACACCGATTTCGAGCAGCGGGAAAGACTCGCGTAGCGTGAGGGCCTGCCCCGGGGATTTCTATGCTCCGAACCCCTCCCCGGCTCAAGTGGTCGGCTTTTCTCAATCCGTGCAGGACAAAGGGATGCGAAAGGAAAGCCCAAGCAGGTCCTGTTGGGCTACGCTTGGTCGCTGCTTTCCCGCCTCTTTGGCCGGTGGACAGGAATGTCCACCCTCCTTATCCGGCCCCGGCGATGCCGCGCCACCTGCTCTTGCAGGTGTTTTGGCCTTTTCAAGCACTGCCGTGCCTGCTATCCAATCGTGCGCGATGAGCGACCGTATCCAGGATTTGCCGCAGGGTGAGCGTCCCCGTGAGAAGCTGGCCCAGTTAGGGCCGGCGGCCTTGAGCAATGCCGAGTTGATGGCGCTCTTCATTTCCTCGGGAACCAGGAACCGCAGTGCGATCGACATCGGCCACGATCTGCTCGCCAAATACGGGTCGATGAGCGCGCTGGGAGCGACTCCGGTTTCCGAACTGGCCAAGGAGCGGGGACTCGGCATCGCCAAGGCGTCCAAGCTGGCAGCCGCGTTCGAGCTGGGGGTGCGGGTGGCGCGCGAGCGGGTCCAAGCCTGCCCGCTGGATACCCCGGAGCGGATTCACGAGCACTTCGGGCCGCAACTGGCGCACCTCGCCCAGGAACAGGTCCTGGTGATTCCGGTGGATACCCGGCTCCGGCACATGGGCACCTCGGTGGTTTCCGTCGGCACCGTCAATGAGTCCAGCGCACACCCGCGCGAAATCCTCCGCCCGGTGATCACCCGCGGGGCGTACGGCTTCATCCTGGTCCACAACCACCCGTCCGGCGATCCCAGCCCCAGCCGGGCAGACGAGGCGATCACCCGCCGGGTGGCGGAGGCGGCCACGCTGATGCAAGTCCG
>JAIPKB010000159.1 GCA_021733795.1 Akkermansiaceae bacterium | reverse complement strand
ACCGGCGGCCCGAACGGCACCACCGCCACAAAAAACGTCAGCACCCCCAACAACACCGCCCCCGGCACCCCGGCGATGCCAAACCCGACCCCGGCGACCAAGGCCTGCACCAGCGCCGTGCCCAGAATCCCGTAGATCACCCCCTTCACCGTGACCCCGGCCACCTGCATCAACCGCTTGCCCCGGCCGGCCGTCAGCCGGTCCACCAACAACCCGCTCCGCTCCGCCAACACCTCCGCATCACGCAACAGGAAAAACGCCAGAAACGCGCTCACCAACACCAGCATCACCCCGTTGCCCACCGCTTTTCCCACCGCGATCAACCCGGACTGCGCCCTCCCGAGAAAGCGACCGATCAGCAGCACCAGTTGCGGTGAATCATTCTTCACCTTCAACTCATCCGCCACCTCCGGCGGCAACGAGGGAGGTAGCTCGTCAACCTGCAAATCCCCGCCGTTCTCGGATACGATCCGCGGCCTCGGCGCGGTCGGGTCCCGCGAGGCCTTCTCCAGTTGCTCGAGCCACTGCCGCCTGCCGTCCGTCATATTTTTCCAATACCCGGAAAGCTCCGTGCCCACCACCGGGACGGATGCCACCCACTCGGGGGCCTCATCCGGCAGCGTTTCAAACCACCTGCGGGTCTCCACCGCCAACTCCTTGCCGTCCTCCGCCAGGCTGAAACCGATCCACACCACCGGCCCCGCCAGCACCAACGCCACCGTCAACGTCACCAGACACGCCGCCAGCGTCCTCGATCCCCGGAACCAACCAGTGAACAAACGCTGCATCGGATACAACGCAAACGCCAACACCACCGCCCACATCAACGCCGAAAGAAACGGCTTCAGGACCAGCACACACCCCACCAGCAGCAACATCAGTGCCCCCCCCGCGATGAAGGGCTCCAACTTGCGCTTTGATGCCTCGGATGTTTCCACAATGGTCAACCTGAAAAACGAAGGTAGCTACCGACCGTCGGCCCCCTCGCGCGCCATGAACTCGGCCTCCTCTTCATGCGAATGGATCTGCAAACTCACCTGCACACCCTCACGGTCCGCCGCCGCCCTCAGCACACTGCGAATCGCCGATGCCGTAAATCCATTTCGCCCGATCAGCACCGCTACATCCGTTTGCGCCAATACCAGCTTGAAACGCAGGCGTTTGGGTCCCAGTTCCGCCACCTTCAATTGCGCCTGGGACGGCTCGTCAATCAACTTGACGGCCACGTACTGCAAAAAATTCCTCAACTTGTCCGTGACTTCCTTCATACCGCAGCCAGCCTGCACCATTCCAACCTCCAATGCAAGCACGATCTCCAACGACACCGCAAACTACCATGGTGATAATCAATAGATATTTCATACTTTCGCCCCACCGCTCCGGTCCTGACCAGAAAAACATGGTTTCCTTGTTGCTTGCCACGATCCCTGCCAGTGCCGGTGGTGCTTTGACTTTGTCATGCCCCTGTTCGCGCCGGTGCTCAAGAACGGGCTTGACCCTGCCTTGAACCGCCATCCAAATTGTGTCCAGCCGCATGAGTTCGCCGCCGCCATCCTCCGCCCCCCCACCGGCCGAACCCGCTCCCCTCACCGGCTCGGCCTTCACCCGCTGGCGGAATACTTACCCGCGAGGATTCCGGCTCCGGCGGGGGCTCAATTGGTTCGTCCTGGGCGCCATGTATGCCTCCTATTACATGTGCCGCTACAATTTCCGCTTCGCCACCCCGGGAATGGTCGCGGAGTTCGAATTCAACAAGAGCAACATCACCGACATGCTGAGCGCGTGGGCGCTCGCCTACGGTACCGGCCAACTGGTCAACGGGCTGCTCACGGACCGCATCGGCGGCCGCACGGCGATGCTCATCGGCGCGGTGGGAACCATCATCGTCAACCTGACGTTCGGGTTCGGATCCTTTGTCGGCTCGTTTTCGACCATGGCCTTGATCTGGCTGTTGAATGGCTGGTTCCAATCGTTCGGGGCCCCCGGCATGGTGAAAATCAACGCGGCCTGGTTCCACCGGCGGGAACGTGGAACCTTCGCCGGTATTTTCGGATTCATGATCCAATCCGGCCAGTTTGCGATCAACAACCTGGCTCCCATCATTCTGGCGGGTTTCACCATCGGCACCTGGGTGGTGGCCAAGGACGACTGGCGCTGGATGTTCCGCCTGCCACCGCTGATCACCGCCACGATGGTGGTGCTGCTCCTCCTCATCCCCAAGGAATCTCCCGAGGAAGCGGGGTACCCCGGACTCGTGAACGATGACGAGGCCCCGCCGGATGAAGGGGTGCGGGCGGGCATCAAGGAGTCGTTCGTCACCATCTTCACCCATCCGCTGATATGGTTTTACGCGGTGGCCTATGCCTGCACCGGAGCCGTGCGCAACAGCTCGGACCAACTCGCCATTCTCTATTTTGTGGAACAACTTCAGCTCGATCTATCCAAGAAACCGGCGGCGGTGTTTTACACCATGAATCTGATGCCCCTGATGGCGGTTTTGGGTTCATTCACCGCAGGTTGGGTGTCCGACCGGTTCTTCAAAGGCCACCGTTCACCGGTGGCCATGACCCTGTACTACTTCGAGAGTTTGGTGATTCTCTGCGCCGCCGGCGTGATCTACATGGGCGTGGTAGGCCCCACGCCGGGCGGGGTGTTCCTCGGCTGCCTGTTTCTCGTGCTGGTCTCGCTTACCGCCAATTCCACCCACGCGATTGTCGGCGCGGCCGCCCCGATGGACATCGGCGGCCGGAGGATGGCCGGCTTCGCCACCGGGGTGATCGATTCCTTCCAATACTACGGCACCGCCATCGCCCTGCCGATCACCGGCCGCCTGATCGACGCCTACGGTTGGGGGGTCTGGTATCCCACCATGGCTGGATTCGGCATGATTGGAGGCCTCGCGATGTGGCGGGTGACCTGCAAGCAACGCCGGCTCAAACAACAGGCCGAGGCCGCCAGCATCGGGGAAACCTGAAGCCCGGCCAAAAATCAACCCGACATCTGGATCAGCCACGCGATCACCAGCACCTGCGGCGTGGTCAGCAGCGGCAACGCCAGCGCGGATTTCCACGAGCGGGTGGTTTCCCGCAGGCTGAGCACCTCGGTGTAATCGGTGGCGGCACCGGCCATCAGGAACACAAAGGCATTGCCCGGCGCATGGGCTCGGGTGAGCAGATCCGCCGCCACCGGCGAGGAACCTTCCGAGCACACCTCCAACAAGGTCGTAAACAACAGCGTGAGCCCCATCCCCGCCAACGTAGGGCCAAAGGCATGTTGAAACACGTCCATCGGCACCAGCGCCCGGATCAACCCGGTGAGCACGAACCCAAAGAGAATCCACCGCAGAATCATCCGCGACCCGGCCAGCCCTTCGCGCCACAAGCGGGTTAGATTGCCACCACCCGGCTTGAGCGAGACCAGCACGCCGCGGATGGCCGGCCTCACCCGGTAGCCGACCGGCAGTGCCACCGAATTCGGATTGGCCGGCAGCTTGCCGGCGGCGACCATCCGCTCGGCAATCCAGCCGGTGACCAGCGCGATCACCACCGACAACCCGAGAAACAACAAGGTCCAACCCCAACCGATCAGACTGCCCAAAATCAAGGTGAGCGAAAGCGAATTCCACGGGCTGGCGATCAGAAACGCCAGCGTCTGCCCCAACGACGCCCCGCGTTGATAGAGTCCCATCCCCACCATCAGGATCCCGTGGTTGCACAAATCCAGCGCCACCCCCGCCCCCACCGCGCGCAGCAACCCGCCGTTGGAACCGCCTCGCCCTAACAATGCAGCCACCAGCTCGCGCGGCACCCGCCCGAGCACCGCCACGCTCAAGATCCCCAGCGCCACCCCCCACCAGGTCTGCCGCAACAGACCATCACAACTGTCCCCGAACGCCCGCAGCCAACCGGTCTCCGGCGTCAGATAGTGCAACCCGATGCCGAACAAAAACAGCCCGGCGGAAACCCGCAACAACCAGTCCGGCCGTCCGCGCTTGCCGCCGCAACATGAACCGCCCGCAGCAGGCGCTGCAGGCGCGCAGCACGACCGCCGCTCCGCCACCGGCTTTACCCGCACTGGTTTCGGCACGGTCAGGTTCAACAACGACCTCCGCAACTCGCGCCGCGCGCGGTCGTCGTCTTTGGATGATGGGGTATCGGTCATCGTGGCACCTTCAAACGCAGGAATCGCGCCACCTTGTCCGGCGCGATCGAGATTTCAGCGGGGATTTCCAAAACCATTTTCAAGGTGTCATCCTACACCGCTTCAGCCCGCCTGCCAATCGCTGATTTCGAGGGTTGGCCGGAAGCAACGCGAGAAGATGCGCAGCAATGCCACCGGACGCCGCTGAGGAGTGGCTTGCTAGAGGATCGCTGGCTTCAGCCGGCGAGTCTTGGGGGGGGGGGCGTCTCGCTCTTCTCAAGGCGTGAGGCCCCCCCCCTTGAATCGCCCGCTGACAACTCGTGCAATTTGTTTGCTTGTTTTGCAATGAAGGCTAAGATTCGCAGCGGAGATCCGTTCCCCAATCAAGCCATGATCTACCGTATTTTCCCCGCAGTTCTGATGTCCGTTCCGGTGGCCCTGGCTGCTGTCGATGCTGCTGCGTCCGAGCCGCCCAAGCCGCGGGTGTTTGCTGTGAGTGAGGTGGCAAAGGCCACTGCGGCGCTTGAGACACGGCCCGCCAACGAGGTGTTGCACCAGACCGAGGGCGACGGATTCGAGGCTGCGCCGGACTTTCCGGAGCAGCAGTGGGCCATCTTCGAAACGAAGATCCGGCATCCCTTCCTTGCGGCGGCGCACCTTGCATTCGCCGATCACCGTCCGCTGGCCCTCAGTCCCGATATGATCTGGTTGCTGCTCAACCAACTGGCTGCCGCCGAGATTCTCAAGAACCCCGAGGCATACCGCCATCTGTTCGCTCCCCACTCTCAAGGGAAACGAACACTTGGCGTGATCCGCAACGATTTCGCCGCGGGCAGTCCGGCGAACGATTGGCCCGGGGTTTTCGCCGAGTTTGAAGCCGCCATTGTCGAGCAGGCCTCGGATCCGCTGGCTGGCGGATTTTCCCACGCGTTCAGCACCAGCACTCCATGCGAGATCGCCGCACGCCGGGTCACCCTGCTCAAGGCGACCTCCGGGTACTATCAGTTTCACCTCCATACCTTGTGCGGGATTCCCGAGATCGCACTGCACGGCAGCAGCAATGACTGGCGGTGGATCCGGCAACATGCGGAGGATTTCCGCAAGGTTGGCATGCAGCGGCGGACCGACGCGCTGATTCCCGTGCTGGACCAGTTTGTGGTCGCCGCCGATGGCAAACCGGATGCGGCGTTTTGGCGGAGTTTCTACAAATTCTCTTCGGAGAGCGGCAGTTCCTACGTCAGTGGGTGGATCAATCTGTTTTTCCTGGACGAGAACGACAAGGCCCTCGACCAGGTGCTTGCCAAGGGCTTTGAGTGGGCGAAGGCACCCTTGAAAAGGGAGGATTTGGGTGCGGTCAACCTTCCCCTCGGGACAAGGAGTGAGGCCTATCTGTCCAACGGAGTGACGACCCAGGAGTTTGTTTGGAGCTATTTTGCCGAAACGCGGCCGATGCTGCTGCGGGCCGGATTCATGGGCATCAGCCAGGATCTGCGGACGCTGAAGTAGAGTGGCTGGCTTGCGGAGTGCTGGGTTCAACCGGCGCGTCAAGGGGGGTGGGCGTCCCGCACACATGCGACAATGAAAGGCGGAGTTGTCACTGATTACGAGCATTAGGCGCGGACCGGACGAGGCTGGGACCGCAAGGTTTCGAGATCCGCCTCCAGGTCATTGACCGTCATTCCGGGCCACGCACCGTGGGCGGAAAGAACCTCCTGCGCGTCCCACCGGGAATCCAGGCCAAGCAGTCGCCGCACTTGCTCCAAGGACAGAACTCCCCGGCCATAGGCGGTCGCGGCAAGCGCCTCAAGCGCCGCCCGCGCCGGATTGTCCAGCCCGCGCGCCAATTCGGCCGAGATTTCATCGGGGATTTCCAGAACCATTTTCATATCCCCAGCCTATACCGCTTCAGCCCGCCTGACAATTGCTGATTTTGCGGTTGGGAGCAAGCGACCCCGGAGGCGGAGGGATCGCGGAAGAGAAACAACTTCCCCTTCAAGACGTGAGACAAAAGGAGGCAAACTGGAGACAGCAGTGAAAAGCATTCCTGCGGAAAAGGTGCAACTTGGTGCAACTTGGTTGACAACCCACTGATCTGCATGTAAAATTACATACATGAGCACCAAGACCATCGCTGTGGAACATTCGGTTTATGAACGGCTTGCCCGCGAGAAGCGGTCGTCCGAATCCTTCACCAAAACCATTGCACGACTGATCCAGTCCGCCCGCAACGGCACTTGTGCCGCTGCGGTGGCCGACGCTGCTTCCGCCTGGCAAGCCATCGGCAATGACGCCGACGCCGACCTGATGGAGCAAATCCACCAACTGAACCGCAGCACCACCAACTGGGAGGTTGAACGCCCCGCATGATCTGCATCGACACCACTGTGCTGATCGATGAATTTCGGGCCTGCGGAGGCCACGATGCTCCCGTGAATCGCGCGCTGCTGACTTACGGTGCGGAGATTCTGATTGTTCCGGCGATCGCGGCGGGGGAGTTTCTTGATGGGGCGGCCATGGTGTCCGAGCAGCGCTTTCACGAGTCCTTGGGAATTCTGAGGCACCGCCGGGTGGTCAGCGCGGATCTGGAAACCGCCCAGCACTACGGCCAAATCGTTGCCTTTCTGCGTCGGGAAAAGGACCTTGCCGGAAGATCGCAAAACGACCTTTGGATAGCAGCCACCGCCCGCTGTCATGGGGCGAGGGTGCTGACCCGCAATCCCTCCGATTTCGAGCGAATCCCCAACCTCGGGGTCTTGGCGTATGGTGAATCGTAAATGGGAACGCTTCGCCTTCACGGTGCCAGTTCACCCCATGCGCACCGCCATGCGGCGGACTGGGCGGCCCGGGGCCGAACCGCCCTACCGGGTCCGGTGAAAAGGTGGAGGACCGACCGCGACCCCAGCCCGGCGGACGATGTCGGCGTTCGGTGGATTGTTTGAGGAGCAATAGTCGGAAAATGAGTTGGAGCCTGAGGGGGACGACGCTCCCTCTGGACTCGCCGACTGCCGGCGCTCCAGTGCCATGGCAAGCTACGCCAAGCCCTCCAAGAGCTTCTGATGGATCCCGCCGAACCCTCCGTTGCTCAACACGGCGATGACATCGCCGGAGACCGCCTCCGCCTTGACCCGGCCGACGATGGCCTCAATATCAGTTAGATACCAACCCCTGCCGCCGTGGCGGGCGATGTCCTCGGCCAGCTTCACCGGATCGAGCCGGTCGTCCTCGGGGATCTTGTGCAGATCGGGCATCGCGGCAACCAGCGCGAAATCCGCCGTGGACAGCGCCTCCGCCAGCTCGTTTTGGAACACCGCCCGGCGGGTGGTGTTGGAGCGGGGCTCGAACAACACCCACAACCGCGCTCCCGGATAGGCCTGGCGCAGGCTGCGCACCGCCAGCCCGATCGCCGTCGGATGATGGGCGAAGTCGTCGATCACCTTGATCCCGTTGACCTCGCCGCGAAGTTCCTGGCGGCGGGCCACCCCATCGAAGGCCTCCAGTCCGGCGCGGATCTCCGCTTCATCCAACCCGGCGAAACTTGCGACAGCGACGGCCATCGCGGCGTTGCGCACGTTGAACTCACCGGTCATGCGGACGGAATACGCCACGCCACCCAGGGTGAAGGAACTACGATCCGGATCGTAGCTGATGCTCCCGATCCGCAGCCCGCATTCCGCGCCGAACCCGACCGTAGTGACCGGGCACGGCGCGCCGGTCGCCACGTCCAGCGAGTTGGGATCATCGCCGTTGATAAACGCCCGGCCACAGCGCGGCACGATGTTGAGCAGGCGGCGGAAACTCAATTTGATTTCGTCGAGATTGTTATAGATATCCGCGTGGTCGAACTCGATATTATTGACCACCACACACTCGGGCAGGTAGTGGAGGAACTTCGAGCGTTTGTCGAAAAACGCGGTATCGTATTCATCCCCCTCCAGCACGTTGAACTCGGACCCGGTGAAGTGCGCGCCGCAGCCGAGGTTCTTCGGCAGCCCGCCGATCATGAAACCCGGGTCGCGTCCGGCATGGCGGAGGATCCACGCGAGCATCGACGCAGTGGTGGTCTTGCCGTGGGTGCCACTGACCACCAGGTTGCGCTTGCCGCGCAGGAAGAACTCCTTCATCACCTCCGGCAGGGATTGATAGAGCAGCTTGCGGTCGAGCGCCGCCTCGGCCTCCGGATTGCCTCGCGAAATCGCGTTGCCGATCACCACTACCTGGGCATCCTCCGGGATGTTTTCCTCGCGGTAGCCCTCGCTGAGCGTGATCCCCTGCCCTCGCAGGAAGTCAGACATCGGCGGATAGACCCCGGCATCCGAGCCGGTGACGGTGAACCCCCGTTGTTTCATCGCGGCGGCCACGGCCCCCATGGCCGTGCCACAGATGCCGGTGAAATGAAATCGAACCTTGTCGGACATGAGGAAGCAGGTTAAACGGCGATTCAATTCCTGCCAATCCCGAATTTTCAATTTCAGAACGTCGGCGCGGACACCGTGGCATTGTCCCGTTCTTCCACGCGGCGGCGGAGCATGCGGTCGGCGATTTCGCGCACCATTTCCGAGAGCAGCAGCCACAGGTGGGAGCCCTCGCGGTAGTCGGCCGGGGCGATGTGTTTGACCCGGTTGGCGTGGGCGCAGAGTTGATAGCACTTGCGGAAGGACCGGCCGCTGGAGTCCTCCGGATTGTAGACCGCGACGCCGTGGCCGCCGTTGCGGTTCATCACGGTGAAACACGGAACATCGGTGGGGCCGTCGCCCACATAGACCATGTTTTCAAACGGGATCGGGCGTTGTTCCGGCGGCATATGGTCGTTCACGTCCTGATCGTAGCCGAGCATGCCCTTGTTGATGCGGAACAGGAACTGGGTCTTGGTGGTGTGGGAAATAACCCGCTTGGGAAAACTGATCCGTCCCTCCTTGTCCTCGCCAAACTCGCAGCCGAACATCGCCTTGACATGGGGTTTGAGCCGGGAGCCATCGAGCAGCGCCTTGAGACCGGAGGAAATGATGTAATGCTCCACCTTGATCCCCGCCGCCTCGTGGTCAGCGGTCAGGCTGCGGGCCGGCAGCGCGGCGAACAACTCCGGCACCCCGGGAAAGAACCCCAACCCCCCCCCCAGCTCGGTGAGCCGGGCATTGGTGACGTTGTCCATCCCCAGATAGTCGAGCAGGCATTTCATGTAGGCCAGCTCGCCATCCCACTTCTGTTCGCTAACCAGCGCGTTGCAGTTGCGCCAGAACTGCTCCGGGTTGATCCCGAACTCGGGAAACAACACGTCATCCTGCATGTAGCGGGGGCTGAGGGTCTGGTCGTAGTCGTAAACCAGGGCAATCGTGTTTTGCGGAGCGGCCATCGGAGGGACACCAGAGAATCACTCCCCGCCCGCCCCGGCAAGCCCAAATACCCGACAGCAAAAGGTTGTTTTCTTCCTCCGCGGCTTGCTCCGCGTCTTCCTTCGCGCACTCCGCGTCTCCGCGTTTCGATTCGGCATGGCGGTTGCAAACCGCCGCCACCGGTGCCCATGCGCTTTCCCGTCACTCCATCCGGGATTTCACCCAGGCGGCGAGCTTGTGGTCGTTGTCGCCGACGGCCCATACATGGCGGAGGAAGTCGGCCGGCGGGATCCCGCCGTGGGTCCGGAGGAACTTGCGGTCGCCGCCACAACAGAACATGATGTCCGGATCCAACTCTCCACGGAGCTTGGCGCGCGCCTTGGCAAGAACCCGCGGCAGGTAGCCGATGCCATCCAGCTCGTCGCCAAAGGTCGGCAACTCGTCGGCGACGAGCACCTGGCTGCTGGTGATCCCCTTCTGGATAGTTAGAAAATAATCGCGGCGGACGGCGGCCACCAGCAGCGCGGTGGATGCGGATGGCATCCCGTCGTCGCAGAAATCCTCCACAAAGTCGAAGAATTCCCGCGGCTGATGGCCGATGGTGGACAGATAGGCGAGATCCTCGCCGGAAAAAAAGTGGTCCAGTTCGCGTGCACCCGTACGGTAGGTGGCACAGCAACTGTCGAACAGGGTGAGAAAATAATCGTTCCAGGTCATTGGGTCGGGGTATCAGTTAGATGGTTGGATAATGAGGGGGCGGGTGTCAGGAGTTGGTCAGGAATTGGTCAGGAATTGGTCAGGAATTGGTTTTGCGGCCGGTTTTCACTGCCGGGGCAACGGCATCGATCGCCGCGAGCAGGGTCTCCCCCGGCTCCGGGGATTCAAGGGCGTTGAGACAATCATCGAGCTGGGCCACATTGCGGGCTCCGATGATGGCGGAGGTGATGGAGGGCTGGCGCAGGGTCCACTGCAGCGCCAGGTGATGCAGCGGCATGCCGTGTGCGCCCGCCAAGGCTCCCAGCGAACGGATTTTTTCCTGTTGGGCGAGTACCTGCTCGGGCTGGAGAAACCCCTCCGGCCGGGCGGCCCGCGAGCCTTCCGGAATGCCGTCGAGGTATTTCGGCGTGAGCATCCCCTGCGCCAGCGGACTGAACACCACGCAGCCGATCCCCTCCTCCAGCAGCCAATCCAGAATCCCCTCGGCCTCCGGCCAGCGGTTGAGGATCGAGTAGGGCGGCTGATAGATCAGACAGCGGACCCCCATCTCCTTGAGCAGGCGGACCGCTTTCTTGAGCGGCTTGAGCGGGTATTTCGAGAGCCCCACGTAGAGCGCCTTGCCGCTGTGGACGGCACTGGCCAGCGCCGCCATGGTTTCCTCCAACCGGGTGTTGGGATCCGGCCGGTGCGAGTAGAAAATATCGACGTAGGGCAGCCGCAGCCGCCGCAGTGATTGGTCGAGCGATGCCAGCAGGTGCTTGCGCGACCCCCATTCGCCAAAGGGGCCGCCCCACATCTCGTGGCCGGCCTTGGTCGAAATGATCAATTCGTCCCGATGGCAGGCGAAATCCTCCGCCAGGATCCGGCCCACATTTTCCTCCGACGAACCGGGAGGCGGACCGTAGTTGTTGGCCAGGTCGAAGTGGTTGATCCCGCGGTCAAAGGCCCGCCGCATGATCTTGCGAGCCTCCTGGAAATCATCCACCCGCCCGAAATTGTGCCAGCATCCCAGAGAAATCGCGGGCAGCAACAACCCGGAATCCCCACAGCGGCGATACGGCATGCGGCCATCGTAGCGGTCGGCGTCGAACATGCCCCAACCATCAATCACCCCGACCCGATGCGCAAGTCGAAACTACAGTCGAAACTGCCCCCGCCCCCCCTGATGGGGGCATGACAAAAAAGTCCGCGCCCGCTTCACGCTTGGCACTGGCAGGGGCCGACCTCCGGGCGGTCCGGTTGGGGACGGTCCCGAGCGCGGGAAAGAACACCGCTAGGTCGTTAGATTCCCGTTGTGGGGAACCGCTGGCCGACACGGGTGCTGAGGGTGTTACGGTGATTCAAGCAAAGCGGCCTCGCCCCAGCCGGACCGCTCGGAGAGACGGTCCCTGCCTGCTTTGATTTTTCGGTCATGGCCCCGCCCCTGATCACTTCCCCACTCCCTCCAGCGCCTCCAACCGCTGCAGCAACGGCGGATGGGAGTAATCCAGCCACACCCGCAACTTGGCGGGCGCGGGATGGGAAAGGTGGTCGGTGGAGAGTTTTCTCAGAGCCTCGGCCAACGGCGCACCACTGCCGGTGGCATTGACCGCGTAGGCATCCGCCTCGAACTCATGCTTGCGCGACCAGGCATTGGCCAGCACGCCGAGCAACTTGCCGACCGGTTGGAGCAGCAGGCTGAACAGCACCAAGCCCACCTGCGGGGAAATCGTGTGGACTCCGAAGGCATCGAACAACTGCCGGGCAAAGCCGCCCTGCGGATCGATCGCCAGCCCGAGCAGATAGAAGATGACGGCGGTCTGCACAATCCCCATCGCCAGCCGTTGTTTGATGTGACCGCAGCGGAAATGGCCGATCTCATGGGCGAGCACGCCGAGCAGTTCGTCGGTGGTGCTCTTTTCGATCAAGGTGTCGAACAGCGCGATTTTCTTCCGTTTCCCCAATCCGGTGAAAAACGCGTTGGCCTTGGTCGAGCGCTTGGAGCCGTCCATCACAAACACCCCGGTCAGGGGAAACCCGCAACGCTCGCCGAGGTCCTCGATGGCCTGCTTGAGCGGACCATCCGGCATCGGGGTGAACTTGTTGAACAGCGGCATGATCCAGGTGGGTGCCAGATAGGTCAGCACCAGCTGGAAAGCCGTGACCACCACCCAGGCCCACAGCCAGGCGTGCTCCACCTGGTTGAAAATCCACAGCACGGCAGCCAGCAACGGCAGCCCCAGCAAGGCGCCCAATACCAACCCCTTCACCCGGTCCATGATGAAAGTGCCCAAGGTCGCCCGGTTGAACCCGAAGCCTTGCTCGATCACAAACGTGTCGTAATACGCGAACGGCAGGTCCAGCAACCCCTGCCCGACCACCAGGGCGGAGATGAACACCAACCCAGCCACCAACTGATTGGGCGCGAGCGAGCGGCTCAACCCGTCGAGCCAGCTGAACCCGCCGAGGGTCCAAAACACCAGCAGCACCGTGAGGGAAAACGCCCCCTGAATGATCCCGAAGCGGGCGTTGACCCGCAGGTAATCGCGCCCCTGATCGAGCTTTTCCGGAGTGAGCCACCCCTCCATCGCCGCCGGCACACTGGCGGGGAAGGCCTTCAAATTCAGCAGGGTAGCGATCAGTTCGAGCTTCCACAGCCCGAACAAACAAACTACAATCACCACCGCCATGAGGTTCCAATCGTTCATCGCCGCCATGATACGGGTCTCCGCCCGTCCGACAAGCCTGGTTTTCCTGTTAGTCGCCTGCTCGTTGAGTGGCTGCGTGGGCCTGCTCGCGAAAAAACACACCTACGACGTGGCCGCCTCGTCGCCCGCGGTCACGGTCAACGGGGCCGGAATCCGGCTGCAGCTCAAACCGGAAGGCACCTCCGGTGGCAGCTTCGGGATGAGCGCGATGGTGGTGGGGGCCACCGTGGCGACCCTCGACGGCCCGTTCCGCTGGCGGATCGAAGCCACCGATGACAAGGGCCAACTGGAATGGCTGACCGTCCACCGCCTGCGGACCCGCACCGGGAAAACCAAGCGTGACGAAGCTTACCCCACCAACTATTTGGGCAAACGCGCGGACTTTGTGAAGCCCAAGGGCAGCAGCGGCCCCACCCGGGCGGTCTTCGAGATGCCCGGACTGCTCCAAGTGAAACCACGTGAGGACGGAGCCTTGGAAGTCGAGGCGGACCTCTCCGTCCGAGGGCATGGCCGCACCGTGCGCAAACGCGTGGTGTTCCGCCTGAGCCCGTCCGAAAAACGCCAGGACGAGTTTGTTTTCATCCCCACGGAAATCGTCAAGAGTTTCGGTGAGACCCCCGCCGACTGGCAGGATCAGGGGTGGGAGTGAAGGTGGGAAAAGTCAAAGCAGGCAGGGACCGTCTCTCCGAGCGGTCCGGCTGGAGCGAGGCCGCTTTCCTTGAATCCACGAAACGCCCTCAGCATCCGTGTTGCCCAGCGGTCCCCCACAGCGGGAACCTAAAAAACGGGCAACGTTCTTTCCCGCGCTCGGGACCGTCCCCAACCGGACCGACCAATACTGTTCAATTAAGAATTTTCAACCACGGATGACACGGATTGGCACGGATAGTGCTCCGCGCTTTTCTCTCTTATCCGTGTACATCCGTGTACATCCGTGTCATCCGTGGTTGAATATATCTGTCCTTCCCGCCTAATTGAACAGTATTGACCGGACCGCCCGGAGGTCGGTCCCTGCCAGTGCCAAGCGTGAAGCGGACGCTGACTTATTTTTTCCGCACCCGTGAAGGTGAAGAGCCCCCATCACTTCTTGCCAAACACTCCCGTCTATGGGAAAACCCCGCCCATGCGCATCGACGTCGTCACCCTGTTTCCGGAAATCGTGCTCGCCCCTCTCAGCGACTCGGTCATCCAGCGGGCGCGCGATGCCGGCGTGGCCGAGGTCCACGCCCACCAATTGCGCGACTGGTCTACCGACAAACACCGCCGGGTGGATGACACCCCGTGCGGTGGCGGCCCCGGAATGTTGTTGAAACCGGAACCCTTGTTCGCCGCCGTCGCCGCCCTCCGCCAGGCTGACACCCGGGTGGTGCTGATGACCCCCCAGGGCAAACCCTTCGACCAAGCGCTCGCCCGCGAACTCTCCGCCTGCCCCCACCTGCTCATCCTCTGCGGCCACTACGAAGGCGTGGACCACCGCGTGGTGGAGTCGCTGGTGGACCTGGAACTCTCGATCGGCGACTACGTCCTGACCAACGGCGCGCTGGCCGCCGCCGTCGTCTGCGATGCCATCATCCGGCTGCTGCCCGGAGCGCTCGGCGACGACAATTCACCGCTCGACGAGTCATTTTCCAACCCCAAGCTGCTGGAATCCCCGGCCTACACCCGGCCGATCGACTTCCAAGGTCTGACGGTCCCCGAGGTCCTCATTTCGGGCCACCACGGCCACATC